>CAZKOY010000007.1:0-43701 GCA_964554495.1 uncultured Myxococcales bacterium
CAGAATAATTTGTCGGTACGCAGAATCGTTTGTCGCTGCGCAGAGAAGAGAGGGCAGTGAGGTGCAGGCCGATTTCGCCGATGCGGGTGCAGGGCGCGATGAAGCCGCAGGGGGCGCCGGGAAGAAGCGAAGAACCGAAACTCGCGAGATCCGCCCGAACCGTCGAGAGAGGGACGATCCCCAACAAAAGCAGAGAGAGGAGTGTGACTGGCACGATCCGAGGCCACATTCGCGACTCCGAAGAAGACAGCGGCACGACATCCGCAGCGATAATGCCGCGAACGATAGGAGAGGAGTCGGATGGCGGGCAAGGGGAATGCACGCATGATCACGAGGCAGGTCAGGTGGGCGTTCGCTGCGGCATGGTCAAGCGGGGGGCGAGTGTGCTATGTGGCGGCGTTCATGCTTCCGAAGTCTGTTGCGATCTATCGATATGCGGATGCCACCATGCCGACGGTGCATGGGCCGCTGCGGGCGATTGTCTATCGCCACAAGGACGATGCGCGCCAAGCGGGGCCGGGAACGTCGCCGAGCATCGTGCCAGCCCAAGACGAACACCTGGCCATCGTGACTGGTGAGCTATCGGGCGCAGAAGACGTGCTGTGCCGCGTTCATTCCGAGTGCTGGACGGGCGAGACGCTGGGCTCGCTGAAGTGCGACTGCCGACAGCAGCTTGATGCGGCGCTTGCCGCGATCACGGCGGCGGGACGCGGGGTCGTCATCTATCTGCGGCAAGAGGGCCGCGGCATTGGCCTGGGCAACAAGCTGCGCGCGTACGCGCTGCAGAATGTCGGCGTCGACACCGTCGAAGCGAACGAGGCGCTGGGCTTTGCCCCGGATCTGCGCAGCTATGACTTGGCCGCGGCGATGCTGGCGGATCTGGGCGTGCGTTCGGTGGCGCTGCTCACCAACAACCCCGACAAGCTGCGCGAGCTTGCGGCGGCCGGCATCCAAGTGACCAAGCGGGTTCCGCACTGGGTCAGCGAAAACCAACACAATCAAGACTACCTGGCGGTCAAGCGCGAAAAGCTCGGCCACGCCCGGTAAGAAGGCAGAGAGGTTCCTGATGGCGAGTCAGACTCCGACGGTGGAAGGCGTGCGCGCAGCGCTCAAAGAGGTGATCGAGCCTGTGCTGGGCCGCGACGTCGTGTCGCTGGGGATGACCAAGAAGATCGATATCGACGGCAGCGTGGTCTACATCACGATTGAGCTGCCGACGCCTTTGTACCGCGACCGCGCCGGCTTAGAGCGCGCGGTTGAGAATGCGGCGAAGCGAGCTCCTTTTGCCAAAGACGTACGGGTGCTTTCGACGGTCACGGTGCCGCTGGGAACGCGCGGTGCGGCGACGCGTCTGCCGGGCGTCAAGAACGTCATCGCCGTCGCGGCGGGCAAAGGTGGCGTGGGTAAATCGACGGTGGCGACCAACCTCGCACTGGCCATGCGGCAGCAAGGGGCGCGCGTCGGCCTGCTCGATGCCGATATCTATGGCCCCTCGGTGCCGACGATGCTTGGCGAGCCCGAGTCGCCCCCCAGCACGGGCAGCAAGAACCGCATCGGCCCGGCGGTGTACTTCGGCATGCCGGTGATCTCGGTGGGCTTCTTCACCGAGCGCGATAACGCCGTGGTGTGGCGCGGCCCGATGATCCACAAGCTCTTGCAGCAGTTCCTGGAAGATGTCGATTGGGGCGACCTGGACTATCTGGTGGTCGATCTGCCGCCGGGCACGGGCGATGCGCAGCTTTCGCTGTCGCAGCTTATTCCGATTACGGGCGCAGTGGTCGTATCGACACCGCAGGAAGTGGCGCTGATCGACGTCGAAAAAGCGGTCTCGATGTTCAAAAAGGTCGAAGTGCCGATCTTGGGAATCATCGAAAACATGTCGTATTACGTCTGCCCGAACTGCGGCCACCACGACGAGATCTTTTCGCGCGGCGGCGGCAAGCAGCTTGCCGAGACCTTGAAGGTCGACTTCTTGGGCGAGATCCCGCTGGATACGCGCGTGCGCTATGGCGGCGATATCGGACGCCCGATTGTCATCGGTGCCCCGGAAAGCGAGCACGCCAAGCTGTTTATGGCGGCGGGTCAGCGCGTCGCTGAAGCGGTGATGAAGCTGGTGATGTCAGGGCCGCGCCGTCCGGCGGGCCTGGTGCAGATCAAGTAACGCAGGCCGTCGCACAAAGGAGCGAGCATGACCCGGACCAGCGAGACGGTGCAGCGCAAGACGACATGCAACCGCGACTGCCCCGATGCGTGCTCGATCGTGGCGACGGTGCAAGACGGGCGCGTCACGCACCTGGGTGGCGATCCCGAGCACCCGATCACGCAGGGCTTCCTGTGCTATCGCACGAGCCACTTCCTGAACCAGCAGTACGCGCCCGATCGCATCACGACGCCGCTTCTGCGCAGCGCTCAGACGGGACAGCTAGAGCCGGTGTCGTGGGACCGTGCGCTGTCGTTTGCTGCGGAAGCCCTGGTGCGCATCCGCGCTGAATCGGGACCAGCGGCGATCTTTCATTACCGCTCAGGCGGGACGCTGGGCATGGTGCCCAAGGTCGTCGACCTGTTCTTCGAGCGCTTCGGACCGGTCACGGTCAAGCGCGGTGACATCTGCTCGGGGGCGGGTGACTACGCGCAAGAGGCCGACTTTGGAGTCGAGGACTCAAGCGATGTCTTCGACCTGTACAACGCCAAGTCGATCCTGCTTTGGGGCAAAAACGTCTGGGCATCGAGCCCGCACATGATCCCCATCCTGCGCGAGGCGAAGCGCCGCGGAGCGCGACTTACGCTGATCGATCCGGTGTGGCATCGCACCGCCACGCTGTGCGAGCGCACGATTGCGGTGCGGCCGGGTGGAGACTTCGCGCTGGCCATGGCGGTCGCGCGGCGCCTGTACGAGCAAGGCACGTGGACAAAAAACGCCGCCGAATTCTGCGATCACCTGCCCGAGTTTCTGACGCTGTGTCATGCGCACAGCGTCGATGCATGGGCCGCGCAAGCCGATGTCACGCGGGCCGAGGTCGAGCACGTCTGCGACGCACTTTCGGACGCTGCCCCGGCGACGATCTTGGTCGGCTGGGGCATGGGGCGACGACGAAATGGCGTGGCCATCGTGCGAGCGCTGGATGCCCTGGGCGCAGTCAGTGGGAACCTGGGGATTCCCGGCGGTGGCGTGTCGTTTTATTTCAAGCGGCGGGCCGCCTTTGACACGTCGTTCTGTCAGGGCAAAGCGCCGCGGACGGTGTGCGAGCCGCTGTTGGGTCGCGAGATCTTAACGGCTCAAGATCCACCGATTCGCGCGGTGTGGATCACCGCCGGAAATCCCGTGGCCATGCTGCCCGAGTCGCATACGACGGTCCAGGCGCTCAAGACCCGCGAGCTTGTGGTGGTCGTTGATAACTGGCTGTCCGACACCGCCGAGCTTGCGACGCTGGTCTTGCCCTGCAATACGCTGCTTGAAGCGGACGATGTGCTGGGTGCGTATGGCCATCATTACCTGGGCGTGGCGCGGCCCGTGGTGCCGCCACCGCCAGGGGTAAAGAGCGACCTAGAGATCATTCAAGCGCTGGCCGAGCGCGTGGGACTTTCTGATGTCGTGGCCGGCAGTGCGCGAGACTGGCAGAAGAAGATGCTCTCGCCTCGCCTGACTGATCACGGCGTGACGATTGAGCAGCTTGAAGCAGGCCCGGTGCGCAGCCCGCTCGCGCCGCCGGTACTGTTTGCTGCCAAGCCCGGCTCGTCGATTCCAAGCGGCTTTGCCACCGCGTCGGGGCGCGTCCAGTTGATCCACGATCCGGCGCTTGTCACCGCTGCCGCACCACCGCGTCTGGGCCCAGAATACCCGCTGCTTTTGCTGTCGCTTTCGACGGAAAAATCGCAGTCTTCGCAATGGCCAGTCGTGCCCACGGGTCCGGCGATTCTGACGGTGCATCCCGATGCGGCAGCAGCCATCGGATGCGGCGAAGGCGATCTTGCGCAGCTTGAATCGCGCATCGCTCACATGCTCGTGCGCTTGCACATCGACAGCCGACAGCGTCGCGATGTGGCGCTGATTCCCAAGGGTGGTCACCTGCGCGATGGACGCTGCGCCAACGCGCTGGTCGCGGCCCAGCTTACCGATGCCGGCGAAGGCGGCGCACTGTACGACGAGCCAGTTCGCCTGCGCCCTGTCCCTTTGTCCATGGCCACTGCGTCAGCAAGCCATCCTGCTTGATTCCAGACCCTGGTTCGAGGCCCTGCTGCACATGACATCCCTGCACGAACAACTTGGCGAGATCCTGCCGTCGGTCAACGCCGGCCTGAACAGCTTGAGCGCGATCTGCCTTTTGGCCGGTCGCTACTTCATTTCCCACAAACAGATCACCGCGCACCGTCGAGCCATGCTGACCGCTTGCGTGGTGTCGGCGCTGTTTCTGGTGTGCTACGCGATTCGCTTCGTCTTGACCGGTACGCACCGCTTCCCCGGCGATGGGCTGTGGCGCGGCGTGTATCTTTCGATCTTATCGTCGCACATGCTGCTCGCGATGGCGGTGCCAGTGCTGGCGCTGCGCGCCGTGCAGCTTGCCTGGCAGAGCCGCATCGAGGCTCACCGCCGCATCGTGCGCTATGCCTATCCCATCTGGCTGTACGTGTCGGTCACGGGCGTCATCGTGTACGCCATGCTGTATCACTGGCCGCGCTAAGCGCGCCTGCTTGTGCCACTTCGCCCGTCGAAAGGATCGCTGATGCGACAGCGCGTAGGACTGATCGAAGCCTTGGGCTTGCGTCCCTTTGGACCGACGCTGCGAGCGGCGCTGCTGACGTTTACGGGCGATGAACACACGCCGCCTTCGCGCTTTGATCTCAGCAGCCTCAGACAGCTTCGCCCGCGCTATGCGCTGCCGCTGTGGCTGGGAGGCTCGCCCTGTGGTCGACGTGTGCCGATCACCAACCTGTTTAACCACCGGCAGCCTCCTCCTGAGCATGGCTGGTCGGTGCGCGTGACGCAGGTGCTGGACTTCCAAGGCGGCGGCAACACGTACGACAGCCACAACGGCACGGATCTGGCCGTCCCGCCGGGGACGCAGGTGGTGGCGGCGGCTCCTGGCGTGGTCTTGCGCGTGTCGAGCGAGTTCAATCGCGGAGGCCGCAAGATCTTTTTGGATCACGGCCGCGGCTTGGCCACCAGCTACAACCACCTGAGTCGCCCGCTGGTACAGCCAGGGCAGCAGGTGGCGCGTGGCGAGGTGATCGCACTTTCCGGGTATAGCGGCATCGATGCGCTGACGACGTTTCCGTGGACGCCGCCGCACGTCCACATGAACGTGTGGCTAAACGGCTGCTATGTCGATCCGTTCGCGCGACCGGGCGAGGTATCGCTGTGGCGCGGTGGTAACGATCCAGTGCCTTACCGCGGGCAGCCACGTCACGACCCCGATGATCTGACGTTTTCGCCGACGCGCTTTGAGCAAGCGGCGATCGAATACATCGCGTCGTGCTGTCGGCATGCCGAGTCGCGGGCCGAGATCCTCGGCGCGGCCACGCTGACCGAGCGAGCCGGTGCGGCGCTGATGCACCTTTCGTATTACCCAAGCCGCTTTGTTTCAGGAACCACGGCTGCGATCTTGTATGGCGAGACGTCTGCGCGGCAGAGCCGACTCGATCTGCCGTTTTCTGCCGAGGACTACGACGGCGTGTTCTTCCCCAATCGCGGGCCGGCGATTCCACCTGTGGCTGGCTAACAAACCGGTGCAGCGGCGGGGCTACTGCTGACAGCAGAGCGTGATGGGGCTGTTCAGTGTGACGCGGCCGGCTGTGACTTCGGTCGTGAGATCGTTGGCAGCGATGCCCGCCGCGACGCAGACTGGACGCGCCTGGAAGCTGAATGCGGTAGCGGGTGTCATCATGGCCAGATTGGCTTGAATGCAGGTGTTGGTCATGGTGGCCGGGCTGGTCTTCACTCCGCCGCCGGTCATGCACATGATCGAGTCCGTGAACTGCGCCTGTGTGCCGGCAATCGAGCAGGAGTTGGGTCCGGTGCCACAGCTACACACGCAGGTGCGATTGTCGGTATAGCCGCGGTACCAGATCTCTTTGAACACGAACGGCGTGGGGCAGGTGGCGCTGGTGCCATTGAAGGCGATGCACTGGCCGTTCTTCGCCATGCACTCGACCGTGTCGCACGTGGTCGCGGACGGCGTGGTCGAGCAGAACTGCTGCTGGCTGCCCCAGCTTGCGACCAGCGTTCCACGCGACGCGGCGTCGACGGGACAGACCGACATGATGTTCTCGATCTTGAAGTAATCGGTCACCGCCGCGGTCGCTGGAACCGTATCGCAGTCATTGAGCGGTGTGCCACCTGCGCCACTTAGCAGCGCAACGCTGCCGCGCCGAACGTCGGCCATGCAGTCCGCCTGCGTGTTCGAGACATGCAGGTTGCTGCTGCAGCGCCAGTTGCCGGTGGCCTGGCAAGCGCATCCCGTCGAGCAGTTGCCGTTCAAGCTGAGGTTGCGGTTGATGGCCGTCGCAGTCTGCGTGCCGGGACACATCGCCGCCATACCAATCTTGCTGCCATAGCCGATGATCTGCTTCATCGGATCCACGCAGCCAAGGTGCGTGGTCGCGCACTGCGGATCGTCGCAGTCGGTGCGGCAGTCATCGTTGTTGTCCACGCCGTCGGTGCAGTCCTCGACGACCGGCAGCGGCGACTTGTCGCAGAAATACATGTCCGCGCCGCCATCGGAGTTGCTGGCTGTGGCATTAAGCGCTGCGAAGTCCCAGCAGCTTGAAAGCGCAAACAAAGGAGCGATCAGAGGAACAATCGAAGCTAAGCGAACGAGACGCATTAGAACCTCCCTGGCAAGGCAAACGAAGCCAGAGGAGCGCCGATCCGCAGGCTGGAAAACTGGCGCAGCCCGGCCTCTTTGTTTCGGCGGAGTTCAAACGAAAGCAGCACACCGGTCACAACCGCACCGACGCCTGCCGCAGCGAGCAGGCCATATCCCGCATAGGACTGCCGTTCGAGCACGCCGACGTCTTCGGCTGGGCAGCCAGTGGTGGCACAGATCGCTTTGAGATCGTTGTAGCGGCCGTTCACAAGCCCCAAGGTCACGCCCCCAGCGACGGCGGCCGCGATCGTCGCAGCGCCGGCAAAGATCGACGCCACCGGCACACGTGGCGGCGGCTTGGACGCGGGCGCTTCCGCGACCTCAGCCACTTGAGCGGTATTCGTCTTGCGGCCTAGCTCTCCTTCCAAGCGCGCGATCTCTTGATTGATGTACTCGGCATCTTGATCGTTGGGCCGTGCCGCAATGAAGCGCTTGAAGTGATCGAGCGCGTCGCGAGGCCGACCCATGCGCACCTCGCAGCGCGCCATGTTGTTCAAAAGATCGACAAGCGGGACGATCTGGTACGCGGCAGAGAACTCCAGCCACGCGTTGGGATAGTTGCCCTGTGTATACAGATCGACGCCGCGCATGAAGTGCTCGCGCGCAGCCTGTTGCCGTGGCTCCGAGACCTGAAGCTCTTTCGGCGGAGCGCTGGCAACAGCACCTTTTCCGTCGGAGCCTTCGGCGGTCCCCGTCGGCTTGGCCGCCCCGTTGGCAGACGCACCAGCTTTGCTGCCGACCTGAGCGGGCTGACCAGCGGCTGGCTTTGCGCTAGGCGTCGATGCGGCCACCGCAGCGGGCTTGGGCGATGTTGCAGCCGGCTGGCTGGCCGGCGTCGCGGCCGATGCCTTGCTACTGCTGTCGGCGGCGGCGGCCTTTGTCGCCTCTGGTCCTGCTGCATCATTGCCCGGCGCAGCCGGTGCCGTGACGGCAGCATCCCCGGCGCCCTTCTTGCTCGCTCGATGCGTACGCGCCTCGGCCACGGCGCCGCCATCGCAAAGCAGCAGGGCAACGCTCGAAGCCCACAGTCCGCGCAAGATGAAGCGCTGACGAGGCCCCGACCAAAAGACAGAAAGAGGGATCAGAGAGTGGGTCTGCGTAGGTGTTGACATGGGTGGACCCAAGCATCTTATCACTCTGCCCGAGGCCCTGTCTGCGGCGATGTCGCCGCATCCCACCCGTCAAGATTGGCTGGACCTGCCCGCCGCCCAGCCCGCAAATCGCCGGCTCAACTACCGCGGGCTTCCGTCTTTGCGGATCACTTCGGCGCCCCCCATATAGGGGCGAAGGACGCTGGGCACGCGCACCGTGCCGTCGGGCTGCTGATAGTTCTCAAGCACCGCGATGACCGTTCGCGGCAGCGCCAGGCCTGAGCCATTTAGCGTGTGGACATGCCGCGGCTTGTCCTTTTTGTCTTTGCTGCTTTTGAAGCGAATCTGCGCCCGCCGCGCTTGGAAGTCGCCGAAGTTGCTGCACGACGACACCTCCAGCCACTCGTCGCAGCCCGGTGCAAAGACTTCCAAGTCGTACTTCTCACAGGCTGCGAACGACAGATCGCCGGTACACATCTTGACGACGCGATAGGGCAGCTCAAGGCCCTTCAAGATCGCTTCGGCATCGGCCAAAAGCTGCTGCAGCGCGGCCGCCGATTCACTGGGGTGTACGAACTTGACCATCTCGACTTTGTCGAACTGATGGCCGCGCTTCATGCCGCGCGTATCGCGCCCGGCTGCCATCTTTTCCCGTCGGAAACACGCGGAAAATGCAACGTGCTTCACGGGCAAACTCTCGGCGTCCAAGATCTCGTCGCGATACAGGTTGGTGACGGGGACTTCGGCCGTCGGGATGAAATAGAAGTCCTCTTCGGCATCGCGATACAGGTTGTCGCCAAACTTAGGCAAGTTGCCCGTACCAAATAGACAAGCTTGCTTGACCATATACGGTGGATAGATCTCGGTGTAGCCCTGCTCGACATGCACGTCGATCATCCAGGCGATCAGCGCCCGCTGCAGACGGGCTCCGGCGCCTTTTAGGACATAAAAGCGCGTGCCCGAGATCTTCACGCCGCGCTCAAAGTCGAGGATGCCGAGCCCTTCGCCGATCTCCCAGTGCGGCTTGGGCTGAAAGTCGAAGCGACGCCTCTCGCCGTGCTCGCGCGTCACGGTGTTCTGGGCATCCGACTTGCCCGTCGGGACGCTTTCTGCCGGCAGGTTCGGAAGCTGCAGCATCAGCCGTTCGAATTCCACCTCGACGGTGGCCAGCTTCTCGTCGAGCGCGGCGATCTCGGCCTTGACGCCTTCCATTTCTTTGATGGCGGCGGCGCGCTTGGCTTCGTCTTTTTCGCGCCCAATCCCCTGCGAGGCGGCGTTGCGCTTCGCTTTTAGCTCGTCCGCAGCATTGAGCAGCCTGCGTCGCTCGGCGTCCACCTTCAGCACTTCTTGTGCGGTGGTGACGGCCGCCTCATCAAACAGGCGCTCCCGATAGATTGTGAGCACTTCTTCTGGACGCTCTCGCAGGATTTTCGGGTCGATCATGGGCGCCGATTGTGAGGGTGCCCGCCGCGCAGTGTCAACACTCCGCGCGAAGGCAAGCCCAGGACGTATCGGGGCTCGCGTCTACAGCGAAAAGCGCAGGCGGACGTGGGTGCGCTCGTCGATGCTCAAAGTCAGGCGGCGCAGCGAGCTTGGCGTGCCCGGCGGCTCGATCTTGATGCGCGTTGGACCGTCGCTGCTGGCATCAGACAGGGTATAGCCCTGGGGCAGATACAGCTGCAGATCGCCGCTGCGTCGTGCCCCCAGGTCGAACGCGACGTGAAGCTCCATGCGCTCGGCATCCCAGCTTTCCCGCGACAGCACGCCCAAGGTCTGTGTCGCGTGGTGCGACAGCGAAACGATCTGCGGCCGCGGCCGTCCCGTGCGCGGGCACAGCCGCTGCGGCTGAATGCACAAGAGCGCCGTTCCATGCGGTGCCAACGTCAGCAGCAGCGCATCTTCGGCCGAGAGCAGCTGATAGCGCGCCTGCCAAAGCTCGTAACAGTGCCAGTATCCCGAAAGAGGCCGGTCGGGCTGCCCACTCTTGCTGCGCAGATCCAGATCCGATAGCTGCAGGCGGCGCGTCGTCTCGCTATCGCTCCAGTTGACGAGGGCGGCCAGGACCTCAGGTCCGTCGGCATGCTGACGGCGACGCAGAAACCGACTGGGCCGCTTTTCCGTCAAAAGACCCGGCACATAGGCGCGGCAGTCTGGGCCCCCTTCGCGCACTGGCAGCGCCCGCTCGGCCAAGGCGCGACGATCGCTAGACAGGCGGCTCATATCGTCGCTGAGGAACAGCGATCCGCCCGTGACGGCAAGCACGCTGACCAAAGACTCTGTCTCGGCGCGGGTCAGTCGACTGTCGCGCTCGCGCACCAGCAGGCAGTCGGGATCGTTGATGAACCAGCGACGATGCAGGTGGGCCCGCGTCAGATCGTTCCACAGTGCAAGCTCGGCCGCAGGGTGCCCGCAGTCGGCGGCAAAGAACGCGACCTTGGGATCGCGCCAGTCTTCTTTGACATCGGATGAAACGCGAAGGCCATCGCATAACCCCACCGACGGCAAAAGCGGCGCTCCACAGCCCAAAAGAAAGTCGTTCCCGACCGCCGAACGAATGCGCGACAGCGCCGCACGAAACGCCTCGACTGGTGACAGGCTGGGATCCTGACGCCGCCCATCGCGCAGACCTGCCGACAGAAAGTCGATCTTGAAATAGGCAAAGCCCAGCTCGCGCAGCGTGCGGAAGACGGTCTCAAGGTGCTTCTGCACCTGTGGATGACTGAGATCCAGCGGATAGATCTGCCCGTCGGTGATGCCCCAAGGCAGGTGATGCGCAATCCGCCGCCTGACCCCGTCCCGCGAAGGCAAGATCCAGTCAGGATGCTGCGCAAACAGCTGCGAGGAGCGCTGCGCAATAAACGGCGCCACCCAAATGCCGGGCAGAAAGCCGGCGCGTCGAATGTCTTGCGCCAGCCGTCCCAAGCCGGACAGCGAGCTCCCAAACTTGGCGTTGGGCAGAAGCCAGTCTCCGACGCGGCTTTGATACCCGTCGTCAAGCTGGACATAGCGAACCGGCAAGCTGGCGCGCTCGGACTGCAGCACCGACAGGTTTGTGCGCAGGTGTTCTGCCGAGACGCGCGTGTAATAGAAGTACCAAGAACACCAGCCGCTCGGCGCGTCTGCCGTGCAGGGGCGCGCGTGCATGCGCTCGGCCACCTCGTCGACATACCGCGATAAGAGCGCATCGCCTTGCCCTGGCTCGCTCTTGCCGAGCAGCAGCGACTCGCAGGAAAGAGTCGTTCCGCTCGGAAGCAGCTTGCCACCGAAGGACAGACGGGCTTCCAAACGGGCGGGCTCGCCACCGCTGCCTCTGGCTTGCGGCCGACGCAGCGCGATCTCGCCCAGGCCGCAGCTTGCGCCCAGCCAGCCAATCAAAAGCGTCGAGGCGTCGTCGCCCACGCGCGTAAAGGTCGCGTACCACGGGGAAGAAAGGTACTCATCGCGGCCGAAATACGTCGACTCGGCGTACTGGTTGAAGGTCCCCGCGGCCTCGAAGCGCGGCCAGCGAAAGCGCTCGCGACTGTCGCGACAGACAGCCGGCGAAAACGAGTTGTAGCCAGCCAAGAACACGCGCCAGCTTGGGTCGCTGCCGATCCCGCGCAGAAAGGCATGGCTCGGCACCTCTGCCGACAGCACGATCGCCTGCAGCGCAAGCCCACTTCGCGTCTGGTTATGCAGGCTACAGGCGACTTCAATCGCCCCCGGCACGGCAGGCGCTGCCGGCAGAAGGCGCAGCGACACGCGGACGCGCAGGCCTGGGATCTCGTCGCTGACAAACGTGTTCGGCGGCGTCGCGAGCGGCGCCAAGGACACCAGCTCGCGCACCTCGGCTCGGCCGTCGATCGCCAGCTCCAAAAGAACGCGCAGTCCGCCGCACAGCGACTGGTTGTCGCAAAAGACTTCGATGCGGCCTGCCGAGAGCGCTGCACGAAGCGACATGTTAGCCAGGTCCCGACGGAGC
This sequence comes from uncultured Myxococcales bacterium, assembly GCA_964554495.1. Taxonomy (GTDB): domain Bacteria; phylum Myxococcota_A; class Polyangia; order Palsa-1104; family JAEUJZ01; genus JAEUJZ01. The sequence continues at coordinate 11,916 of CAZKOY010000007.1, forward strand.
AGCCGCCCCAGGTGGGTTCGTCGCCAGTAGGTAGTTGTAGTCGATGATCTGAATGGGCGGACGCTTGGCGGCTTTGCGCTGCGCGTTCTCTTCCGTGATCCACTTGAGCAGCCGCGGCAGCATATCGACCGTCGACTGGTGGATATCGTGAAACAGCAGGATCGAGCGCGGACGGCGCAGGTTTCGCAGGGCGTTAGTCATGAATTCATAGATGCGGTCGGCATCCTGCAGCTTCCAGTCCTGCGGATCGACATCCCAGCCGATGGGGTGAATATTCAGCCGCTTCAGCGTCTCGGACAAGCTGGCGCAGCGCGATCCAAAGGGCGTGCGAAACAGATCGGGCGGCTTGCCAATCGCCTCTTGGATCAAGCTGGCGTTTTCCGTGATCTCGCGCTCGGCGATCGTCGGGCCGCGCTTGCCGCACAGAAAGAAGTGGTGGACCGTGTGATTGCCGATGATGTGGCCGCGACGCACCGTCTCGCGCAGAAGCTCCCGAGCACGCTCGGGGCCTTTGCCCTTGCCCATGAAGCGGACGCCATTCACAAAGAACACCGACTTCACGCCGTACTGATCCAGCGTATCCAGCACCTTGGGCGTCGTCTCATAGCGCGGCCCATCGTCGAATGTGAACAGCACCTCGTACGCGGCCGGCTCGGGGGGAGGCGGCTTCTTAGCAGGTGGCTTGGCGGCTGGCTTTCCTGACGACGGCGCGGCAGCTTTGGCGGTGGCGCCCTTCGGGGGGGCTGCTTTGGCCGCAGCGCCCGTCGGAGGAGCGACTTTTTCCGTCGGGGGCGGCGGGCTTGGCTGCGCCGAGGCCGTTACTGCCAGCGCAGAACACAAAAACAGCATCAGCCCAGACGACGACTTCATGACAAACCAACGCGGGTGCAGGCACGACACGCGGCCATGGTACTTCAGGCCATCCCTCGATCCATTTTTCACGCGAAGTCATCGCAGCGGCAGCCCCATACCGCGTGCTGAGTGCGCCGGACCCAGCGTTCCCGTCGGGGCTGCTAGCGCTGACCGCTAAGCGCGGCGGCTGGTGACAAGCGCGCGGCGGTGCGAGCCGGCCAAGCAGCCCCCAAAAGACAGGTGCCCACGGAAAAGCTCAAAGCCAGCGCACACAGCGACGGAGTGAACAAGAAATAGCTGTCCGGCTTGAACGGAAAATCAGGCAGCGCGCTGCGCGAAAGAAGGTCGATCCCCGTCGCAGAAAGCCAGGCCAAGGCCAGCCCAAAGGCACCGCCGAACAGGCCGATGACTGCGGCTTCGCCAAGCAGGATGAACAACAGATCTCCACGGCTGGCGCCGACGGCGCGCAGCACACCTAGCTCGTGCCTTCGCTCGGCGATGGCGCGAAAAAACGTGTGCGTGACGCTGCCTGCCGCCACGGCCAGCGTCGACAGCGAGACCAAGACGAACAGCGCCGTCAGCAGCAGCACAGCCAAGCCCGCCTGCTCGGCGCCGTTGTCTTCGACGGTAAAGCCCAGCTTGCGCACCTGTTCGAGGACGCGCGTGACCGGCCGCCCCGGCTTCATCTGTACAGACAGGCTGGAATATTCCTGGGCCGCGCGCTCGCCCGCGATCTCGGCATTCCAGCGCTTCACGTACGAAAGCGGCACCGTGATGCCGATTGGCGTCGCACGATCGCTGACCCCGGCAAGGACCATATGGCGATAGCGAACCTTGTCGGTAACCGTCTTGCGCGCCAGGAACGAGCGACCAAGATCAGCGACGAAGACAAAGCCACGCAAGCGCCCGAGCACAAAGCCGTTGATGCGCGGCAGGCCGTTCATCTTGGCGATCGAACTGTTGTAGACCTCGATTAAAAATGGCGAGATCAGCACGGGCACGGGCGGCCGGCACTTGTTGACATCCCAGTCGCAGAACTGCCCGCTAGGGCAGCCTTTGTCGTCGGTGCAAAAGGCGTTGCTGGTCGGCTCATGATCGACGAATGCAAGCGGCTGGCCGGTCTGGCGAAGCTCGGGCGCGACAGCTTCGGGATCAATGCCGTCGATCGGCAGGTCCAGATAGGCGGTGCGACCAATCAGTGACTCGCCGCCCCAGCCGCGCACGGGAAACGCCACTTTCATGCGCGGAAACACCGTCTGCACGTCGGGGTGGGCGCGCAGCGTCGCCAGTACCTGCGCATCCAGCGGCTTGGGGCCCGCCCCCAAAAGCGAGCCCAGCGCGTCGAGCGCTCCGGCGGCGCCGCTGTCGAACGATGTCTTTTGCGGCACCACTTCCAGGCGATCGGCGGGAAAGATGCGGCGCAGGACGCGCTCTTGCATGCCAAGCGACAGCGAAAGAAAAAAGCTGAGCGCGGCGATGCCCAACGTGATGCCGAACACCGACAGCGCAAACGGCCGCGGCGCACGGGCAATGTTCTGCCGAATCAAGCGCACAAGGCCCAGTCGGCGACGAAAAAATGCGGCGTTCGGCGCGCTCATGCCGGGTCCTCTTGGCGATGCTGATGACGGGCCGAATCAGGGGCTAGCTCGCTGCTTTGATCCGTGACCAGATCGGTAGCGCTGCCGGAAACAACCTGGCCCGCGTCGATGCGCAGCACGCGGCGGGCGACGGCGGCAACGCGCGGCTCGTGCGTGACCAGAAGCAGCGTCAGGCTCTCGCGCTGGTTGAGCGTCGCGAATAGCTCGATGATGCGCTGGCCCGTCGTGACATCGAGGTTGCCGGTTGGCTCGTCGCACAGAAGAAGCTGCGGACGAAAAAACAGCGCCCGCGCCAAGGCCACGCGCTGCTTCTGACCGCCGGAAAGCTCTGGCGGGCGAGCCGTCGCACGATCGGCCAGATCGACCCGCGCCAAGGCCTCGCGCGCTCGCTCGTGTGCGGCCGCATGCGAAAGGGGCGACGCCGCAAAGGCATTGGGCAGAAGCACGTTTTCCAGCGCGCTCAAGTGATCGAGCAAGTGAAACGACTGAAAGACAAAGCCGATGTGTTCGTTGCGAAGCTGACTGAGCGCAGCGTCCGAGAGCGTCGCCAGATCTTTGCCGAACAGCGTCACCTGGCCTTGATAGTCGCGATCGAGACCGCCCAGCACTGAAAGCAGCGTCGATTTGCCCGAGCCCGAGCGTCCGACAAGGGCCAGAAGCTCACCTTGCTTGACCTGCAGCGAGGCGCCGCACAGCACGGCATCGCGACCGAAGCTGCGCCGCACATCGCTGGCGACGATCACAAACGCCGCCGCCGCAGGGTCTGCCGCGCCGGACGGACCAGGCGACTCTGCCGACGAAGACGAAGGCTCAGGCATGGAATCGGAAGACGACAAAAGACCGGCCTGGGGATATCACAAAAAGGCAGCGTTCTGATAGCGTGTGCGCTCGATGTCGACCGCTGACTCAGACGCTGTTGCCCCTGCCACAGCCGCCGCTAAGCCGCAGCGTGGACGGGCCGGGCTGTACGGTCTGCTTGTGCTGTCGGCGATCGCTCTGGTCGGGCACAGCCTGCTGTTCAACTTCGTCACCGACGATGCCTTTATCTCGTTTGTGTACTCGCGCAACCTGGCGCGGCACGGACAGCTTGTCTTTAACCTGGGCGAGCGCGTCGAGGGCTACACCAACTTTCTGTGGACGCTGATTCTCGCGCTGGGTCTGCGCTTGGGCATCGCGGCCGAGCTTTCTTCGCGCGTACTCGGAACAGCCTGTGGCCTCGCAGGCTTGGGGATTTCAGCCTGGCTGTTTCTGCACCTGCGCTGCGATGCGCGATCGACGGCGGCGGAATTAGCAAACGACGGGCCCGCTCGCCCCAGCCAAGCCTGGGCCGCGATGCCGGCGCTGTTTCTGGCCGCGATCCCTGGCTATGCCTGCTGGTCGTCTGGCGGGCTTGAAACGCAGCTTTTCACGGCGCTGTTGACCGCCGGAGTCGGCCTGTATGTCTGCGCCCGGCTCGCCACGGCAGCCCCTTCCGATCGCGCCGCGCGTCGACGCTGGCTGCCGCTCGCTGGGCTGTGCCTGGGGTTGGCCGCGCTGACTCGGCCCGAGGGATATCTGTTCTTTGCGCTGCTCGCGCTGCACCTTTTGGGCAGCCGCTTGCTCGATCGCCTGCGAAAAGACCCACAGTCCCCTCGGGTGCCCTTCCCTGCCCTGCTGTTCGATGGTCCCGAGTGGCAGGCACTGCTGATCTTTCTTTCCCTGACGCTGCCGCACGTGCTGTTCCGTCGCGCGTATTACGGCGACTGGGTGCCCAATACCTTCTATGTCAAGTCATCCGGGGGCGCAGGGGCCCAGACCTGGCGTCAAGGCGGCTATTACCTGTTCGCCTTCTTCCGCGATCTCAAGCTGATCGTGCTGCCGCTCTTTTATGGCCTGGGTTTTCTGCGCCTGCCGTCGAGCCAAGCGGCGCGTACCGGGTACGTAGGGCTGGGCCTGGTGACGTATCTTTTGAGCCTGGTGTTTCTGCTGTACGTCGCGTCGGTGGGCGGCGACTTTATGGGCCTGTATCGCTTCGTGCTGCCGATCGTGCCTTTGCACGTGGTCTGTGGCGCTCTGGGCCTGTACTACCTGCTCGTCGGGCGCTCGACGACGGCAACAAGCCTGGTTCTTTCTGGGCTGAGCGCGCTGCACCTAGCCAATACATGGGTCGTCGACCGCTTTGCTTTGTCGTTTATCGGCGCCGATCGCGGCATCGACACACCGGGCTTTCTGCGTCACTACGCCGCCGACCGCACTGCGATTGGCAAGTGGCTTAGCCAGCACGTGCAGCCCGACGACTACCAAGTCGTCGGTGGAGCCGGCGCCCAGGTCTACTACGCTGGCATCCGCGCCCTCGACAGCTTTGGGCTGTGTGACGCCTACGTCGCCAAAAAGACGCCGCCGCTATCGACGCGACCTGGACATCAGAAGTTTGCGCCGCTGAGCTATGTGCTGTCGCGCCAGCCACCGCCGACGATCCTTACGTACAACGTGTATCGGATCGCCGCCGCGCCCTATCAGCCGGACCCATCCGAGGCCGCGTTCTGGCGAGCCCGTGGCTATCACTTCGTCAGCGTGCAGATCCCTGGGCTCAGTCAGCCTTGGTACAGCTTTCTGAAGCGCATCGACCGCGCCCTGGGTCCGCTGCCAAAAGACAGCGACGCCACAGCCTCGCCCTAGCGCGAAGCTAGGCGACCAGTCGGGGGCGCGGCGCGGCGGACTTGGCCCCGTGAACGCACACCCCATGGGCTGGCGTACGCAGAGGCCGACGCGCGCTGGGCCGCGGGCCATCGTAGCGGGGCGTGTGCAGCACCCGCCAAACATCGACGCCGACATCGCGCCCCAGCGACGGATAGCTGCCCGCCATGAGCGCCCAACGCACGATGGCCGCGACGACACGCCGCGCTCCGTTCAACACCGCCATCAACACCGCGACCGGAATCGCAAACCAGGACACCACCGAGGAAGAACGGGATCGCATCTTCACACCTCCGTGAGGGGCTGAGGACTCCCTTATACTTCGTGGCTCTGACATCGCCAGGCGGCGGCGGGGTTGGGCAGGGGTCTGCACAACGCACGTCCGCTGATTTTTCGACGAGAACTACGACCTGGCTGGGACCTGCGGCGCTGCGAAAAAAAAACGCGGAGCCATCCGATTGGGTGACTCCGCGTGTGGTAGCGGGGGGAGGATTTGAACCTCCGACCTTCGGGTTATGAGCCCGACGAGCTACCAGGCTGCTCCACCCCGCATCAATTTGGTTTTGAAGGGCTGTCCACCGAAGGGTTTCGTCGCAGACAGCAAGAGCACTCTACGCATGGCTCTTTTTATGTCAACCAGAAATTTTGCCGGGCCGGGTCGTGGTACAAGCCGCGGGCTGTGTCCCCGCTGCCGCTGGTCTTCTGCAACCGCGATGTTGTCGTCGTCGACAAGCCCGCTTTGTGGCTGTCGGTTCCTAGTCGCCAGGGCCCAGACGATCCGCGCCCTGTCGTCGGCATGGCTCTGCAAGAGCAGCTTTCCTGTCGGCTGTGGCCCGTACATCGCCTGGATGAAGAGGTCAGTGGCCTGCTGCTGTTTGCTCGTACTTCCGAGGCGCATCGTCTGCTGTGTACGGCGTTCGAAGGCCATCTCATCGAAAAGACCTACCACGCCCGCTGCCAAGGCCGCCCGCCGTCGGACGCACGCTTGGGTAACTGGGTGCGCTGGACGACGACGCTGTTGCGCGGCAAGAAGCGCGCCTATGTTCATGAAGCTGGAAAACCAACGGTGACCGACGTCTGGTGGCAGGCAGAAGATGCAAGTAGTTTGCATTTCTTTCTGCGTCCCCGCACCGGCCGTAGCCACCAGCTGCGGGTCGAGCTAGCGCGTCGTGGCTGCCCGATTGTCGGCGATACTCTGTATGGCGCCGCGGCCGATCCGACGCAGCCAGGCATCGCGCTGCGAGCCATCGCGCTGTCGTTTTCTGCGTGGCGCGATGCAAGTCGCTTGCATCTTCCGCCCAGGTTGGTCACCGCTGACAGCCCGCCCCTGCCGGCCGAGTCGTGACCACGGCGCAGCACAGACCTTCTTCTAGTCCCGGTTGAGCTGATACGATGCCGGACATGACCACTGCCAACACGCTCAACGTCCTTGGGATCTGCGGCAGCCTGCGCAAGGGCTCGCTGAATCGCGCGCTTTTGCGCGCTGCGCAAGAAGAACAGCCAGAAGGCATGACCATCACGCTGTGCGATCTGCACGAGATCCCGCTTTACAACGACGACCTGTACCAGCCGACGCCACCCGAGGGTGTTCGTGCATTTCGCGCGGCGATCGCAGCGGCCGATGCGCTGATCATTTGCTCGCCCGAGTACAACTTTTCGATCTCGGGCGTGCTGAAGAACGCCATCGACTGGGCCTCGCGTCCTCCCAGCCCGCCACTCGACGGAAAACCTTTGGCGCTGATGGGTGCCAGCCCCAGCCTTTTGGGCACAGTGCGCGGTCAGCTTGCGACGCGGCAGGTGTGCATCTTTACCAACATGATCGCGATGAACAAGCCCGAGCTTTTCGTCGCCAAAGCGCACGAAAAGTTCGACAGCGAAGGCAAGCTGACCGACGCCGAGACGCGCCAGAAGCTGCGCGCGTTCCTGCTGTCGTTTGCGCAGTGGGTGCAGCGCGTCCAGGCGCGCTAAGCGGACCGCTGGCTCTGCGCCGAGCGCGCGACGTGTGCGTTCCGCGGTTAGTGCGCCGAGCGCAGCCCCGATGAAGCGGGCTTGCGCTGGAAGTCGTGGCGGGCCTCGATGAAGCGGACGGTGCCCGACTTCGATCGCATGACCACCGAGTGCGTCGTCGCGCCGCCGCCATAAAAGCGCACGCCGCGCAGCAAGCTGCCGTCGGTGACACCGCTGGCCGCAAACATCACTTGGCCCTGCGCTAGATCTTCTAAGCGATAGATGCGCTCGGGATCTTTGATACCCATCTTGTAGGCGCGCTCTTGTTCCTCGGTCGAGCGGAAGGCCAGCTGACCTTGCATGTCGCCGCCCATGCAGCGCACCGCGGCGGCAGCCAGAACGCCTTCGGGAGCGCCCCCGATGCCCATCACCAGATCGACGCCGCTGTCGGGCTGCGTACAGGCGACCGCAGGGGCGACATCGCCATCTGAGATCAGGCGAATGCGCGCCCCTGCCCGTCGCACCTCGCCAATCAGCGAGGCATGGCGATCGCGTTCGAGGATGACCACGGTGAGATCCTCGACGCGGCAGCGCTTGGCCTCGGCGACGGCGTGCAGGTTCCACGTCGGTGGACGCGCGATGTCGATGGCACCACGCGCCTCGGGACCGACGACCAGCTTGTTCATATAGGTGTCGGGCGCATTGAGAAACTTGCCGTCTTCAGCCAAGGCGATGACCGCTATCGAGTCCGGCTGGCCGGTGGCACACAGGTTGGTACCCTCTAGCGGATCGACGGCGATGTCGACGCGCGGCATCAGCTCGACCCCGGCCACTGCGGTCCAGCCAGCGCCGACTTTTTCACCGATGTACAGCATCGGCGCCTCGTCGCGCTCGCCTTCGCCGATGACCACCGTGCCGCGAATCGGCACCGAGTCAAACGCCCGCCGCATGGCATCGACGGCCGCCTGATCCGCCGCTTTGCGATCGCCGCGACCCATCAAGCGGGCCGACGTGATCGCCGCCGCCTCGGTGATACGAACCATCTCAAGCGCTAGGTTGCGATCCATGAAAAGGACTCCTTCAAGCCAAGGGAAAGACAGGGAACGAAGAGGAGGACGGCGCGCTGCCTGCGACGCTTAGCCGGTCTGCGCCCGCGCGGCTTGCTGCGCCTGCTGTTCGGCCAGACCACGCTGCATGATGGCGCGCAGCTCGTCGGACAGTGCCTTGGGTCGCCCGTGCTTGGTCGTCACAGCGTGCTTGGTCGTGCCTTCCAAAAGCAGCGTGCCGGTCTTCTGATCGCGCACGCGATACTCGAAGATCACGCGCACCGGACTTGAGATCTGTAGCTCGGCCTCAAGCGACAGCAGCTGATCGTAATAGGCAGGCTTGTAATAGCGGATGCCCACTTCGTAGACGGGCAGCATGTGCCCGGTCTCTTCAAACTCGCGATAGGTGTAGCTAAGTCGACGAAGCCACTCGGCCCGCGCCAGTTCGAACCAGCGCAGGGCCACGGCGTGATTCACTACGCCCATTTGGTCGGTGTCGGCATAAAGCGGACGCACACTGGCCACCAGCATGCGCGCACCCTAGCAGAACGCGCCCGTCCTTGGGAACCAGCCACGATGGGCCGACCCCGCGCGGTACAGCTAGTTCAGAAGCAAGCGGCTGCGGTCGAGCTTGCGCTGACCAAACAGCCACTGCGGCACGCCGATCAGCGAAAGCAGAAAGGCGCCCAGGCAGCACTTGCCACCACGAACCGTTGCATCAATGCCTGCGCCTAGCTCGCCCTGCGTATTGTGCGCTGCGGCAATGACGAGGTGCGCCATACCCCATAGGAACACCAGCCACGCCATCGCTGTCACGGTCACTCCCAGCATTTTTTGCAGTGTAGCCAGCGAAGAATCGAAGGGCCCTGTGCGTAATTCATTGCGCACTGCGAAGGGCGCGACGCTCCCCCCGCGAAATACAGGTGACGCTGGTGCGGGAACGGGCTGGGATAGCGCGGGGGTCTGACGAAGGGCCAAGCTGGGCGACAGCGGAGCCTGCGAAGAGTGCGAGCCAGACGGGCGAGCGCTGCGGCGGTGGCGCTCAGAGGCTACGTCGCGCCGCAGTCCGACATCCAGGCGCTGAACATCCGGTACCACGTCGCGCGCATGCGATCCGCTCTCTGCAAGACCGTTCATGCGATACGACGTGGGTTGGCTCATCGAGTGTCTCCGCTTGGGGCGTTGGCGGGCCGCACGCGCGGGCCGCTGCGATGTACTCTTGCAAGGAAGGGGCCGCTCGCCGGGCCGCAGGTCGCGTAGATTTTCCGTCGGTGCATAGGTCGGACAGGAGGGCGAAAAGAGCAGCGCGTTTCACAACGCAGTGCGTCACGGCGAGGCAGTTTGGGGCTTGGGTCGCGCCGCAACTTATGCGTATAGTGCGGCCACATTGCGAGCGACGAGGCCCCGTCGCTGCCCCACACGAAAACGTCCAACACGTCCCACGCAGACCACTGCTTGGATCTGGAATTCCAGACCGAGACGGAAGGAGCGCACAACATGTCGACGACGAAGGGTGGCCGCACAAGCAAGGTGACGCACCTTGTGCTGCGGCAAATGAAAGAGCAAGGCGAGCGCATCGCCATGCTGACCGCGTATGACGCCAGCTTTGCCCGGCTCTGCGATCAAGCGGGTACCGACGTGCTGCTCGTCGGCGACTCGCTGGGCATGGTCATCCAGGGGGGCGACAACACCCTGGGCGTGACCATGGAGCACATGATCTATCACTGTCGCGCCGTCGCACGCGGGGTGAGCGCGGCCACAGGACGCTCGATGGTCGTGGGCGATCTGCCGTTTATGTCGTATCAGACCGGGCTCGACGAAGCGCTGCGCAACGCTGGCCGCCTGATCAAAGAGGGCGAAGCGGAAGCGGTTAAGCTGGAAGGAGGCGCCGAGTACGCCCCGCTCGTCGAGCGCATGGCGCGCATCGGCATCCCGGTGATGGGCCATATTGGCCTGACGCCGCAGTCGATCCACTCACTCGGCGGGTATCGCGTGCAAGGTCGCGAGCAGGCGCAAGCCGACAAGCTGCGCAGCGACGCACAGGCACTCGCCGACGCGGGCTGCTTCGCCATCGTCCTTGAGTGCGTGCCCAAAGAGCTTGCCGCCGAGATCACGGCCAGCCTGCCCATTCCCACCATCGGCATCGGCGCCGGCCCCGACTGCGACGGGCAGGTCTTGGTGCTGTACGACCTTCTCGGGATGAATGAGGAATTCCGGCCGCGCTTCGTCAAGCGATATGACAACTTGGCCCTGCGCGTGCGCACCGCGATCGACAGCTACATTTCGGAAGTGCGCGACGGTGAATTCCCTGCCGCCGAGCACAGCTTTGGTCGCGACAAAGAGCCGCGCGCTGCTGCGCAAAGCACTGCCTCGCCGCGCGTCGCGGCCGCAGGTGGTGTGGTGTCCGAGATCGATCCAACGGCGGGTCTGTCCTGTGTGCCGCTGCATCCTCTGCCCGGCGGCAAGCGCTAGGCACAGCCCACTGGATCCCAAGCATGAGCACTGCAACCCCGACGAAGCGACTTCATGGCATCGAAGTCATCGACAGCCCGGCCCTTGTGCAGCAGCGCATGATCCAGGCCCGCGCCGACGGCAAGCGCATCGCGTTTGTGCCGACGATGGGCTACCTGCACGAAGGCCACGTGTCCTTGCTGAAGACCGGACGCGAGCGCGGCGATCTGTTGGTGCTGTCGATCTTCGTAAACCCCATGCAGTTTGGCGCCAGCGAAGATCTGTCGCGTTATCCCCGCGATCTCGACGGAGACCTGCGCAAAGCGGCGAGCGCCGGCACCGACCTTGCGTTCTGCCCCACGCCTGAGTCGATGTATCCCGTCGGCTTTCAGACGCGGGTCGAAGTGACCGAAGTGCAAAAGGGGCTGTGCGGCGACCATCGCCCAGGCCACTTTGCCGGCGTCGCCACCGTCGTGCTGAAGCTAGTCAACCTGGTGCAGCCGCACGTGCTTTTGCTGGGCGAAAAGGACTATCAGCAGCTTCAGGTCATTCGTCGCATGGTCCGCGACCTGGCGCTGCCCGTCGAGGTCCTGGGCTGCCCGCTGATCCGCGATCACGACGGCGTGGCGCTGTCGTCGCGCAATGCGTACCTAAGCCCGCACGAGCGCGAGCAGGCGCGCACGCTGTCGCAGGCTCTGTTCGCGGCCCGCCAGGCCTTTACGCACGGCGAGCGGCGACGCGATGCGCTGCTCGATCTGGCGCGCTCGATCCTTTTGGCACAGCCCGCCCTGCGCTTGGACTATCTAGAGCTTCGCGATGCGTCGGATCTGACGCTGCCGCCGTCGACGCTGACCGATCCAGCAGTGCTGTTGGTCGCTGGCTTTATCGGCCGCACCCGCCTGATCGACAACATCCTGCTCGCGCGTTAAGACGCCCAAACCCGCGGGCTAGTGGCGATACAGGACGTAGGTATAGCGACCGCGCAGCCACATCGTCGATGTTGTGTAGTCGTGATGCGGCTCGACTTCTTCGTCGACGACATGGGCACAGCTTCCGCCCTGGCGCCGCACTTCTTGCTCGATGCGGCGGACCACTTCAGCGGTCAGCGCATCGCTGCACTGCGTCCACACCTCGTCGGGATGCGCAGACAGCGGCACGTGCAGACTGTCGGCTTCGATGACGTGCTCGCCTTCGATGGTCTCGGAAAGCGGCGGCAGCTCTCGACGGAAATAGACGACTTTTTCAGGGACGTTGGGCTGGCGCGGATCGTTCATATGCGCGGATTTTATGCGATGCAAGCAGCGTCGATCTAGCCGGTCCCCGCGTCGCAAGAAGCCGCTGCGCTTAGTAGCGATAGCGCAGCACGACTTCGCAGAAAAAGTTGTCGGGGCGGCGCGTGGCGGTACCAAACGCAGGGCCATCGCGCGTGTCGAGCCCCGTCGGATTCGCCATGTTCAGCAGGTTGAAGAACATGCCGATCACATCGATGTTCTGCGTCGTCCACTTCTTGAGATTGAAGCCGACCTGCAGGTCGATGTTGAACGTCTGCGGCAGGTTGAATTCAGACCACGTCGTCGGATCGTTGTTGCGGGTGCCGGTGCTGGTGCCGCGCGGCGAGCGGTAATAGGTGAACGTGTTGTCTTCCGGGCTGCGGAACTGCTTCCAAAGCGGCGCGCCGCTGAAATAGTTCAGCGTCGTGCCCAAAGACAGTCCGAAGTCAAAGGAATAGCTGACGATGCCCTTTAGGAAATGCTTGGGCGCTCCGTCGAGCGCGCCGTAGTAAAGCGGATCCAGGCGCGGGTTCTGCTTATAACCGGGGTCAAACAGATCCGTCACCGTGCCGTTTAGGAAGGCCAGCGTGTACGAGGCCACCAAGTCCCAGTTCCCCGGCGTGCCGCGCACCCACAGATCCAGGCCGTGATACGTGCGCGAGGCATCGCTCGGCGTCGACGCCGAATACAGCCTCTGGCGCATGCCGTTTACGTAGCCGATGACGCGGTTGCCCGCCGGATCCCAGATCTGGTTTATCTCTTCGTTCACCCAGAAGTTCGCGTACTGGCGATAGGTGTAGTCGGCGCCCAGGACAAGCTGCGAGACGATCTCGCGGTGCAGACCGACCGAGGCCTCGTCGACGCGTGGCGGGCTGAAGTTGGTGTCGGTGGCAAAGCTCTGCGTGCCAGCGCCGCCGGTCTTGCGCTGCTCGATGAAGCGCGCCGAGGCCGCGTCCCAGCGCTGCAGGCTGGACGTCATGGTCGGGTTGCCGCGATCCGCGATGCCGGCGTTGCCCACGTCGTTGTGGCGACCATAGTGCGCGACGACCAGCGTCGTGCGGTCGTGGAACAGGTCATAAATAAACGACAGACGCGGCCCAAAGCCGAACAGCGTCTGCAGTCGCTCGCCGTCGGTGTTGTACAAGACGCCGACGTCAAAGCGCATGCCCGGCACGATGGTCAGCCAGCGCATCAGCGTGAACTTGTCTTGGATGAAAAAGCCGACGTTTAGCGCCGAAGCCGTCGTCGTGTAGCCCTGCCCTGGCTGTCCGCCCGAAGGCTGGCTGTCCGGGAACACCTCAAGCTGGTTGCAGCTTGCATACGTCGCCGCGCTGTTCGGATCGCAGGGCAGCCCTGGCACTGTGTCGACGAAGCGCTGGCCCCCCGCGATGCCCAGGTTGTGGCGATAGTGCATATACGTAAACTGCACACCGCCTTTGATCTGGTGCTGCCCGCCAAGTCCGCGCACCGTGTAAAGCAGCGTCGGAGCAAGCTGCACGCTCCACTTATTTTCTTCTTCCCATGGGCGGCTGCGATTGCCGTACACGAAGTTGTTGGTCGCCGCATCGCTGGTCAAAAGCTGGTGCGACGGCGTCAGGCGATCGGGTCGACCATCGATCGTGCGCAGCGAGTCTTCCAGGAAGTCTTTGTAAAAGACACCGCTTTGGATCTGCAGAAGCAGCTTGTCCGTCAGCAAGCTGTCGACGAGCAAGCCGACCCAGTGCCCGCCGCGCTTGAAGCGAAGCTCGGCTTCGGGCGCCAGGTTGTTGACGTTCGGTGCGCTGCCCTGCACAGCGCTTGAGTTCGCGCCGTTTACGATGTCGTTGAAGTCCAGGCTGTATGAAAGCGTCACCCGCGTCGACGCCGTCGCCTGCCAGGTCAGCTTCAAGCGCCCGAGGTACAGCACCTGATCTTGGTAGCGGTCGTACGCCGCGTTGATGCCGTACCACGGCTGTTCCGAGATGTTGAACGTCAGGCGGTTGAAGTTGAACTGGAAGTTGCTCCAGAACCACAGCCGGTCCTTGACGATGGGTCCGCCAAAGTTGATCGCCGCCGAATAAAACGACCGATCGGGAAGCGGCCGGTTGTCGTAAAGCAGGTTGCTGTTCTGGATCGGCGTGTTCGTCGGATAGCGCGTCGTCGCCGAGAACTGCGGCGGCTGCAGGATGACGGTGCTGTCGACGATGAACTTGTTGCCACCCGAGCGGGTGACCATGTTCTGCACCAAGCCCAGGCTGTTGTACTCGGCATCCATGGCGCCGGCCGACACCACAAACTGCTCGACCGAGTCCGAGTTGATGAGCGCCGAGCTTGAGCCAAACGCGCCGCGCGTCACGTCGGTGACTTCCAGGCCGTCGATGTAATAGCGGTTAAAGCGACCCAGTCCGCCGCGCACCACCGCGCGATCGCCACCACGGGTCACGCCCGGCGTAAACTGCGCAACGCCCTTTTCCTGTCGGAACGAAGGCGAGCGCGTGATCGCTTGGTTGTTAAGTGGGGTGACCGCCGCTGCGCTCTCGGGATTGAGCACAGGGTTCACCTTTTCGATGATCGTCGTCCGCTCATTCATCTCGGGCGTCGTCGCAAGCTCAAGCGCGACGTCGACTTCCGAGCGGCTGCCGGCGTTGATGACGATGCCGAGCTGACGATACGGCACGAAGCCTTCCATCTTCACCGACAGCTCGTACGTGCCCGGCGGCAGGTTGACGAAGGTGAAGCTGCCATCGTCGTTGGTCACTTTCTGCTGGGTCCCCCCGATCAGCTGCTTGGACCGCAGCGAAAGCGGAATGCCGGCCAGGCCGTCTTTGGTCCCCTTGGCTGTGACATAGCCACCGAGGCTGCCGGTGTTCTCACCGATGGCCCAGGCTCGCCCTTCACACAGCAGCAGGGCCATCCACAGCACGACTAGCGACGCGGCCGAAAGGAAGGCCCTCTTCGTCGAAGAACCGGTCATCAAACGGGTCGCAGGCATAAGTGGCGGGAGTGTACGAAAAGCCCTCCGAGCCGGGAACCAAAAACACGCAGCGCCAGTGCGCGACGTGCCGCTCTGCCCCGCGAGCCCTCTTTGCCATCCCGCTCGGCGGCCGCCAGGGTTTACGCTGGTTCCTATCGAGACCTTGACGCACCCCCGACACAGGCCGAGGCACGGTCTTGCGCTGCGATCTGTGACGACGCGCAGCGCAGGCGGATAATACGGCCGCTATCGACGCACCTTTTGTCGACTCTTCACGAGGCTGCACATGTTCTTCAATCCCTACCGAGACGAGGATCCCAAGAACCGCGCCGACCGGCTGCGCGCCCGCTATGAGCAGCTTCGCGAGACCGAGATGTCGAGCTGGTACAGCATCACCGACCTGTTCCACACCGTCGTCGATATCTCGCTCAGCGAGGTCTTCCGCTCGCGCTTGGACCGCCGCATGCTGCAGCCGCCCGAGCCGGTACCGCTGCCCCGCCCCGATCAGCCGGAACCGTCCGCTGCGACCGCTGCCTCTGATCAGCCGACGGCGCGTTCTGAAGCGACCCAACAGACCGCACAAAACGAACCGCCGCGAACCAGCAAGTTCTTCGATTACAGCCAATCGGCAGCGGCCAGTCAGGCAGCCGATGGCGCGTTCTGGTTCGACTTTGCCGCCGACGTCGGCGATGGCTTTAACTCGACGTACTATGTCGCGGCCCTGCTGTCGCAGCCAACGCTGTACCCGCAGGATCACGACCCAGCGGACCAAGCGACGACAACGACCGCGAAGCCGTCGCAGCGCGCCCCCGGATCCACCCCCCAGGCCGGCCTGCCACGCGGACGCTTCCTGCTGCTTGGCGGTGACGAGGTCTATCCCAGTGCCTCGCGCGAGAGCTACGAGCAGCGCTTCTGCCGCGTCTATGAAGCCGCTGCCTATGCCGATCGGCCGCCCAAGGCCGACGACGCCACGCACCTGTTCGCGCTGCCTGGCAACCACGACTGGTACGACGGCCTCGCCAGCTTTATGCAGGTCTTCGGCGACGAGCGCGCCATCGGCATGTTCCGCACGCGCCAGCGATCGAGCTACTTCGCCATCAAGCTGCCGCACGGCTTTTGGATCTTCGCCATCGATATCGGCCTTTGGGGCGAGCTAGACCGCCGTCAGGTCGAGTACTTTCAAGATCTGGCCGAGAACGATCTGGCCGACGGGGATCGCATCATCCTGTGTATCGCCGAGCCGGACTGGGTCAAGGCGCGGCCGAACATCGAAAACCTGCGCGACGGCCTGTTTTATTTCGAACGCCGCTTGGCGGAAGCGCTAGAGCGTGCTGCCCAGCGCGATCACGCGAATGAATCACCGACGCAGAATCCATCGCCAGCTGCGACCTCGGCACAGCAAGCGCCGCGCAAGATGGCAGCCAAGAGCCCGCTTATTCCGCGCCGCAACGTGCGCGTGGTCTTGCGCTTGGCCGGCGACCTGCATCATTACCGACGGCACGAGTCGATCGAGCCCTTTCACCCCACCGACCGCAGCGTCCAAGACCAAGACTTCGTGCCGCACGGGTATCGCTTGGTACACAACCTCACCGCCGGGGGAGGCGGCGCGTTCTTGCATCCGACGCACGAAGTCGACCGCGATCGCCGCAGCAAGCTCGGCGGACAGCTAGCGCACGCGGCCGATGGCACGGTGACGCAGTTTCCTCCTGGCTTTTACAAGCTGACTGACACATCCAAGCAAGATCAGCCCATCGACGAGACGCGCCAAGACTGCCTGGTCTTCCAGTGCCAACACGCCTTCCCCAGCGTCGAGGAATCACGCCGTCAGGCGCTTAAGAATCTGGCCTTCTTTCGCTATAACCCGCTGTTCTTGCTCTCGCTCATCGTCGTGTACGGAGCGCTGCTCAACCTGGGTCTGTACCTGCTTCATATCCAGCATCACCTGTGGACCGCGCTGCTCGTGTTCGTGGTCTCGCTGGGCTTTTTGAAAGGCTGCCAGGGCTACGCCAAAGGCGAGGCCAGCGGCGAAATCGGCGAGAGCAAGCAGGGCCGCCAGCGCCAGATCTATCGTCGACGATCCGTGCTGCACAAGGCCGGGAACCGCGGGCTTTGGCACGGCGCCGCGCATGCCGCCGTCTTTGTTGGCAGCCTGTTTTCGCTGGCCTTTGTCTATCACCAGCACTTTGCCCCGCCCGAGGGCTGCTCGCTTGGGATCGGCGAGTGCATGAACGGCTGCATACCGATCCTTTCGGATCTCAGCGAGCTTTGGGATCGACAGCACAGCGGGCGGCTCTGGTTCTGGCTGCAAGAGGCCTCATGCACCGCGGACTTTTCTTCGATGGTGCGCTTTGTCCTGGCGGCGGCCTTCGGCGTGCTGGGTGCCTGGGCGAGCACCGTGGTGTTTGGTGTCTATCTGTTCTTGGCCTTGAACAAGAGCCACCTCAAGCTGCACGCCAACGGAGCCTTCGCGTCGCTGCGCATTCAGGACTACAAGAACTTCCTGCGTATCCGCGTGACGCAAGACGGCCTGACCGTCTATCCCATTGGCATCCGCAAGGTGCCGCGAAAATGGGATCTGCGCATCCCCAACGACCCCAGCACGCCGCCACCTGCGGGCCCGCCACAGACCTCGCTGTTTTATCCCGCGGGCAGCGACCGCAGCGCCCCCTTTTACGATCAGCTAACCCGCACCGCCGAGCTTTCGACGCCCTTTCTGATCGAGCCGCCGATTGTCATCCCCAAGGCTGATCCCTAGGCGAAAGGACACGCCGTCTTAGCAACAGGCCGACGCGCTTTACACATCGGCTTCGCTGGCGGCGACACCGGGGTCGCAGTCCTCGCAGCCTGGGCGGTTGGCCCGCGCCACCGGGTCAAAGACCTTGGGCTTGGCGTCGTGCCCGGCGCCGCGGATTCCCACCGACGATAAAATGCGATGCACGCTGCCCTGGCCACGTAAGGGCAGCGCTCGCTCGGCCTGTGTTCGCTCGGCCTGTACTTTGGCCCCATCGGCTGCGTTGACCGCGTCGGGGCGCCGGCAGTCTTCGCCGCACAGCGTCCGCGTGCTGCCCATGGACTCTAGGCTCTCGAAGCGAGCCCCACACTCGCACTCGTATTCATAGATCGGCATGCCGTGGACTGTACTTGAAGCGCCGCATTGAACCAACGACGCGCATCAGCGCGAAGCGGCCGGGGTCGGCGCAGAAGGACCACCTGCCGCAGGTGCCGCCGGCTGCGCAGCAAGCGGGGACGCAGGCGATGTTCCCGTCGGGACACTCGTCGCTGCCGGCGAAGGTTTCGCTGACGTCGACGATCGGGCCGACGCGAGGATCGCTTGGTACGTCGGCAGCACTTCGATCTTTTTCTCGAAGGCTTCATAGCGGCGCTTCTTCACTTGCTCGCGCAGGTGGACGATCGTCGAGTGCGGAATCGACTTCGACACCATGTTGATGATCCAGTCGGGCAGGCTGCCGCCGGGGTTGGCGTGGACTTGATACTCAGCCTTGGTGTATTCGCCGCCTTTTTCCGGCCAGAAGTACCAGTGCCCACGCAGCGCGGGCATGCGCACAACGCCCTTTTGCGGCGGCCACGCCGGGTGCTCGATGGCATCGATCTCGATGCGCACGACGTTCTTTTGCGTGTCAAAGGTCGTCGTGGCGCGCAGCACGGCATCGCGATCCGACACCGGCCACGGCGCCTTGGTCCGGCTATAAAAAATCACCGTCGAGTCGTCGACCTGCTGGACCAAGATCTGCGCCGCGGCTTCCTTCATCCACTCCAGCCGGTGCTCGGTGTCGTTGAGCACGCCAAGCACCGCGGCAATCGGCGCATAGATCGTCCCCACACCACGAAATTCATGCAGCGGCGAGCCCGCGACAGTACGCCTGTGAACCGCGACGCCGTTGTCGCCGCGCACCCACTGCCACGGACCGCGATCGGGCACCGCGTCCCCTGCGCCTTGGGCCTGCGCACACCGCGGCCCACCATCGAAGTTCTGCGCCGATCCGCACAGCACAGCCACCACGGCCCAGGCCCACGCCGCACGTCGCGCCCGCCACTGCCCCAAACTGATGCATCGCAACATTCCCAATCAGGCTCGCACTGTCGGTCGGCCTCGTCAATCGCGCAGACACGCCGCAGCCGACCCGGCGTACGTCCGCGGCAGGTGGCAGGACCGCGTGGCCACCACAGGGCTTGCGGTCGATGTTTGTCTCTGTTTTTGTTGGCGACTTGCGGGGAAATTGCGCAGAAAATAGCGTCTTCTGATGCGGACGCGTTGCGTGCTTGGCACGGTGCCCGCCCAGCGAACCGCCCCTTCCTGTCCCGATGAGCATCCTTCTTGATTTGCCGACGCTCTTGCGGCTGCAGAACCTGCAGCTCTTGTCGCGCGTCATCGCCGAAGGGGCTCTGTCGGGCTTGCATCGCTCGGCGCATCACGGATCGTCGGTCGAGTTCGCCGAGCACAAAGAGTACGCTCCCGGCGACGATCTGCGTCACATTGACTGGCGCGCGTACGGCCGCATCGACAAGTACTACGTCAAGCGCTTCGAGGAAGAGACCGAGCTACGCGGCTACATCTTGCTCGATGTCTCGGGCTCGATGAGCTATGGCCGGGCGGGACAGCTTTCGAAGCTGCACTTCGCCAAGCTGCTGGCGGCGGCGATCTCGTACCTGCGCTTGCGCCAGAACGATCCGACGGGGCTTCTTTTGTTCGGTGAAGAGCTTCAGCAGTACATCCCGCCCCACAGCGGCGGGGCTCACCTGTCCGATCTGTGCAGCGCGCTAGAGCGCGTGCCGGGCGAAGGTCTTACCAATCTTCCCGACGGAATCGCCTATCTATCCGAGGTCGCGCGGCGCCGCAGCCTGTGCATCGTGTTTTCGGATCTGTTGCCGTCAAGCGAGCAGGCCAGCGATGTGCCAGCCGGTGAGCTTGTCGAGCGCTATGCGTCGCGGCTGCGTGCCCGCTTGGCCGGTCTGCGCGCCCAGAAGCACGATGTCATCGTCGTGCAGATCCTCGATGCAGACGAGCTTGAGCTGCCGTTTTCCGGCCTGACGTGGTTTGAAGACATCGAGCCCGGCCCCGACGGACCGGCTCGCTTGTTCGTCGATCCGGGCGATGTGCGCGCCGCCTACAAGGCCGAGCTAGATCGCTTCTTGGCCGCGATGCGTCGTGGCCTGCGTGAAGCCGACGTCGAGTATCACTTGGTGCAGACCTCGCGCTCGATCGAGAGCGTGCTCTTAGACATCCTGCGCGGCCCGCTGCGCCGCCACATTCGCAAGTAAGCAGAGCCGCGACGATGCACTTTCTGTCTCCGTGGTATGCCGCGCTGGTCGTTCTGGGTGCCCTGCCGGTGATCATTCACCTGATGGGCCGCAGGCGGGCTCGCGTGCAGCCGCTGCCGACGCTGCTCTTGCTGTATGCCAGCCATCGTCGCGTGGCGCAGCGGACCCAGGTGCGGCACATCGCGCTTCTGCTTCTGCGCATGCTGGTGTGCATCGCCGCCCCGCTGGTCTTGGCCAAGCCGTTTATCGAGACCACATCGGATCTGCCAGCGCGAACCAGCCTGCAGCAGAGCGCCGTGCTGGTGCTCGATGACAGCGTGTCGATGCGCTATGTCGCGGCAGGTGGCGCTGGCCCCCTGTCGACGGGCAGCCGCCGCGGCGAGAGCCTGTTTACCCGCGCCAAGAAACGCGCCACGCGCCTGATCGAAGCGCTGCCGCCCAGTGCCGACGTGGCGCTGGTCTTGGGCTCGCGCGGGAACGCCGCGCCACAGGCCGAACTGACCCACGATCGCGCCCGCTTGTTCAGCGTGCTTTCGGGTCTGTCCCCCAGCCTAAGCGCCAGCGATCTGCCCGGTGGCGTCCGACGAGCGGCGCAAATTCTGACCACGGTGCGACACAGCGCCCGACGCATCTATCTGATCACCGATGGCTCAACGCAGGCCTTGCAAGGGGTTCGCCCGCTGTCGGATACAGAATTATCCATAGTCGACGTCAGCGACGGGCAGCCGCTGCCCAACCGCGGCATTGTCGACATCCGCAGCGAGCCAGCGCCTGGCGGCAGCGGTCAAAGCCTGCGCATCTCGGTCGAAGTCGCCAACTTCAGCGAAGTGCCGATTAAAGAGCTCACCGCAACCCTGTCTGTCGACGGCAATGCCATCGCCAGCGGCCTGCTTGATGTGCCGGCCAATGGGCGCGTGGTCAAGCGCTTCCTGCACAGCTTTCGTCCCGGCAACCAGGCGGCACCGCCATCCGCTCCGTCGGTAATCCCCGATGCAAGCGGCGAACGGCGAGCCAGCGCCGAGCCCAGCAGCGAGCCCGCCCAAGGCGGCCTGCACCACATCCGCGTGGCGCTAGAGCCCGATGCGCTGGCCGAAGACGACGTGCGTCACCTGCGCGTCGAAGTGCAGCGACACATCCGCGTGCTGCTCTTGGACGGCGAGCCGCGGGCTCTGCGCCGCGATGACGAGGTCTATTACGTCGAGATGGCGCTGCATCCTGGCGATCGCCTGGGCGGCGAAGAGACCCCGTTTGTCGTGACCACCGTGCCCATCGACGATCACCTGCCGGTGCTGAGCGACTTCGATGTCGTGCTTTTGTGCAACGCCAAGGCGCAAGAGCTATCGCGAAGGCAGCTCGATCGCGCGCTGCGCGGCTATGTCGCAGAAGGCGGCGGCCTGTTCATCGCCCTTGGGGACAACGTCGATGTCGATGCCTACAACGCCGCGCTGGCCGATGTCTTGCCGCAGCCTCTGGCCGTCACCAAGACCGCCGGCACGCTGGAACGCGAGCGCACCAGCGAAGACGAAGGCAAGAGCCGCGAAGAGGCCCCGCTAGGCAACGGCGAACACCTGGGCCGCTTTGATCGCCGGCACGCGCTGGTGCAGCCGTTTCTGCACGGTCGCGCCGATGACTCGCTGCTCGCGGCGCGCTTCAATCGCTATGTCCTGCTGCGCCCAACCCCCAAGACCGCGACGGGCAGCGGCGTGGTTCTGTCGTTTGAAAGCGGTGCGCCGGCCCTGCTTGAACGCAGCCTGGGCCGAGGCCGCGTGATGCTGTTTACATCGACGCTCGATCGCGACTGGAACGATCTGCCGATTCAGCCCGCCTTCCTGCCGCTTTTGCAGCAGATCGTGCGCTATCTGGCCCGCGCCCCCCTGCGCGAATCGGAAGCCCCGACGCTGATCGGCCAGCCGCGCGAGGTCCGTCTGCAGTCCGGTGATACCCGCGTCGAAGTGACGCTGCCCTCGATCAACAAGCGCC
This sequence comes from uncultured Myxococcales bacterium, assembly GCA_964554495.1. GTDB lineage: Bacteria > Myxococcota_A > Polyangia > Palsa-1104 > JAEUJZ01 > JAEUJZ01. Next base: position 33,970 of record CAZKOY010000007.1, read on the forward strand.
TATTCGAACGGCTGGGTGGGCGGCAGATCCTGACGTTTTCTGACACGCACGAAGCCGGTTTCTATCGCGTTGCCGCCGCCAGCGAGTCAGGCCCTTGGCATCCTCGCCCCGCTGAGTTTTTCGTCGTCAATATCGACCCCAGCGAGTCGGATCTGCGCCACGCCACGCCCGAGCAGATTCAAGCGCTCGAACGTCCGCCACCCACGGCCCAGGACGCCGTCGAGACCTCTGGCCCGCCGCAGCGCCGCCTAGAGCTTTGGCACTACATCGCGCTCACCATCCTGTTCTTCCTGCTCGGCGAAGCGCTGCTCTTGCGTCAGAAATAAGCCACGGACCGCGTCCTTTTGCTGGCCCTTGCGATGTTCGACCGCGTCATCGCGGACGTCGGTCCGCAGCACACGAACCGTCGGCTATTCCTGCCCCAAGAACGCACCGCTCGCGTCGTACAGAAGCTCGATCTTTTTCCCATCGATCCGCACTTCGATCTCATAGATCGGCGGCGTGTTTTGGCCAGCCTTGGCGACTCGCTCGACCTGCAGGATCGGAACCTTGCCGTGCGCAGACTTGGCGAAGGCCGCGCGTACCGCAGGCGGCAGATCGGCTTCGCGCAGGATCTCTTCTTCTTCGACAAGGACCCCTTCGGGCGTGTACTTGGCGTCGATCTGGCGCTCGCCCCATTTCATCTTCACTTCGTACACGGTCTTTCCGGCTTCGACTTCGCGCTCGTACTTGGACACGCTGCCGCCCGGATACTTCTTTTTGACCGCGGCTAGCACGGGCTTGGGTACCGCCGACTCCGCGATCACCTCTTCTTGCTCGTGGGCCTGGCCGAGTATGGGCGAGCCGCCGATGCAGATGCCCAGCGCGATCAAAAAAGTTCGCAGTCGCTTCGAGTATGCCGTTCGCTTCATGGTGACCTCCGCGTCGCGATCTGGCGCTTTTTCGCGAGCCCCGTCAATCCGTTGTCGCGATCAGAGCCGCGCTTCTGTTCACGGCAGGCAGCGATGCCCCTTTGGCAGATACAGCGCAGAGCGCAGAGCCCGCGCGGTCAGCGAAAGCATCGCGGACTCACCCGCGGTATCGGATACGACAAGCTCGTCGCCAGATAGCGCGTCGCGATAGCGGCCTTTCGGCAGGTGTATCGTCGCGCCCTGCGGCACAAAGATGCGCTTGTCATTTGCGGCCCGCGACAGCACCACCAGCACCGCGGCTGCGTCGTCTGAATTCGCAGCGGACTGGTGAACCGCGACGCTGATCTCGGCCTCGGCAAACAGCGAGGTCCGCGTGCCCGAGCGAAGCTGCGGCAAGCAGCGCCGCAGCGCCGCCAGGCGTTCCACCAGCGAAAGCAGCGCGACCTGCGGCGGCAAAAGAGCACTGTCCAAAGGCCCCACAGGCCCCGTCGGTGAGACATCGACCGGCACCTTCGGCAGGACGCGCCGCGAGTCAGGATCGTTGGCCCCAGCCAGGCCGATCTCGTCGCCGTAATAGATCACCGGCAGGCCGGGCAGCGTGTATAGCAGCGTCAGGCCCAGCCCCAGCTTGCGATACGGCGCCGCATCGGTTGGCTGCGCTGGTGGATCGTTCCACGGATCGTTGCCGGCATTTCCCGCGGCTTCCGACAAAAAGCGCGGCGTGTCGTGGTTGTCGAGGATCAGCCCCATCGCCGCGCCCGAGCCTTGCCAGGCCGCTTGACTCGCCGCGATCTCGGTCTCTAGCTCGTGCAGGCCCAGCTTTTCTTGCGCCAGTGCCGCCCGCATCGCCCACATCAGCGGAAAGTCAAAGGCGCTGTCCAAGCCGTCATACGAGCGCCCCAGGAAGCTGCGGATGCTGCGTCGTCCGTCGGCGCCCGGACCGGTATAGTTCTCGCCAAGCAGCAGCAGATCCAGTCCCTTGCGCAGGCGCTGCTCGCGCGCGGCCCGCACCATGCGACGGGTCGCTGGCCGCGGCATCATCGGCACCGCATCGATGCGCATGCCGTCGAGGTCGAAGGAATCCAGCCACCACAAAAGATCGTCGATGCCCGCCTGCTGCGCCTCGGGATGTCGCCAGTTCACGTCGGGCAGATAGCGATCGAACCAGCAGTCTTCGATGCGCTCGCCCCAGCCGCAGCCTGGGCTGCCGCAGACGCAGGCGGTGTTGCCGTCGGAAAACCAGCTTGCGGCCTCGGCCTGCTGCGGCGGCAGGCTGGCGATCTGCAAGCGGCGACGCGAGTGCAGCTGATACGCCGGATGCTCAGAAAACACGTGATTGGGCACCGCGTCGAAGATCACGCGCAGCCCGCGGGCGTGTGCCGCCGCCACTAGCTCGCGCAGGGCCTGCGTCCCTCCCAGGCGCGGCTCGACCGAGCGCGGTCCCATGGGCCAGTACCCGTGATAGGCCTCGTACTGCTTGCCGTCGCGTCCGGTGAACAGACCAGGTGGATTTTCGTAAAGCGGCGACAGCCATAGCGTAGTAATGCCTAGTCGCGCGAAATATCCGGCCTCGACGGCGCGCAGCAGCCCACGCAGGGTGCCCCCCGCTCGCCGTCCGGGTGTCGCCGGAGGCAGAAGCGCCCCGTCGTCGCCCAAGAAGCGGTCGACAACGACGTGATACACAACGCCATCGCCAAGCGGCGGGGCCGCGGCAAGCTCGTTCGGTCGGCCCGTCTGCCGCAGATCGATAAAGGCGGACGCACTGGCCGAAAGCGCTGGACGCGAATCGCCGCTCTCGCGCAGCAGGCGCAGCGTCAGCGTGTACTTGCCAGGGGCAAGGCCGCTTCCTTCCAGCGTGATGCGCTGACCGCCCTCGGCATCAGGGGCAAGCTGCAGCGTCGGAGGCGAAAGCGGAACGCCCGCCTGGCTTAGGCTGGCCGCAAGCTGTGTCGGCGATAGCAGCCCGTCTTTTCCATCGCGGCCGGGCTGAAACAGCGCCTCGCCACGCAGCCGGCCATCGCCTGCGCTCTGCACATCGACAAAGCGCAGCGTCGCGGCGCCACAGTCCGGGATCGTCGTGCGCGTCCACTCGACCTCAAACGGTCCGCTGTCGCGATAGCGCGGGTCGGGACCAAACGCCCCCTGCGGACTTACGTCGTCTGGCACGATGAAGTCGCCGATCACGATGCCGTAGTCATACGTCCCCGGTGGCAGAGGCAAAGAGACGGTCTGCCAGCGCTCGCCCTCTTTGCCGATGCGCTCGTCTAAAAGCGGCAGGCCGGGACGAGCAAAACCGTTCCAGCTGCCGATCACCTGCGCCTGTTCGACCTGCTCGCGCGTGAGTGGACGCGACAGGCGCTTGCGATCCGTCAGATCGGGCCGCAAGAGCGCCCGCTCGGGACGAAACCACACGCGCAACAGGCAGCGCTCGTCGGGAACTTGCGGGCCCGCGGCCGGCGAAGCGCAGGCGGCGATCACCAGGCACACCCCAAGCAGCACCCAGCGCACGCGCTCGAAACGCCCCGTTTCAAATCGTCGCAGCGCCGCACGCGTCACCACCGACATTCCGACCATAACGCCTCATCCCTAGCACATCTCTCCCGAGGCTTGCGCTATCTTGGCGCAGCTTATGTCGCTGCTGTCTGCATCGCTGGCCTGGCTGGTCGCTGCGGCGGTGCCCTCGTCGCTTGTCGCTGGGGTCAACGCCGACGCCGGGGTCGAATACGACAGCAACGCCAACCGTGTCAGCCCTGGTACCGACACCAGCGTGCGCGGCGGACCGCTTCTGCGCGGCACCATGGGAACGCAGCTTGGCTATGCCAGCGGACGACAGCGGCTGCGCGCCCAGCTTCAAGTCGGCGGCAAGGTGTTTCTGCTGCCGACGCTGCAAGACCAAAACGTCGGCGTGATCTTGGGCAGCTATGAGCACGGCGTGCAGCTATTGTCCGACGGGCGGCTGCGGCTGTCGGGCGTTGCCGATTACTACGATGCATTTCAAGCTCCGGCCAGCCTGATCGAAAGCCGCGACTTTCGCTCGCTTTCGTTGAGCGTCCGCCTGGCCGGTGTGCGCGAAATCCCGTCGGCGCCGCAGCACCGCATCGATGGCGGGCTGGATCTTGGGATGCAGTACTTCGCGTTTAAGCCCGATGCGGCGTTTACGTTCGTCGCGCCATCGGCCGCCGCGCGACTCAGCGCCCTTTTGCACGCCGGAGATCCTGAGCTAGGTCACGACTTCGATCTGTCGCTGCACCTGCGCGCCGATTACCGCGGCTATATGTTCGGCCGCACCGATCTGTTCATTCAGACCGGCGGCAGCCTGACCTGGCAGGGACCGGCGCTCTTGCAGGCCGGCTATATGGTCCAGCTTGCGCTATCGAACACCGACGGAGAGAGCTACCAACGCCACCTTGTCTTGGCCAAGCTGGGCGTCCGCCTGCCGGGCGACTTGTACGTCACGGGCAAAGCGCAGCTCAACCTTCTGCAGGGCGCCCCCGGCCTGTATGTCCCCGTCAGCAACATCGATGATGACAACCGCAGCCTGGGCCTGATCGACATCGAGCGCCCGCTGCCGCGCGGCTTTGGTCTGGTGCTGCGCTACACCGGCTATTTCAGCCTGCCTGGCGAGCGATCCGGCCTGGATGCCATGGGAGGCTATCAGCGCCACACGGTGTACTTGGGCGCAAGCTATGCCTATCGCACGCGCAAAAAGTAACCCGCATCGCGGCCCCGCGCGCGTCGTCGCACCCAGGCCGAATCGCTAAAACGTCAGCGCTTCGGCGGGACAGGACGTGGCCTTGGGATCGGGCAGGTGGCCGCGCACCACGACGAAGCCGCGGAAGGCCGGGGCCAGCTCACCAAAGCCAGCGCTGCCGCCCAGATCGATGGCGCTGCGTAAAAAGCCCAGGCGCACGATGCCGCGAAGCTCGGTGCCTTGTACGGGGCTCTCGCTGACCATGTTCAGTTGTCCGGCGGCTTCGGCCACCAGCGCAAGACCGATCCGTCGCACCGGCAGCTTGCCGGCCAGCGCCGCCCCCCACTCAAGCTGGTTGTGCAGAAGGTTTTGGTACAGCGCTCGCTGCGACGCGAAGCGCACGCCGAGCTGACCGCCCAGGGCCAAGAAGCGATGCCGGAACGAGCCGATCAGCCGCGGATTTACCGTAAACGACGAGGTGGCGATGAAGTCGCGCTGCCCACCACCTGGCGCCGTGAACTCCAGCACCAGGGCCAGGCCCGCCTTGCGGTCGACCGGGGTCAGCAGCGCCTTGGCGCGGAAGCGCAGATCGCCGATGCCAGTCGGGCCCAAGGGCTCGGACACACCTTGGGCGTCTTGCATATTGGTGCCCGTGATGCGCAGCCGATCGCCGGCCTGCCAGATCGAGATCGGCGCCGCGAAGCCCACCGACAGGCGCTGACGATAAATGCCCAGCTCGGCCCCGACATCGACGGTCAGGCGATAGCGCACCGGGACCGCGACCTCTTCTTGCGTCGCCTGATGGCGCAAGACCAGCGCGCGACCGATAAACGATGCACCGCCGGCAAACCAAAGCTGGCCGGCCGCCGGAACCGGCGCGCCTTCCACTTGGGCAAACGACAGCGGCCCCGCGGCGGGGGCGAAGCGATCCACCGCGATGCCCGTGCTTTGGGCAGACGCAGGCAGGCTGGAAGTGAGGGCGAAAACGAGGCTTAGAAAGGCGAGGAGAGCGGGAGCGGGGTTACTTCTGGCTGGTCTTGGGGGCGGGCTTGCCGGGCTCGCCCAGCGCCGCGAAGAGCTCTGCGGCCGTGAGGGTCGAGCGACGGGATTCTTGGCGCTTGCGATCGCGACCGGCCTTCTTGTGGTTGCGGACGCGCCTTCGCGAGGTAACTGCGGTGTTGGAAGCCATCTGTGTCTCCGAATATCCAGGAACGCTAGCAGGATGCAGCAGTCTCCCCAGACACCCCCACCGTGTCAAGAGGGCAGTGCGGAAGAGCCGCAAGGACCCCGCCACGAGCGCTTGTAGCCGATCACGTCCCCTGCGGTCGAGCCGCGTTGCGCCCATGCTCCGCACTTTGCCGGCGGCACCTGATCGCGACCCGCTGCGATGCGATAGGATGGGGCCATGGTGAAATCGGCGCTGTCGCAGCGAGGGCGGCGAGTCCTTCTGATTCCGGTTCTGGCGGCCTTTGTTGCCTGGGCGCTCGGCACACACGTCGAGGCGCGGCCGGGCGGCGGGCAGTCGTATCGCTCGTCTTCTTCGGGATCGTCGCGCAGCTCGTCTTCTTCGGGATCGTCGCGCAGCTATTCGGGGTCTAGCTCGTCGGGTAGCTCGCGATCGTATTCGTCGGGTTCGTCGTCGTCCCGCTCGTCGTCGTCCTCGTATTCAGGCTCGTCCAGCTATGGTGGCAGCTCGACGACCGTGTACGTGCCTTCATCGGGCCCCTCGTCGCCGCGAGCGGGCTGTAACGGCTTTACTTGGGTGGTGCTGATCCTGATCGTCGGCGTGCTGCTTTGGCTGTACTTGCGCGGCAGAAAGAAATCAGGCCCCGTCGAGCGCGCCACGATCGACGTCGATGCCAAGCTGGCGCAGGACGGCATTTCCGCGCTGAAAGGCCGCGACGAGGCCTTCGACCCGCAGGCTTTCGTCGAGCGCACCAAGACCGTCGTCGCCAAGGTCAACGAGGCCTGGCTGGGCGGTCACATGGGACCGACGCGGCGCATGATCTCGGACGGCGTGTTCACGCGCTTTAACACCCAACTGGGCCTGCTTAAGGCCGACGGCCTGCGCAACGTGATGAGCGACTGGCGCGTCGTCTCGGCCGACATCCTGGCCGCCGAAGCCGACGAGCTTTGGGACACCATCCACGTGCGCATCGTCGGCGAGGCCCGCGACACCAACGTGCAGCTCGGCACGCCGGACGACAAAGTGCAGCGCACGCTGCGCAGTCAGAAAAAAGAGCAGTATCACGAGGTCTGGTCGTTCATTCGTCGCCGCGGCAAGAAGTCCAAAAAGGGCGTGCCAGCCTTGGAAGGTCAGTGTCCAAGCTGCGGCGCGCAGCTTCCGACGGGCGACGTCGTCAAGTGCGACTACTGCCAGGCGCTGGTCAACTCGGGCGAACACGACTGGGTGCTGGCCGAGATCACGCAGCCTGAAGAGTGGCGTCCCGGCGCCGCGCTCGACGAGCTACCCGGCCTGGCCGAGCTTCGCGGACGCGACGCGACGATCAGCCGACAAGAGCTCGAAGATCGCGCATCGGTCATTTTCTGGAAGTGGATCGAGGCGCGCAGCAGCGGCAAGCCCGAAAAGCTCGCGCGCTTCTGCATGAAAGATCCCGCGGATGCCAGCGTCGCTGCGGCGCTCATGCTGCAGCCCGCCAAGCTGCGCGATGTCGCGGTGGGCAGCGCCGAGCTCAAGTCGCTGGATCCCGTCGAAGATCACGAAAAACGCAAGCACGACCGCGCCGTGGTCGAGATCCGCTGGAGCGCCTCGGTCGACGGAGCGGAGCCCGCCTTCGATGTCCACGAGTTTGAGCTGTCGCGCGCTGCCGATGCACCGCAGCACGCCAAGTTCAAGCGCGGCCTGTGCTCGCTGGACTGCCCGCAGTGTGGTGGACAGCTGACGACGTCTGATGCCGTCACCTGCACGTACTGCGGCACCAAGCTCAGCGGCGGCAAGCAAGACTGGGCACTGCACGCCGTGCGCAAAGGCGAGATGCCATCCGAGCCAGAATCCGACGACGACGACGACTTCGAAGACGAGCCGCCGAGCAAGCTAGAGACCGGCCTGGCCATCGGCGCCATCGTGGCCGGTGCAGCGCTCGGCGCGATCAGCGACTCATCGGACGACTAGGCCCGACAGATCCGCTGGGCACGCTGGGGCTGGGCGGAAAGAGCTCAGCCAGCATGCAGCGAGCGCTGCCACCGCCGACCGCTTCGATGGTGGCCAGGGGCGTGTGCAGAAGCGTAGCCGAGCGGGCCAAGCTCGCCCTTTGCTCGGGCAAGAGCGCGGCGTGAGCGCGGCTCGACATCACCCAGATCGCGGCGCCATCGGGCCGGCGCAGCTCAAGCAGGTTGCCGGCAAAGTCATTCATCTGCGCGATCGAGATAGCCACGACTTCGCGCCCGCTTTCCTGAAGCGCTGTCGTCACCTGCGCTCGCTCAGCCGGGTCGAAGACGGCATCCAGGCAGACCACGGCGTGCGTGCGGCCCACCGCCATCACCACGTTGGTGTGATAGACCGGCTGCCCCTGCGGCGTCTGCGTCGAGAACACGATCGGCCGATAGCCCAGCGCCCGCGCGAACTCTGCAACGACATCGGGATGCGTGCGCAGGGAACGCGCGGCATACGCCACTCGCTCTCGTCGATCCAGAACCAGGCTGCCCGTGCCTTCTAAGAACCGGCCGTGGTCTTCGTGAATGCGCAGATCGATCCGACGCGCAAAGCCTAGATCGCGCAGCGCACCAAGCAGGTGCGGGCGGCGCTCGGCGCGGCGGCTCTTCGTCGCCATCGGGTACAGCACCAGCGTCCCGTCGGCGTGCGTGGAAAACCAGTTGTTGGGAAACAGCGCATCGGGCGTATGCGGCGTCGGTAGGTCGTCAAAGACGTGGACCACAATGCCGGCTTGCACGAGCAGCCGATGCAGACCTGCAAACTCGCGCAGGGCCTGTTCTTGCACCTGCGCATCCGACACCAGTGACGGCGCTTGATACGCGTTGCTGACCGCGGTCTCGGCATTCCAGGCAAAGCGAAACGGACGAATCATCAGCACCGCCGAAGCGGTCTGCTCAAACGAGTTCAACGACGACGAAGGCATGCGCGGGCCTTGCCATACCACGAAGCGCGGCACGAACAAGCGGGGCTGTGATCTGCAGATGACCGAGCGCGGTGGCGGGCAGAGGCGCGCGAACGGATGTAGCGAAAGCGGAAGCCTAGTTGGACTTCAGCTCGGACGGGCGGCGCGTCGCAAGATAGCTGGCCAGCGTGGGCAGCGCCGCGATGCGCGCGTGGAACGCCTTCAGCGCCGGGTGCCCATCCAAGCTGGCCGGCTTCATCGTCAGGTGGCCATCCAATAGATCAAACACCATGATGTCGGCATACGTCGGCTTGGCCCCCGCGAAGTAGCCAGCGTCGGGCTTGGTGCTGCGGCTCAAGAGCTTTTCCAAGAGCTGCAGGTTGTGCGGCAGAACCTCAGACCAGTATTTTTCGATGGTGTCGGCCGGCGGGTTGTAGCGAGCGGCAAACGCCACCGGCACAAACTTGGCGCGGGCATCTTGCACTGTCTCGGCGACGATATCGGCCAGCACGTGCTCGCGCTCGCTTTCGCCATAGGCGCCAAGCGTCCGCGCCAAGTGGCGCATGATCGCCGCGCTCTGCGGGATGACAAACTCGCTGCCAGCGCTGCGATCGATCAGGATCGGAAGCTGCCCAAGCGGCGTCTTGCCCTTGAGCGCCGGCCAGTCGGTGACCGCGGTATCGGTAAACGTCGTGCCGGTGTAGTGCAGAAGCAGACGAATCTGCTCAGCGCGACCGTGGATGGGGAAGTACAGCACCTCGAATGTGGGGCTCGTGCTCATGTCCGGCTCTCCTTGCCTGGGATGCGATGCGATGAGATGTCCGCGTCCGCAACGATCGCCGGGGTCGCTTGTACCAAGGCCTCCGGCCCGTATGGCGCGCGTGTTCGCTTTGGAGCGGACCCAGGATAATGCAAATTCAAGCCCGCAGGACCTAAGCAGCGCGTGTCTGCATCGCCCCGCCTCGTCTGATCGGCCAGCGCATCACCCCGCAGGCCCGGTGCCTGCCGCAGGATCGCGCTGCGCAGACCGCGCTGCCCCAGAGCAGCGCCATCT
>CAZKOY010000007.1:43801-75911 GCA_964554495.1 uncultured Myxococcales bacterium
CGCGCACACCACAAAAGTAATCGTTGGCCAATCGTGAACGCCGCGATAAAGTGGCGGCGTTTGCGTTGTGCTTCCTTGCTTTTCCCGGTGGATCTACCGTCCTAACCACTTGGCTTCCTTCGCATTCACGTAATCGCCCCCTTTATTTGGCGTACGTCCTGTTCGTTCACGTCACCCTGCAGCGCGGTATCGGGAAACGCTCTGGGTCTCAAAGGAGTGTTCTCTATGCCGTTCGTGTCTCTTGGGCTGGTGCCCAGCCTCGCTCTTCCTCTGTCTCGCCTGGGCTATCAGCAGCCGACGCCGGTCCAGGCCGCCGCCATTCCGCTGGTCTTGCAAGGCCGCGACGTGCTGGCCCGCGCGCAGACCGGCACCGGCAAGACGGCCGCGTTTGGTCTGCCGATGATCCAGCGCTTGTTTGCCAGCCCGCCGCGCAGCACCCACAAGCGCGCCCCGCGTGGCCTGGTCCTGGTGCCGACGCGCGAGCTAGCGCTGCAGGTCTATGAATCGCTGCTTTCGTATGGCGAGCCCATGCGCCTGCGCGTGGCGGCGATCTTTGGTGGCGTCAGCATACAGCCGCAGATCACGGCGCTGCACCGCGGCGTCGACATCGTCGTTGCCACGCCCGGCCGTCTGATCGATCACATGCAGCAGCGCACGGTCGATCTTGCGGGCATCGAGATCCTGGTGCTGGATGAAGCCGATCGCATGCTGGACATGGGCTTTCTGCCGCCCCTGCGCCGCATCCTTTCCGGCTTGCCGACCGAGAGACAGACGCTGCTGCTGTCCGCGACGCTCGACAAAGAAGTGCAAGAGCTGGCCGCCTCGTTCACCAAGAGCCCAGCCTATGTCGATGTCACGCCGACGCAGACGGTGGCGATCACGGTCACGCACCACATCCATTACGTCACGCAAGATCGCAAGCGCGCTCTTCTGACGCACATCTTGAGCCAGCCAGACTGCGGGCAGACGCTGGTCTTTTGCCGCACCAAGCATGGCTCGAACCGCGTCGGGCACCAGCTTGAAGTCGCCGGCATCCCGGTCGGCATCATCCACGGCAACAAGAGCCAGAACGCCCGCGTCAAAGCGCTGACCGACTTCAAGAGCGGTCGCGTGTCGGTCTTGGTGGCGACCGATGTCGCGGCGCGCGGACTCGATATTCAGCAGCTTCCGCTGGTCATCAACTTCGATCTGCCGCTGGTTGCCGAGGACTATGTGCATCGCATCGGCCGCACCGGGCGGGCGGGCGCACCGGGACGCGCGATCTCGCTGGTCAGTGAAGGCGAAGCGGTGCTGCTGCGCGACATCCAGCGCCTGCTTTCCGCCCCGCTTGAGACCCTCAACCTGCCCGGCTTCGAGACCGAGCCCTTCCGCATGTCGTCGCAGTCCAGCTCTGGTGCGGGCCAGCGGCCAGGGCAGCGATCGAATCCGCGCGGCGGTCCGCGCAGCGGCCAGCGCAATACCCCACGATCGGAGCAGCCACGACCGCAGCGCTCGGATCGACACCCGGCGCCCCAGGCCACCCAGCGCGATGCCGGACCGCGCGTCCCACGTGGGTCGGCGTTCGAGGGCGACGATACGGCCCGTGCGCCCCGTGCGGCCAAGCCCAGTGCCGCCTCGCCGTCTCATGCGGTCCGGCCGGCTCACCCCGCACGACCCAGCCACCCGCCTGCGGATCGCCGCGCAGGTCACAGCGGCCGACACGTCGGTGCGCCAGCCCGATCGCACTCTCGCCGCGGTCATGAGCCAGGACTAAGCCCCAAGGCGTAAGCACGACCGTACCTCGCCGGCATCGCGCTGCTCGCTGGCATCGCGCTTGCTGTCTGTCTCCAGCATCATGCTGGAAATCACGCTTGCGCTGAGCCTGTTCATCGGCGTCCTCCTCGGGATGCTGGGCGGTGGTGGCTCGATCCTGCTCGTGCCGGTGCTGCTTTATGTGCTCAAGCTTGAGCCCAAGTCGGCGCTGGCCACGTCGCAGCTTGTGATGGTGACGACGAGCCTGGTGGCCATGGCCGTGCATGCCCGCCGCGGTCGCGTCGTGTTTTCGACGGGCGGGCTGTTTGGCCTGTCCGCGATGGCCGGCGCGTATCTCGGCGGACGCGTGGCCGGGCATGTCCCCGCGCGCCTGCTGATGCTGGGCTTTGTTTCACTGATGTTGCTGAGCGCCTTCAAGATGTTGCGCTCGCGAAACAAACCTGAAACAACGCCAAAGGCCGCGCCCGGCCTGCCGCTTCGCGCCATGGCGGCGGGGCTGCCCACCGGCTTTGTCGCCGGAATGCTCGGGGCTGGCGGTGGCTTCCTGATCGTTCCCGCTTTGGTCTTGTTCGCAGGCTTGCCCATCGAACAGGCCGTGGGCACATCGCTTCTGGTGATCGCCATGCAGTCGCTGGCCGGGGCGGCGGGCTATCTGGGACACGCTACCGTCGATCTGCGCCTGGTGGCCGAGCTCTCAGCCAGCATGGCCACAAGCAGCATCCTGGGAGGCTTTCTTGCAAGCCGTGTATCCGCCAGCAAGCTGCGCACACTGTTTGCCGGGCTGCTGCTTGCGGTCGCCTGTTTCATGCTGATCCGCACCCTGATGCAGTGAAACAAAGCGACCTGACGTGAAACAAATGCAGCGGCCCATGAAGCAGCATGTGAAACACGAAATGAAACAAGCGATGAAACAACGTGTGAAACAACTCGTGAAACAACCCAGGCGACGAGGTGAGCCATGGATGTCCTGAGCTATCTGCCCGCGCTGGCGGGCGGTCTGATGATTGGCACGGCGGCCGCGCTGATGCTGTGGCTGGAAGGCCGCATTGCAGGAATCAGCGGCATCGTCGGAGGGCTCTTGCAGCGCACGCAGGGCGATGCCACATGGCGTATCGCGTTCTTGCTGGGGCTGATCGCAAGCCCGCTTCTGCTGATGCTGTTCACCGGGCAGCGGGCCCACGTGCAAGCGACGGTGTCTCCGAGCATGCTCGTGCTCGCCGGCTTGCTTGTGGGCTTTGGCACACGGCTCGGCAGCGGCTGCACCAGCGGTCACGGCGTCTGCGGGCTGGCCCGGCGCTCGCCGCGTTCGCTGGTGGCGGTGGCGACGTTTATCGCGACCGGCGCGCTGACCGTCTATTTCATGCGTCACGTGGGTGGAGGACTGCGATGAAGGCGACAAAACACCTCGCTGCGTTCTTCGCGGGCGCGCTGTTCGGCGTCGGGCTGTACCTGTCCGGGATGATCTATCCCCAGAAAGTGCAGGACTTCCTCGACTTCAGCGGCCGCTTCGATGCCAGCTTGCTGTTTGTGCTCGGCGGCGCTGTGGGCGTGACCTTCTTTGCCTTCCCGCGCATTCTGCGACGAGACAGCCCAGTCTTGGGCAGCAAGTTCCACCTGCCATCCGCCAAGGCCATCGATACCAAGCTGGTCGTGGGCGCGGCCTTGTTCGGAATCGGCTGGGGGCTGGGAGGCTTCTGTCCCGGCCCAGCCCTCGTCGGACTGCTCAGCGGCTCGTCGGCGGCGCTGATCTTCGTCGCGGCGATGCTGGCCGGCATGGGGCTAGAACACGTCTATCAGCGCCTGCGCCAGCCACGACACGGCACCTAGCGTCGCACCGCAGGATCCGCTGCAGGGCCAAGTCGCTGCGCTATCGGTGCTCACGTTAAGTCGGACGCTCCCGCCATCGAGCGTTTGCGGAATGAGTGCCCGGTCCGAGGAGAACAGGCGGGAGCTCTGTGTGCATGCCGCTTTTCCCCGCGACTGGGTTTGCCCAGCGTCCCGGCCCACAAGGTGCCGCCTCGATTCATAGTCGCCGCCGCGGCTCTGGGCTATCGTATGCAAGAGTTTTCTGAACCATGCGCATGCGTGTCCTCCTCTGGTTCCCCGGCTGCTGCGCGCTCTTGCTCATGCTCGGGCTCCTCGCACAGGCGCTCCTGTCGCCGCAGGAGCTCACGCTGCAGGTGACGCGCGAAGCGAAGGTTGAGCCCGAGCGGCTCATGGCCTTTGCCGCGGACATGGCCCATTTTTCCCTCTGGTCGCCGTGGGAGGAGCGAGCCACCGGACATGACACCCCGCTCCGTGAACCAGTGGGGCAGCATGTCTGGCAGCGCGGCCACGGCATCGAGCGCGGCCGGGTGGAGCACTTCGAGCGAGATCTGCCGCTTCGCCTGCGCCTGATTGCAGAGCGACCGCAGCTTGGACAAGGCGAGCTGCAGGTCGACCACGCGCCTGCGGGCCCTCCCAACATGACCCGCATCACGCTGACGCTGCGACTCAAGCTCAGTCCGCTTTATCACCTGCTCTCGCCCATCCTTCGCCCCGAGCCCCGTTTGCGCCGTGATCTCGATCGCGCTGTCGATCTTCTTTTGGAACGTATGCTCGATTTAGAACTGGCGGAGCTGAACGCCCGCATGGACACCTTGCTACTTGGCCACTGGCGCCCCCTCGTGCCGCCTCAGACATTTGAGGAGAGCCGGCGCGCCGTGGAAGAAGCATTTCGGGCCATGTCGCTGAAGGTGAACCAAAACGCACGTCCCTTCGCCGCGCCATCGCGGGGCCCCCGCCGTGAGAGGCAACCCCAGAGCACCTCGCAGAAAGAAGAGCTGCGGCTCCACGATCACTCGTGCAAGCACAACAGCCAGGAATGCGCAGACTATCGCATCGGCTTCCCTGGATATGGGCGGCAGTGGCTGAACCGACTAACCCCGTCTACGCCGTGACCATCGAAACCAAGGCCCGAAGCAGATTCAGCAGGCGTTTCGACATTTTTTTTCGTGAGCGATTTTGTCGAAGACAAAGCGCATGCCGACCCGCTTGCACCTGCACGCATGACGCCGCGCACAAGTCCCGCCGCACACAAATTTCACGATTGCGATGACTGACCTTGTCCGCTCTGTGAGTCGGGGCGGGATGATGGGCCGACATCTAGAGGCGTAGCAGGCGCGCTTCCCAATCAGCTACCGATGGGCGAGCTGCTTCAGAGACTCAGGGCCCTCAATGTCTCTGCTTGCAACAGGGATGATGGCGCGGCGGCTGTCCACCTCAAGCTGAGGATCGACCGCAGCGGTGACCTTGCGCCTGCAGAAACCACGACGGGCGCAGCGCGCTGCGCGATCGGCGCGCTTAGTGGCCTTGCCGCAGGCGCTCGCCCAGGCGCGCTTTGAAAAACTTCGACGGCAGCTCGTGGCCGACCCAGGCGGCGACCCGCTGACTGATGTCGACCAGCGCATCCAAGTTGAGCCCGGTGTCGATGCCCATGCCGTGCAGCATGTACACGACGTCTTCCGTCGCGGCGTTGCCGCTGGCCCCCGGCGCATACGGACAGCCGCCCAGTCCGCCTAGCGCGCAGTCAACGGTGGTGATGCCCAGCGCCACGCCGACCAGAATGTTCGCCAGCGCCGTACCGCGCGTGTCGTGGAAGTGCAGGGCAAGCTCTTCCTGCGGGCAAAAGGCCAGCAAGCGCCGCAGCACGTGATCAACCTGGGCCGGCGTCGCCACGCCGATCGTGTCGCCCAGCGAGATCTGATACACGCCCAGCGCACGCAGCTTGTGGACCAAGTCTTCGACCCGCGCGACATCCACCGCGCCTTCGTACGGACAGCCATACACCGTCGAGACATAGGCCCGCACGCGCACACCTTGTTCGCGCGCTGGACCCACCACTTCAGCAAAGGCGACCAGCGTCTCGTCGATGGTCTTGTTGACGTTCTTTTTGTTATGCGTCTCGGACGCGGACAGAAAGACCGCCACGTCGCGCATGCCGGCCTGCACCGCGGCATCCATGCCGCGACGGTTGGGCACCAAGCAGGAATAGTGAACGCCCTCGCACCGCTCGATGCCGCGCGCCACGTCGCTGGCATCCGAAAGCTGTGGGATCCACTTGGGGTTGACGAAGCTGGTGATCTCGATGTGCGTAAGCCCAGTGCGCGAAAGCCCGTTGATCATCGCGATCTTGTCTGCCGTCGGCACCATGCGCTGCTCGTTCTGCAGGCCATCGCGCGGACCCACTTCATAGATCGTCACGCGCGCAGGCAGCGTGCGGAACAGGCTCTCGGGCAGGACAGGGCTCGACATCTCGCTTCCAGTACATCCAAGGTAGTGCGGCTTTCGGCTGCGCGTCTACTGCGCAGGCGCGGAAAACAGCAACCGCGCCGTGGGCCTTACTTGCCGGCGATCATCATCTTTGACACGCGCACGGTGGGGGCCATGGTGGACGAGCGACGATCGATGTCGCTGCCCACGCCGTCGATGTTTTTTAGCAGGTCGTCAAAGTTGGCCGAGATCGTGACTTCGGACACGGGCTGCGTCAGCTTGCCGTCGACGATTAGGAAGCCACCCGCGCCGCGCGAAAAGTCGCCGGTCACGGCGTTGAAGCCAAAGCCCATCATCTCGGTGACGTACAGACCCCGACTGACCTCGGACACCAAGGCTTCGCCGGGCGTCTCGCCGGGTTCCATGATGAAGTTGCTGGTCGTGACGTGGGGCGATCCAGCGCCGCTGCGTCCGGCGCAGCCGTTGCTCTTGCGGCCCAGCTTGCGTGCCGAGTACGTGTCGAGCAGATAGGTCTGCAGCACGCCCTTTTGCACCACCACATTGCGACGCGAAGGCAGGCCCTCGCCATCGAAGCCGCGCGAGCCGGGCGCACGATCGATCAGTGGATCGTCGACGATGTTGACCAGTGGCGATGCGATGACCGTGCCTTCGCGGCCACACAGATAGCTCGCCTTGCGATAGATCGCGCCCCCCGAGATCACGCCCGCCAGGGTACGCAACAGCGCGCGTGCGGTCTCGGGATCAAAGACGATGGGCAGCTCGCAGGTGGCGATTTTCTCAGCACCCAAGCGGCGCAGCGCACGTCGACCTGCCTCGGCGCCGATGGCTTCCGGTGACAAGAGCTGGCTCACAAAGCGGCCGCCGCTCCAGTACGATCCGCTGCGCTTCTTGCCGCCTGTGTCGTCGCACAAGACCTCGACCGACTGCGACTGGTATGTGCCGCGGTTGCTACCGCAGAACAGCACGCCGCTCTCGTCGGCGCAGGCAAAGGCCCCGACGCCGACCGAGCGCCCATAGCTGCTGCCATGACCGGCGCGCAGCGCGCTCGACACCGAAAGCGCCGCCGCTTCGCAGGCCTTGGCCAAGCGGATGGCGGCTGCCGCGTCGACGGTAAGCGCGTTATCGTCCCACAGGTGCAGATCCGGCAGCACCGCATCTTTGGGCAAAAGCTCATCGCGCCCTGGCAGCTCATTTAGCGGATCCGGCTCGGCCAGGCGGCACAGCGAGACCGCGTTTTCGATGAACTGCGCAAGCCCTGCCTCGCTGAAGTCCGATGTATAGGTCAGCGACGAGCGGTGATCGCGAAAGACGCGCAGACCCAGGTGCTTGCTCTGGGCCTCATGGACAAGCTCGGGCTCGCCGGCCCGCACGCGCACCGACATCTCGCTGGTGCGACTGACCACGGCCTCGGCTGACTGTCCGCCCGCTTTCACCGCTTGCTCGACGACGCGCGCTGCGATCTCGCGCACGCTGCGTTCATCGGTGCTGCCCGGCAGTCCCGCCACATCCCCTGCTGCCTTCATGCCTTGGTTCCTCCGACCGTGATTGCCGCGATCTTGACCGTCGGTGTGCCGATGCCGACGGGCACTGATTGCCCTTCTTTGCCGCAGGTCCAGCTGCCATCGGACAGCACAAAGTCATTGCCCAACATCGAGACCTTGGTCAGCACGTCGGGCCCGTTGCCGATAAGCTGCACGCCTTTGAGCGGCGCCGTGACCCGTCCGTCTTCGATCAGATAGCCCTCGGTCAGCGAAAAGACGAAGTCGCCGCTTTGGATGTCGACCTGCCCGCCGGAAAAGCGCCGCGCATACACCCCGCGCTTAACCGAGGCCAGGATCTCTTGCGGATCGTGCGGACCAGGCAGCAGATACGTGTTCGTCATGCGCGGCATAGGCGCCACGCGGAAGCTCTCGCGCCGGCCATTTCCCGTCGGATTTGTGCCCATCAAGCGCGCCGATAGCGCGTCTTGCATGTACGCCCGCAGTACGCCGTTTTCGATCAAGACGTTGCGCTGACCCGGCTCGCCTTCGTCATCGACGTTGATCGATCCGCGGCTGCCTGACAGCGTGCCGTCGTCGACCACCGTACAAAGCGAAGACGCCACCGGCTGCCCGACCCGATCGGCATAGTTCGACGCCTTCTTGCGGTTGAAGTCGGCTTCCAGCCCATGCCCAACCGCTTCGTGCAGCAAGATGCCCGAGTCACCAGCGGCCAGCACGACTTCCATCTCGCCGGCTGGAGCCTCTTTCGCGTCGAGCATGGCCAGCGCCACGCGCACCGCTTCCTGCGCATGCGACTCTGGCGAGTGGGCATCGAAGTACTCCATGCCATAGCGCCCGCCGCCGCTGCTCGATCCGCCTTGTCGCTTGTTGCCGTCGCCGCTCTGCTCGGCCACCACCGACACAACGAAGCGCACAAGCGGCTGCACATCGCGATACGCGCGACCATCTGCCGTGAACAGGCGAATCTCGCGCCACTCTTCCGATAGGCCGGCGTTGACCTTGACGATGCGCGAATCGCAGGCGCGGGCCGTGCGATCAGCGCGGCGCAAAAGTGCCAGCTTGTCCTCGGGCGGGGCAGCCATGCTGGGGACTGGCACGCTGTAGAACGCCGGCAGCGGCGGCCACTTGATATCGACCGGCGGCGCCTTGCCCCCAGCGGCGGCGATCTGCGCCGCAGTGCGCGCCGCGTGCTGCATCGCTTCGTCGGTGAGCTCTTCTGTATAGGCATAGCCGGTCGCTTCGCCTTGCAGCACTCGCACGCCCAAGCCCAGCGTCACGCCGCGGCTGGTCGTCTTTACCTTTTCTTCTTCGTACGAATAGCTGGCGTTGTCGCTGTACTCGAAGAACAAGTCCGCGGCATCGCCCCCACGGGATAGCGCGGTTGAAAGCAAGCGGTGCGCGATCTCATCGCTGATGGCGGAAAGGGGCGTCTTGCGCTGCGCCGACCAATCGCTGCTGGGTTCTGCCTGCGATCTCGCAACGTCGACATGGGCAACATCGTGCATGAGCGACAGTGTTACGTAACCGCCCGGCTCGACACAAGAACTACCCAGCCGCACCCCTGCGGGCGGCAGCAGGCCAGCCCCTCAGAACCGCCCTGCGAACAAAAAGTGTAAAGTGTCACTAGACACTTTTCATCGGAGCCACTAGACTGAATGACATGAGCACCTCGCAAACTCCCGCGGTCCTGTCCCCTGCGGCTTCTTCTTCATCGCTGTCCTTGGCCATCCCGCTGTCCCAGGCGGGCGAGCGCTTGCTCGATCGCTGGGCCGGGCTGCGGCGCGACATGCAGATGGTCCTGGATGGCTTCCGCGGCGTGCAGCAGCCGACGTTCAGCCTGCGCCAGCCGCGACGAGCCGATCAGCAGCGCAGCGCGCCGACATCTGCACCGTCCAGCGCGCAGGCCGCACCGGATGTGCTCAAGCCGCGGTCGATGGTGGTTCGCCAGGTGATTCGCGAGACTGAAAGCGCCGTCACGCTGGTGCTCGCCGATCCCAGCGGAGCGCCCATCGTGTTTGCCGCCGGACAGTTCTTCACGCTGCTTGTGCCCTGCGATCCGGCGGGTGGTCCTCCGCTGCGTCGCGCGTATTCGGCATGCACAAGTCCTCTGGATGCCGAGGGTCGACCCGCGACCACAGTGGCCATCACCTGCAAGCGCGTGGCCGGCGGCATCGTGTCGAACTTCCTCAACGATCGCAGTGCGGTCGGCGATGTGCTTTCGCTGCTGGGCCCGTCGGGTCACTTCACCCCACTGCCCCACGCTGACCAGCATCGTCACCTGGTGCTGGTCGGAGGCGGAAGCGGCATCACACCGCTGCTTTCGATCGTGCGCGCAACCCTGCAGAGCGAGCCCGCTTCGTGCATCACGCTGATCTATGGCAACCGATCCGCAGCCGACATCTTGTTCCGCGCTGCGCTCGACGAGCTAGCCAGTCTGCACCGCGATCGCCTGCGCCTTCGCTTGGTGCTCGATGAGCCACCGGCAGACTGGGCGGGCGGCCAGGGCTTGCTGGACGAAAAAAACCTGCAGGCCGAGCTTCGCACCCTGTCGCTTGTGCCGGGGTCGACGGCGTTTCAATCGGATCTGCGGCATGAATATTTCGTGTGCGGACCCGCGCCGATGATGGCAGCGGCGCGCCACGTGCTGCAGGATGCCGGCGTCCCCGCGACGCAGATTTGGGAAGAGCGCTTCGCATCGCTGCATGATCCCGTGACCGTCGGCGGAGCAGCGACGCAGCCGGTGCCGATGCAGCTACGCCTGGGGCGACTTGGTGCCGATGGCCAGGTGACAAAGAGCGAGCATGCGATCATCGTCAAGCCAGGCGAGACGCTGCTGGAAGCGGGCCTGGCCGCGGGCGCCCAGCTGCCGTTTTCGTGCGCCATGGGCGGCTGCGGTGCCTGCAAAGGGCGCCTAAGAAAAGGCGATGTTGTGATGTCCGAGCCAAACTGCCTGTCGTCGAGTGAGCGGGCTTCTGGCTATGTCTTGCCGTGCATCGCCAAGCCCACCGGCCCCGTGCAGCTTGACGTCGAGTCGTAACCTTCCATGGCCATGCCTGAGCGCCACTTCCGAATGAAAGATCTGTGCGATGCCAGCGGCCTCGGCCGCCAGGCCATCCACTTTTATATTCGCGAAGGACTTCTGCCCGAAGGCCACAAGACCGGCCGCAATATGGCGTATTACACTGAGGCGCACCTCGATCGTTTGCGCCTGATTCGCCGCTTGCAAGACGAGCAGTTCTTGCCGCTGAAAGCCATTCGCGCCGTGCTTTCAGCGTATGAAGATGACGAAGAAGCGAGCGGCGAAGGGCCTGCGCACGAGGGTGCATTTAGCCCAGCGCAAAAACAGCTCATCGCGGCCGTGCAAACGCGACTTAAGACCACGCTCGGCAGCGCGCATCCCGAGCAGACAACGCCGGTTCTGCCCTTGCTGCAGCGCTTGGCCATCGACCCACAGGACTTCTCCGAGCTTGTCGAGCTAGGCCTGATCGCCCTCACCCACAATAAAGCCGCGCATCACAGCGCAAGCCCGAACAACAGGGCCAGCGCGGGCCGCACAAGCGACAAAGGCAAGCGAAGTCGCAGCCCGCTGGCGCAGCTTGCCGATGCCCACATGCGACAAGACGATGTGTGGCTGATCGAGCTCTTGGCTTCGCTGCGCAAGCTGGGTCTGTCGCGCGAGCTGGGCTTTCTGCCGTCGGATCTGACGATCATCGACGACGCGGTGTCGGCCCTGTTTCGTAAAGAGACCAAGCTCCTGCGCATGCGCTTGGCCCACGTCGATGCCGAGACCGCAGCGACGCTGGTCGAGCACGCACTGCCGATCATGAATCAGCTGCTCGTGCGGCTGCACGAAGCGAAGATCCGCAACTTCATCGCTGCGCTCTAGCAGCACCGGAGGATGTCATGGACGCCACCCCGCATCGCGAAAAGACGGCTGCTAAGAACCGCGTCGCCAAGCTGACTTCGCTTCTGCCTGCGCGCATGCGTGAACGCTTGGATCCCTACCTTGAGACGCTGGAGCTTCTGTCTGAGATCCGCAGTCCGCAGGTGCTGCTTTCGCTGGGCCCACCCGGTGTGCGCGGCCTGCTTTTCAAGCGCGGCAAGCAAGGTGTCCCGACGCAGATCACCGCGCATCACAAGGCTCACTTCGACTGGGGATATCCCGAGGATCACCCCGAGATGCACGATCTGTTCGTGCGCGCCAAGCAAGGTCAGTGGGATGGCGACAGCTTGCCTTGGCACATCTCGGTCGATCCCGAAAACCCAGAAGTGCCGCTCTTGCCACGCGACTTTCTGGCCATGGATCTGCTGAAGGAATGGGGCTATGCGCTGTCGCGCAAAGAAGAGCAGCTCATGATCCACAGCGTCGTTTCATGGATGCTGTCGCAGTTCCTGCACGGTGAACAGGGCGCGCTGTTTGCCGCGGCGCAGGTCACCGAAGCGGTGCAGTTCTTCGATGGCAAGCTCTATGGCTCGACGCAGGTGATGGACGAAGGCCGGCACGTCGAGGTGTTCTCGCGCTATCTCGACGGCAAGCTGGGCAAGCTCTATCACATCAATGACAACCTGTTCGTCATCATCGATGCGCTGATGTCCGATGGCCGCTGGGACATGAAGTTCCTGGGCATGCAGATCATGGTCGAAGGTCTGGCGCTGGGCGCGTTTGGTACGCTGTATCGCCTGACCAAAGAGCCTCTCTTGCGTGAGCTCTTGCGCATGGTGATTCTCGACGAGGCGCGCCATGTTCACTACGGCGTACTGGCCTTGCGCGAGCACATCACCAAGCAGCTCTCGGAACGCGAGCGACAAGAGCGCGAAGACTGGGCGTTCGAAGTCGCGCTGCTGATGCGCAACCGCTTCATGGCGTACGAGGTCTATGACGAGTGGTTCGCGGGCCGCATGCCGCGTGCGGTGTGGCGAACGTTCATCAACCAGTCGCCGAGCATGCGCGAGTTCCGCCACGTGATGTTCAATCGCCTGATGCCCAACCTGCGCGAGATCGGACTTCTGTCCGCGCGCATCCGGCCGCGCTATGAGCAGGCTGGCCTCTTGCGTTATTCCGAGGGAGCCGCCGCGCCCGAGCTTACGGCGCAGCAGATGCTGCGCGATCTCGACACGCCGCTTGTGGTTCGCCCAAAATCCGCCTGAACGTCCGGCCCGCCCTCGCTGAATCTGCGCTCTGGTTCGCCTGTGCGTTCTGATATGCTGCCGCCCCATTACCGCTTCAACGCATCACGCGCGATAGCAGACGGCAGGTCCAAACATGAGCCAGTCTTCGTCCTTCGTTCGCCCTTCAGTCCCAGGTCCCCTTACCATCATCGGCCTTGATGCCGTTCACTTCTTCGTCGGCAACTTGAGCCGAGCGCGCCGCTTCTATCAGAACCGGCTCGACTTCGATGAAGTGGCGCAGTCAACCGTCGACACGTCGCAGCACGATCAGATGGAATCGGTGGTGTTTCAAGCCGGCGATGCGCGCTTGATGTTTTCGGCGCCGCTTGCAGGCAACTCGCGTGCAGCCCGCTATCTGCGCCGTCATCCAGACAGCGCTGCCGAGCTGATCGTGCGGGTTCGCGATCTCGACCGTGCCTATGACGTGCTGCAAGCGCGCGATGCCACGCTGATCACCGAACGCTTGGAAACCCAGACCGAGTCAGGCCCGGCTCGCTTCTTCGTGATTGCTACGCCGCTCGGCGATACCAACATCACGTTTCTTGAGCGTCCCGATGGGCCATTCGTTCCGCCAGGCTTCCGCGTCACGGGCACGGCACGGGCCAAGAACCCGCTTGGCATCAGCGGCATCGATCACATCACATCGAACATGCGCGTGCTGCGTCCCTGGATCGACTTTCTGCGCGACATGCTCGACTTCCAGCCGTACTGGAACGTGGCCTTTCACACCAACGACCTGCGCCCCGATATGAAGACAGGCACAGGGCTGCGATCCAAGGTCATGTGGGAACCGTACTCGGGCCTGAAGTTCGCGAACAACGAGCCGCTGCGCCCGCACTTCGAGAAGTCACAGATCGCCATCTTCTGCGCCGATAACCAAGGCCCAGGGATCCAGCACGTGGCGCTTTCGTTGCCTAATATCTGCGAAGCCGTGGCCGAGCTTCGCCGCCGCAGCATCGAGTTCCTTAGCACGCCGGGCACGTACTATGACGCGCTGCCCGAGCGCTTGACGGGACAGGGCGTGCCAGCGGTGCGCGAGCCGATGGCCGAGCTTCGCCGCTTGGGCATTCAGGCCGACGGCAACCAGGAAGGCTATCTGCTGCAGATCTTCATGAAGGACGCCGCGCTTTACTATCAAGATCCCAGCGCCGGCCCGTTCTTCTTGGAGCTGATTCAGCGCGAAGGGGCGCGATCGTTTGGCGAAGGCAACTTCCGCGCTCTTTTTGAAGCCATCGAGCGCGAGCAGACCGGCGAGAACAAGTACCCGGCGCAGTAGGAAAGAAGGCAGAGGCACTTCATGCTCGACCGCATCTGTTTGGGCAAGGTTCCGCGCAAGCATCACACCGTGCTGCGCGATGAAAAAGGCACGCTGCTCTATGAGCACTGCATCACGCGCCGCGGCTTTGATGGGGCGTACAGCATCGTCTATGAACGAGCGCTGCCGCCTCGCGATGCGGCGCTGCGCAGTCCCAGCCTAGCCCCCGACGGTGATCTGTACCCCGACGCAGCGGGCGAACGAGCACCGCTTTTGGCCCGTCGCCACTTTCTTGGGGGCCGCGTGCTGTCCGATGTGTCAGGCGGCGATCACATCGCGACGCGACGCCTGCTGTTCGTCAACGAAGACGTCGGTGTCGGAATCTGTCGCCCGCTGTCAGCGCAAGGACGCTATTTCGCAAACGGCGATGCCGACGATCTGTTCTTTGTTCATGCCGGCACTGGCACGCTGCAGACGATGTTCGGCCCGCTGCGCTATCAGCCGGGTGACTATCTTCTGATTCCGCGCGGCACGATCTATCGCGTGGTGCCCGATACCACCGCTGCGGCGTCGCCGCCTTTGTGGCTGGTGATCGAAGGTCGCAGCTACCTAGAGATTCCTTCCAACTTCCGAAACCCCGTCGGTCAGCTGCGCATGGATGCGCCGTACTGCCACCGCGACTTCCGCCGGCCCGAGCGCCTGCCCGAGCCCAGCGGAAGCGACTTTGCGAACGGCCAGTACCCGATCGTCATCAAGCGCGGCGGTACCTATCACGAAGTGGTCCGCAGCACCGATCCCATGGACATCGTTGGGTGGGATGGCGCGGTATATCCGATCGCGCTTTCGATCCACGACTATCAGCCCAAGACCGGTCGTGTTCACCTGCCCCCGACGACGTTTTCGACGTTTGTCGGCGGCGGATTCATCGTCTGCAGCTTCGTGCCGCGCGTCGTTGACTACGACGAAAACGCTATTCCGTGCCCGTATCCGCACTCTAGCGTCGACTGTGACGAGGTGTTGTTTTACATCAGCGGCAACTTCACCAGCCGCCGCGGCGTCGGGCCCGCCAGCCTCAGCTTTCACCCGGCTGGCATCCCGCATGGCCCGCAGCCTGGCGCGTATGAAGCCAGCATCGGGGCGCGTCGCACCGACGAGCTAGCGGTGATGGTCGACACATTCAAGCCGCTTCTGGCCACGCCGCATGCACTTGCCGTGGAAGATCGCAACTACCACGCCACGTGGCGCGCTTAGATCTCGCGCATGCTGCGACCGCTGCTGTTGCTGCCCGGCATCGGGCTCGCCGCGCTGCTGAGCGGGCTGTCCCTGGGCTTGCACGCGCTGCAAGGCCGCTTCCTTTCCCACCCTCCGCTTGAGAGCTTGGTCCTGGCGCTGCTTCTTGGCGTGCTGTTCCGACAGCTATTTGGTGTGATGCCGCGCTGCCTGCCGGGGCAAAGCTTCTGCGCCAAGCAGCTTTTGGAAGTCGCGGTCCTGCTTCTGGGCGCAACCATGGATGTGCGTCAGGTCGTGGCCGGCGGGCCGCGGCTTCTGATCGCGGTCGCCTTGGTCGTGGGCATCTCTCTGCCTGGAGGCGTGCTGCTGTCGCGCAGGCTTTTTCGACTCGAACGCAAGCCCGCGGTGCTCATCGCGGTGGGCAATGCCATCTGCGGCAACTCGGCCATCGCAACGGTGGCGCCGCTGATCGCCGCCAGCACGACCGAGGTCGCGGGTGCGATCGCGTTCACGGCGCTACTCGGCGTGGGCTTGGTCTTGCTTCTGCCGTTTGCCATCCCGCTGTTCGGTCTCAGCCACTCTCAGTACGGGGTCTTGGCGGGGCTGAGCGTCTATGCCGTGCCGCAGGTCTTGGCTGCGAGCTATCCAGTCAGCGAAGTGGCCGGGCAAAGCGCGACCTTGGTCAAGCTGATCCGCGTCCTGTTCTTGGCGCCTGTGGCGGTTTTTTTTTCGCTGCGTGAAGGCGTGCGAGCCGCCGCCGATTCCAGCCAGGCAGCCGCGGGCAAGCGGAGACCGCGCCTGTCTTTTTCGCAGCTTGTGCCGTGGTTCATCGCCGGCTTCCTCGTGCTGTCGGCGCTGCGCTCGGTCGGATTGATCTCGGTCAGCGTTTCATCGGGGATCAAGGAAGCGAGCCGCTTGCTTACGATCATGGGCATGGCGGCCTTGGGCCTCTCCGTCGATGTACACGCGCTGCGGGCGGCCGGGCGACGAACCGCAGCAGCAGTCTTGACCTCACTGATCCTGCTCTTGGGGGTCAGCTTGCTGCTCATTTCTGGCCTGCGGCTTGGCCAGTAAGCAGGCGCACTGCCGTCACCGCAACACGCATAAGCCTCCAGAACCTGAGACAAAGAACGCAAAGACGCCACCCAACTCGGCGTGTTACGATGCCGCAGAATGTCTATGTCTGTTGCGACGCACAGTCGGGGAGGGGGCTGATGCCTGCTCTAGACGTCAAAGAGGCCGAGAATCTGTTTGAGGAAGTCGCCGAGGATCCCAAGCAGGCTCAGCTTCCGTCGACGACTGGACCCGAGGTCGCGCCGTCGCTGCTGTCTGGCCAGGCAACCAGCTGGTCGCCGACGCAGGATACGCAGAATCAGCTTCTGAACCTCTGGTTCACGTCGCGCACAGAAGAGTTGAAGGCACACAATGCCGCCGCGCTGGACGACGATAACGAGCGCGCGGCAGCCGAGGGCATGGCTATGGACTTCGTGCCGGACACGCAGATCTCTGCAGCAGATTACCTGGCTCCTGATGACACGGGGGCGGCTCGCAGCGACGGTGGTGGTGGTGCGGGCGGTGCGGGTGGCGCGGGTAGCGCGGGTGGCGGAGGAACAACGCAGTCATGAGTGCAGAGCAGACGAGCAACGATGAGGAGCAGCAGCCCGCGCGCAAGTGGCTGCAGACCGAGGTCAATCGCGTGTGGCTCATGGCCGAGCTGTGCTTGCGCCATTTTCAGCGCGGCCAGCTGCGCCCACAGCCCGAGCATCCGTCGATCGCCGAGATCGAGAACATCTTTACGGTGCGTCGCCAGGCGCGGAAAAACGGCAGCACCGGACCGCTCGATATCGCCGAGCTGCAGCGCTCGCTAGAGGCCGTCGAGCAGAAGCTGCCCGAGCTGCGCAAGAATGCCCCCATCGGTCGGCTGGTCGCGACGCTGGGCCTGCGCCCGATGGAGCTGGAAGCGCTGGTCGTAGCCATGGCGCCCCACGTCGATGCTCCGCTAGCTGAAGTGTTCCAGCTCTTGCGTGGTCAGAGCAACCGCCGCGGCGTGGACTTGGCCATGGTCTCGCTTCTGCATCGCATGAAGCGCGATGAGCGGATCTATCTGCTGGATGCGCTGGATCCCGATCGCCCGCTGCTGTCGTGGCGGCTGGTGCAGGCCATGCCGGTCGAGACGCCCGAGGGCTATGGCTCGGTGTACTACCGCGCCATTCAGCCGACGTTTGATCTGCTGTCGGTGCTGTTTGGCCGGACCGAGCTGTCGTCGACGCTCAGCAACTATTCAGAGCTGCGAGTGGGCGAGGCACGACTGGACAACCTGCTTTTGGACACACCGCTTCGTGAACAGGTGGAACAGCTCTGCTCTTCCTTCGCCATTGCCAATCAGCAAGGCCCTGCTGCGAAGCTGCCGTGGGTCTTGCTGTGGGGCGGACGTGGCGTCGGCAAGCGCGAGATCGCGACGCGAGCCGCCGCCTATGCAGGAAAGCCCCTTCTCTCGTTCAATATCAGCTCGGTCGAGCCCAATGCTCTCGACGAGACTCTGCGTCGCGTACAGCGGGAAGCGCTGCTGCGCGGGGCGGTGCTGTACCTGGGCCCGCTAAGCGAAGCGGTGGTGGCCGATCAAGGCCGGGCGCTGCTGCGGCGCTTTGAGAGCTATCCATCGGTGGTGATCTTTGGCATCGAGTCGCTGCAGCTACCGCGGATCAAGATTCACCGCTCGCTGCAAGAGATCGAGATCAGCCTGCCGGGTGAGGCCATTCGCCAAGAGCTGTGGGAGCGCTTGATTCCACCCGCGGCGCGCGGTCCCGATGTCATGCTTCCTTCGCTGGCCCGCGCCTTTAAGCTGACGCCCGGCGAGATCTCTGAGACCGCGCAAGAAGGCCTGGCCATCGCTCGC
Source organism: uncultured Myxococcales bacterium (assembly GCA_964554495.1). Taxonomy (GTDB): domain Bacteria; phylum Myxococcota_A; class Polyangia; order Palsa-1104; family JAEUJZ01; genus JAEUJZ01. The sequence continues at coordinate 61,878 of CAZKOY010000007.1, forward strand.
CTGCGCCCGACGGGACAGATCGGCCATGCCGAGCTGCGTGCCGGCATCGGTCGCCGCTTGCGCAATGAGCTTGCCGACCTCGCGCGGCGCATCACGGTGGTGGCCAAGTGGAAAGACCTGGTGCTGCCGCCGGAAGACATGTTCCGCGTGCGCGAATTCATCAACCGCGCGCTGTATGCGCGTCAGGTCTATACCGAGTGGGGTTTCGACGAGCGCATCGGGTACGGCAAGGGAATGATCGCGCTGTTTTCGGGACCGCCGGGCACCGGTAAGACGATGCTCGCCGGCTTGATCGCCGCGGCGCTGGATCTCGATATCTATCAAGTCGATCTGGCGCAGGTCGTGTCGAAGTGGGTGGGCGAGACGGAAAAGCAGCTGGCCAAGGTCTTCGATCAGGCCGAGCGCGCCCACGCTGTGCTGCTGTTCGACGAAGCCGACTCGCTGTTTGCCAAGCGCACCGAGGTCAAGAGCAGCAACGATCGCTACGGCAACCTCGCTGTGAACTATCTGCTGCAGCGCTTGGAACAGTACTCGGGCGTGGCTGTGCTGACGACTAACAAGGAAGCGGCTCTCGATGAAGCGCTGCAGCGCCGCTTGACGCTGCACCTGCACCTTGAGATCCCCGAAGAGGCTGAAAGAGAGCGGCTGTGGAAGTCGTTCATGCCAGCGAAGCTGCGACGATCGAAGGACATCGACTTCAAGGCGCTGGCGCACGAGTACGAGCTGTCCGGTGGCTACATCAAGAACGTGGCCGTGCGCGCGGCCTTTCTGGCCGCTGCCGAAAAGTCCGCCGTCAACATGAGCATCCTGCGTCGCGCCGCGGCGCTAGAGCTGGAAGATCAAGGCAAGCTGGTCAGTAACACGCAGTTCCGCGCCACGCTATCCGGCGACTAAGAGCCGCGCATTTGCGACGACTCGGCGGGGCTCGCTTTCGGGCTGCTCTGGTGACTGTGCCGGCTCGACAGGCATCCCACCTGCATCGAAGCCTCCGATCGCTGCGCCTTCGCCATCGCGCACGAATCGCTCAGAAATTGTGGCGTTGTGTTTACAATGCCGCCCATGCGTACCGTCTGCATAGGTGGTGGTCCCGCGGGCTTGTATCTGGCGCTGCTGTTGAAAAAAGAAGATCCAGCGCAGCGCGTCACGGTCTATGAGCGCAACCGACCCGATGACACGTTCGGGTTCGGCGTGGTCTTTTCCGATCAGACCTTGCAGGTCCTGCGTAGTGGCGATGCCGAAACCTACGACGAGATCGTCGACAGCTTCGCGCACTGGGACGACATCGAGATCCACTATCAGAATCAGGTACTGCGCTCGACGGGACATGGCTTTTCTGGGTTGTCGCGACAGAGGCTGCTCGACATCCTGCAGCGCCGCTGCCGCGAGCATGGCGTCGAGCTGATCTTTCAGCACGATCTAGACGCCGCGCAGATCACCGCGCAGCTAGAAGCGGATCTGGTGATTGGCTGCGATGGCGTGAACAGCTTGGTGCGCAGCCAGTACGCGGCTTCGTTCCGCCCAAACATCGACCTGCGCCCGAACCGCTTTGTGTGGCTGGGGACCAGCTTCCCGTTTTCGGCGTTTACGTTTTATTTCAAGCAGAACCAGCACGGTCTGTTTCGCGTACACGCGTATCGCTATACGCAGACCAACCCGCGCGATCCAGCGGCGCCGCAGTCGACGTTCATCGTCGAATGCACGGAAGAGACCTTCCGCCGAACCGGCCTGCATCCGCAAGATGAAGCCGGCACCCTCGCGTACTGCGAAGCGCTATTTTCCGACGAGCTCGCCGGCCATCGCTTGATTGGCAACCGCAGCTTCTGGCGCAACTTTCCGACCATCCGCTGCGAAAGCTGGGTGCATGAAAACCTGGTGCTGCTCGGCGATGCCGCGCACACCGCGCACTTTTCGATCGGCTCGGGCACCAAGCTTGCGATGGAAGATGCCATCGTGCTGCGCGACGCGCTGCGCCAGATGCATGGCACGGACCGGCCGAGCATCGCCACCGCGCTGCGTGCGTACGATGCCACACGAAGGCCCATGGTCGAGAGCCTGCAGCGCGCAGCGCAGACGAGCCTTGAGTGGTTCGAGCAGACCGAGCGCTATATGTCGCTGCCGCCGTGGCAGTTTGCGTTCAGCCTGCTGACTCGCAGCCTGCGTGTCACGCACGAAAACCTGACGCTGCGCGATCCAGCGCTGATGTCGACGGTGGATGCCGCGGTCGTGGCCCAGGCTAGCGCTCAAGTTGCGCAGGCGAAAGCCCCCATCCAAGTCGATCCAAGGCACGCGATCGGTCCCGGCGCCAGCAAGCCGACGCCACCGATGTTCACGCCATTTCGACTGCGCGATCTGGTCCTTTCGAATCGCGTTGTGGTCTCGCCCATGTGTCAGTACTCGGCCCAAGACGGAACCGTCGATGACTGGCACTTGGTTCACTTGGGCAGCCGCGCGATCGGCGGTGCGGGCTTGGTCATCGCCGAGATGACCGACGTAAGCGCCGAAGGCCGCATCACGCCTGGCTGCGCTGGCCTGTATCGCCCCGAGCACGTGCCAGCGTGGCGGCGCATCGTCGAGTTTGTTCATCGCCACAGCCAAGCCAAGATCGGCGTGCAGCTTGGCCACGCCGGCCGCAAAGGAGCCACGCGACTTTTGTGGGAAGGCGACAGCGAGCCGCTGCCCGATGAACAGACCTGGCCCATCGTCGCGCCGTCTGCCCTGCCGTATTTTCCGCACAGCCAAGTGCCGCACGCGCTCGATCGCGCAGCCATGGATCGCATCCGCGCTGACTATGTGCGCAGTGCCGAGATGGCCCACGAAGCCGGCTTCGATCTGCTCGAAGTACACATGGCGCACGGGTACTTGTTGGCCAGCTTTATTTCGCCGCTTTGCAACCATCGCAGCGACGAATACGGCGGTTCGATCGAGAACCGCATGCGCTTTCCACTGGAGGTCCTTTCCGCAGTGCGCGCGGTGTGGCCGGCAGAAAAACCCATCTCGGTGCGCATCTCGGCCACCGACTGGCATCCCGGTGGGATCTCGCCCAGCGAGACACTGTCTGTGGCACGGCTTTTGAAAGCAGCGGGCGTCGATCTGCTGGATGTCTCGACAGGACAAACGGCGCCGGACTGCAAGCCCGTGTACGGTCGCTTGTATCAGACCCCCTTTGCCGAGCGCCTGCGTCTTGAGGTCGGGATGGCCACGCTCGCCGTCGGCAACATCTCGTCGTATTCCGACGTGAACAGCATCATCGCCGCTGGACGCGCCGATCTTGCGGCCTTGGCTCGCGCGCACCTGTTCGATCCGTACTGGACCCAGCACGCGGCCGCCGAGCAGGACTATCCAACCTATTGGCCGCCGCAGTACGCCTCGGTCAATCGCTATCGAGCGCGCTTCAAGTAACACGACCCTACGCGCGCACCAGAACTTCACCTGGCATTGTCGGGTCTGCGTGGTACTGTCGCGCCCACTCACAGAGAGGAGCCCCCTTCCCCATGACCAAGAATCGACTTCACACAAGCACGGTGCGGCACGGTGCGTGGCTGCGCGGCTCTGCCGTTCCCTTCATCGGCGTCACCCTGCTGGGCCTGTCCGTCGGCTGCGGCAGCGAGCGCAGCGGCCAGCCCGCTGCATCCCCCGTAGTCGATCCCGAAGCGGCGGCGATCCTGGCGCAGCCTGCCGATGCCAGCGATAAGACCCTGGGTCAGCTGGGCTTTGACAGTGCCGCGCTGGGATCCTATGGCACGCCGATGTATCTAAGCGGGCATGTGCCGCTTGGCATTCGCAGCGCCGATGAAGCCGCCCACGTTCTGCTGACCACGCTGCGCAGCACGCTGCGCTTGTCGCCCAAGGACTCGCTGAGCGTGCGTCAGGCCTCGCGCGATGCGCAGGGCCGTCTGTTTGTCCGCGTGCAGCAGCGCCACCAAGGCTTGCTGGTCCTGCACAAAGAAGCGGCCGTGCAGATCGATGCCGACGGCGCGCTGAATACCGTCCTGGGCGAGCTGGTTCCCGAGCTGCGTCTGGCCGAGACAGCAGCGACGCTGCCCGCTGATGTGGCGCTGTCCCGCGCGCTGTCGGGACTTTTCGCCGCTGGACAAGAAGCTAGCTTGCAGGTTCATGAAGCGCCGACCCAGGTCGTGTTCGTCGCAGGCCCCGGCCGCGAACCAGTCCTGGCTTATCGCGCGCTGGTCGAGTTTGAAGCCAATGATGGCCACGCCCTAGAAGAGCTGGTGGTGCAAGCCAGCGACGCGCGCGTCCTCGGTCGCTTCACGCAGCGACACGAAGCGATCAATCGCCAGATGTTCGACTACGGCAAAAAGTGCCTGAACCCAGCGACGCTGCCCGGCACCGCCAGCCGCAAGGAAGGCGACATGCCGGTGGCCGACGTCACGGTCAACAAGGTCTACGAAGGCGTTGGGAACACCTATTACTTCTACAAGTTCCAAAACGAGCGCGACTCGTTCGACGACAAGGGCGCGGTGCTGAAGTCGAGCGTCCACGTCACTTTCGGAGGCGGTGTCAGTTGCTCGCCCAACAACGCCGCTTGGCTCGGCAGTCCGTACTTCCAGATGGTGTACGGCGACGGCGACGGCACGCTGTTCGTCAATCTAGCCCACGCCTTTGATGTCAGCGCGCACGAGCTAACGCACGCGGTGACCAGCTCGACCTCGGCCCTGGTCTATCAGAACGAGTCGGGCGCGATGAACGAAGGCATGTCGGACATCGAAGCGGCGGCCGCGGAAGCCTGGGTCGAATCAGGCGGCGGCTCGATGGGCAATCCAGCGAGCATCACTCCGTCGATGAAGACGTGGCTGATCGGCGAGGCGGCGGCAGGCCCGATGCTGCCCGGTGGCGCGCTGCGCTTCATGTCCGATCCGACCAAGGACATGTCCAGCAAAGACAACTATGCCGAGCGCATCATGCCCGGTGGCCCGGATCGCGGAGGCGTTCACTACAACAGTGGCATTCCCAATCTGGCGTTCTATCTGCTGTCGGAAGGTGGCGTGCATCCGCGCATGAAGACCAAGACCACGGTAAGTGGCATCGGCATCGCGAAAGCGCAGCGGATCTTCTATGTGGCGAACACCAAGCTGTTCACGGCCGGCACGAACTTCCAGCAAGCGCGCTTGGCGACCGCCAAGGCAGCCGAAAACCTGTATGGCCGCTGCTCGCCCGAGTGGGCCGCCACCCATATGGCCTGGGATTCCGTCGGTGTCCCCGGAACCTGGGCGCTCTGCGTGACGCCTCCGGGCGGCTTCTAGGACGCAGTCATACAGCGAGCGGGGGGCTCGCTGTCCAAGGCTGGCGCGACGGCAACGGGGGGTCCGATGCCGTCCAAGCGGCGCACGGGCAAGCGCCCAAAGCAGTCGCTTCATCGCATTCGCTAGCCCAGCACCCCGACAAACTCAAAGTACCCCTGGTTTCGTTCCAGAAGGGCCGCCAGTGTCGAGGGCGCCACGCTGTTGTCATCGAATGGAAAGAAGTTCGCTACGGGGATATTTGCCTGCACGGCTGCCCATTGATACGCAAACGTTACAAAGGATGAACAGAAGATCGTGTGATCCTCTCCTTGTAATATGCTATTTGCTTTGTTCGTGATCGCCGCGGCAGCGGGGGCTCGCTTCGGTACCTTCACCACCGATCGCCCGGCAATTGCTTTGCCGTATTTGATATTCCTGTGCTGCCGATGCGCGTTCCATAGCTGGTTGGCCCGATCGGCTGCGGCCTGACGCAAAGCCTGGTTCTTGCAGCGAAAGACCAAGTAGGTGTTTTCGCTTCTTGGCGGATCTCGCAGATCGCCGCGCACGACGCCCTCGCCAATCGATTCAACGATAATATTGTTGCCGTGATAGACAGCCGCGTGCGTAATATCTTTATATTCTTCTGCGTTCGTAAGCCTCTGCCCGGCAGCAATTATTCTATTTACATTTGAACCATCATTAAGCTTTAGCATGATATCACCTTTTTCCAAATCAGCGATATTTATCGGCATATTTGTCCCCTTTGTCTGTAACGCTGCGCCAGTGCAGCATCTCGGCAGTTCGAGCAAAGGCTAGGCCGTGCGCTGAACACCACGGGCTGCCCCCATTTTCAGGGAACGCCCCCCCGCACGGGCTCGACGGGATCGTGGCGCACAAACCGCTTGGTCGCGCTGTGCGCACCAAAGCGAGCAGTGTGCGCCGCCCGCGCGCACACTCGGGGCCCGTCGTGCGCTTCCGGCGATACCGCATAATGATTCAAATATTAATATCTAAACTGCTTGCCGTATTTTGATAATTTACTTTATAGTCTCGTAACTGCGGCATTTCCAATTGCCGCCGCCCGTGCCCACCCCTGGGATAGCGGCCTAGACGCCGAAGGTGTGGCGAAGCTCGCGGTTGTCGCGCTCGATAGCGGCGGAAAGAGCGGCCAGCGCGGCGTCTCGCAGCCGCAGCTTGGTGGCGGAAAGCGCCGTCGGAGAAAGGCCTTTGATGCGCAGGGCCGCGGCGTGGGCAGCAGGAAGAAGCTGATCGCCGGGCACCACCTCATCCAAAAAGCCGGCGGCGACGGCGCGCTCGTGATCATACGGCGCCGCCAGAACGACCGCCTGCTGCAGCGCCGCGGGGGTCAAGCGCAGCTTGCAGATCTCGATCGCGGCATGCGGCATGGTCATGCCGAGAGCGACCTCGTTGGCGCAGATGCGATGGCCGCCGCCCTGGATGCCGATGCGATGATCGCCCGCGCACACCAGAAAGGCGCCCATGGCGATGGCGTGTCCGGTGCAGGCCACGACGACGCCGGTCGGAAACGACAGCAAGCGGTGCGCTAGCTCAAAGCCGCTGCGCAGAAGATCCAGCGAAGCCTGTCCACCGCCGCTGAGCACGCTCAGATCGAAGCCACCAGAAAAGCGCCCGCTGCGACCGGCGAGCAGCACCGTCGCCCCGGCTTTTTCTGCACCGTCGAGCGCCGCCTGAATGCCGCCGAGCATGGCCGGCGACAGCGCGTTTGCCTTGCCGTCGTCCAGCGTGATCGTGGCCACCCCTTTGTCATCGATGCGCAAGCTCACAAGGTCACTCATGGCGGCGACTCTATCACAGGCGGGGCGCCCCGATCTCGACGGGAAATGCGGGTGTGCGGCGCGAAACGGGAAGCGGGTTATTTCTTGCTGCAGCCAGCGCGCAGCTTAGCAACTTGCTCGACGAACGGAGCCGCCTTGGGCAGGCTGTCGGCTTCGCGGAGAGCCTCTGGACAGCGACCAGCGGCGGCCAGCGTAGTCGCAAGGTGCAAGCGGACCGCGGGCAGCGCGGGGACCTGCGCCAACGCGCTGCGAAAACTCGCCTCAGCCGCTTTGAGATCGCCCAAGCGGCGCTGACAAAGACCTAGCTCGTCGAAGATCTGGGCCTGAAGCGCGACCGGGGCCGACAGCTTCTGCGAAAGGGTCAGCGCCTCTTTGCCGGCAGCCAGCGCATCGGCGAAGCGCCCAGCCTTGCGCAGGGTCTCGGTCAGGCGCAGGCGGGCATCGACATCGGCGGGCTTGCTGCGCACCGCGCGGGCATACACGGCAGCCGCGGCGGCCATGTCATTTAGCGCCTCGCGCGCCAGGCCCAGGTTGTACAGCGAGTCAAAGTGATCCGGCCGCTCGCGCACAAGCTGTTCCAGGATCTCGGCGGCTTCTTTGGGGCGCTTTCCGTCGGTGAGGATGGCGGCTAGCTCGGCCCGAACCAAAAAGGCATTGGGCAGCTTGGGGTCCACGCGCAGCGCCGCTCGCAGATCGGCCTCGGCCTCGGCGAGCTTGCCGAGCTTTTGATAGGTGCTGCCGCGCAAGACCAGCGCCGTCGTATCGCGCGGCGACTGCTTGAGAACGGCTGAAAACGCCGCGAGCGCGCCGGCAAAATCGCCGGCTTGGAACTTGGCCTGGCCGCTTTCGAGCACGCTCTGCGGAGTCTCGGTCTGAGCCCGGCAGACCGTCGCAGAACACAGGTTCACAAGGACAGGCAGGCCACCCAGCGCAGCGCACAGCAGAGCCGATCGCAGAAGGGGTGAAGAGGGCGTGAGCATAAACGGATTCTACTTTCTTCCGGCTTGCGGGAACGGCGCAGAGCCCGCGGGGTTACGAAGCGAGCAGCGCCGGCAAGCGACGGCGACACAAGCGCAGCGACTGCAGACGCCCCAGCGCCAAGAGCACATCGGCAAGCGGCAGGTGGCTTTCGCGAGCCAGGTCGGCGGCAGTCAGGCGGCCGTTACACAGCATCAGAACCGCTACCTCTGCGTCGGACAGGCCCAGCCGAGACAGCGGGCCACTGCCGGTGACAGTCGACAGATAGACCGCGCCTTCTTCTTGCTCGCGCAGGGCGTGCAGTCGATCGCGCAGCGTGCGATACCCGGCAAGCGCCAGGGCTTCGGCATCCAGAGCTAGCGCGCCCGCCAATGCAGAGTCGCGAGCCCGACGGGGAAACTCGACATCGCGGCAGGGCAGAAAGGCAAAGCGCCCGGCCACAAGGCCCATCGCGAAGCGCAGGATTTCGCTGCACTGCCGGCAAAGAGCCTGCCGTAGCTCGTCGGGGCGCAGAAGTCCGCTGCGCACCAAGCGCTGACCCAGCAGGTTGTCGTCGGGCTCAGTCGCAGCGGCGCGCGGGCTGCTCGCCTCGTCGAGGTCACGTCCCTGTAGCGCGGCCACAGCGAGGATGCTGGGACCCAAGCGCAGCGCGGGCAGGCCCACAGCCTGGGCAAAGTCGACGCGACCGGCGCGCAAGAAAATCTCGATGTCCACCTCTTCTGCTTTGGGCAGAGCCGAGCGGACATCGCCGCCCTGCGCCGCATCGCTCGCCGGGGACACGACGCGCAGACGCCCGGTCTGACGCTGCCGCGCCAGCAGCGATACGATATCGACCAGCGGAATCACCCCCAGGTCGCCACGCAGCGCCTCTCCGCTGGCTGTTTCCTGCGGGCCTGTCGTCGGTACTGAGCGCGGCGCGGTGCTGTCCTGTGCAGCCGGCTCAACCGAGAACGCGGCATAGGGCCCCGAGGCCGCAGCCGCCGGCATGGCCAAGGGCAGCGGCATGGTGCGCGAAAAAGGAATCGTATGCATGTCGCTGGGATCGCCCGCCGCCGACGCTGGAAGCGGTGACAGCGCGGTAAACTGCGGCTTGGTGCGCGGCCGGCCTGAGCCTTTCGTGGGGGCCGACTCAGCATCCGACGTCTCGACGGGATCGGCGGTGCCAACCATCGCCGCAGCCACTGACACCAGTGCTGGATCCGATCCACCGAGCGAGAGAGAGCGAGCCAGCTCCTCCATATTCGATGTACGCGGCGGCACACCGGGCAGACCCAAGCTAGCTGGATTCACAAGCGGCGTCAGCACCGTGTCAGACGGGCCGAAGTCAGAAAGATCTTCGACGGTATCAAGCTGAATCGTCGAGTCCGAGATCGCCGGGCTTTTGCACCCAGCGTCCCCGCCTAAACGCAGACCGGGGGATGAGCTCGTCGGGACGCGCGGAGAGGACGGCGTTGCGGCCCCCGAAAGCGGCCGACCCGAGACTGCGGGCGAAAGTCCCAGCAAGCGCCGCCCCGTCGCGACCACTTGGCTGGGAAAGATCGGCTTCACCTGGACTTCAACGCCTTCGGGCAGATCGTGAAAGCTGCCGATCACCGGCACCAGCGCAAGACACGTGGGCTGACAGCCGCGCGCCACCAGAAGCGCCTGCAGCGAGCCATGCAGGTGGCCCAAAAAGACGCGACCTCCCGAGGCGGGACGCACCAGGTCGACCACGCACAAGAGCGAGGCCGGCGGACCGCTAGCTTCCGTCAGCATGCGCTCAAGCAAGGCGATGGCGTCCCCGGCGCGAGCGGCCCAGACGGCGGGCAGGCCCACCTCGGAAAATGCCGCCACCACCTGCTGTCCAAAGGTCTGATTGTCGTCGATAAGAAGGACCTGCGGCGTCGCCATAGCCGCGGACCGTACCATAGGTCGCCCGGCGCGGCGGACGAGAAAAACCTCGTCTGGCAGCCGAGCACTCGCCGCGGTGAGCCGCTGTTCGCGACGCAGAGTTTGTGTAAAAGTGCGCGCACGGAGGCTTCAGATGGTGCGGATGCGATCTCATTGCGCTCGGCTGGCGACGCTGGAAGCGCTTGTTGCGGTCAGCGTGCTCTTCGTGGCGGCAAGCTGCGGCAGCCAAGGCGGCCGACCGGACTATGAAGATCCCCAGGACAAACGAGGACTGATCTGCCAGGCGCCGCTGGTCGTCTGCGACGGTGTCTGCCTGGATCCCAAGAGCAGTCGCGAGCACTGCGGGGCCAGCTTGGACTGTCGCGGCGAGCACGCCGGCTCGGCCTGTGGCACGGGCTTCGTCTGCCAAAACGGCAGCTGCGTCGAGCCCTGTCTGGCCGGACGGATCCGCTGCAACGGCAGCTGCATCGATCCCGAGACCGATGCGCGTTACTGCGGCGCCCGCGACGACTGTCAGGGCACGAACGCAGGCACGCAGTGTCAGCTGATTCCGAGCGGCAGCCGCTGCCCAAGCCCAGCCCAGATGCAGTGCGCTGCCGGGCGCTGCGTGGCTGGCTGTCCGTCGAGCTCGATGCGCCTGAGCTACACCGGCAAGGTCGAAGGCGTCGCCTTGCCAAGCTGTGTCAACGAGATCCGGGTGCGGGCGTCGGGCGCGCAGGGCGGCACATCGACCTCAGGTGGCGCCGGAGGGCCTGGAGCCACCGTCGAAGGCTTCGCCTGCGTCAAGCCGGGCAGTGTGCTGAGCGTGGTCGTCGGCGAGCAGCCGCCTGGCACCCCGTACGCTTGCGGCGGTGGCGGCGGCAGCTATGTCGTCGACGGCATGACACCGCTGTTTGTCGCAGGCGGTGGCGGCGGCGGATACAACAACTGGGCCCCCGGCGGAGCCGCCAAGGACCGCGCCACGGCCGCACCAGGCATCGGCGGCGCGTCGTATGCCAACGGCGGCGGCGGCGGCGGCTTCAGCGCAAGCGGAGCCGGCAGCGGGGGCGCAAGCGACAGCGGGGGCCGCAGCTTCCTTCTGGGGTCGATGGGCGGAACCGAGTTCCCCGTCGGCAACACCGCCTCGTCGCGCGGTGGCTTTGGTGGGGGCGGCGGCTCGTCGCAGTCGGGCACCTTCGCATCGGGTGGCGGCGGCGGCTATGACGGGGGCAAAGCAGGCAACGGCAACGACACAACGGGAGGCACCAGCTACATCGCGCCCGATGTCCGCGACCCGACGTTCTCGCCCGCCTCGCGCAGCGGCCACGGCTCCGTCGAGATTAGCTGGTAATCAGGCGGGCGCGAGTGCGCCTCCCAGGCAAGCGAAGCCGACGCGAGCGCAGGCGATCCGATGGCCTGCCACTCGTTGGGAAGCGACGTTCGCATCGCGTTTGCGCGCGTTCCTTCACATTGCAAGGCCGAGTGGCTTTCGCTTAAATGGCCGACCGTGTATCGGCTTATTCTTCGCTTCGTCCCTTTTTTCGTCGCCGCGGGCTGCTTTGCACCGCAAGAGGCGCACGCGGCCGAGCCCGCGCCGTATGTCCGTCCCGCCGCGAGCCCGCGCTTCATCCTGCCCCTTGCCCAGCTTGTGCTGGGACCGCTGATGCCGGTGTCCCCCAAGGAAGACCCGCCGGCTCTGGCCTTGCATATCCAAGGCGGCGCGCTGATCGGCTGGCCCGGTCGCAACACGCTCGACCGCCTGTTCGTCGCGACGTACTGGCTGCGACCCGAGCTGAGCTATGAGTACCGCCGCGTCGATCCTCCGGCTGGCACACCGCCCCCCGCGGGTGAATACGACCATCGACAGGGCCACTTGGTCTCGCTGGGCATGGGGGCGGGATACGGCAACGTGATGTTCCTGCTGGGCCTGTATTCAGCGCGCTTGGTCGTCGGAGCCATCCAAAACACAAAGGCCGAAGGCGAGATCGCTTTCAACCCGGCCGTCGGCTTTCGCCACGGTCTAAGCGGCATGTTCTTGGGATCGCTCTTTAGCCTGAACCTGGAACACCAGATGATCAGCCTGCGCGACGTCCTGCGGCACGAGATCCTGTTTACCGTCGGTATCAACCTGGCCATGCCGGGGCTCGTCCGGCTCTTATAAGATCAGGCCTGCCCATGGCTGCGCCGAATCGAGTCGCTTGGCTGTGTACCGCGCTGTCTTTTGCGGCGCTGGCCGATCCCGCGCGCTCGCCCGCTGCACCCGAGGCTTCGCCCGCCGTCCCGTACCTCTTTCTGCCGACGCCGTCCGTCGCTGCGGACCACCTGGCCGAGCGCTTTGCCCCGCCGCCGAATGCGACGCGTGTCGCGCTTGCGCCGCGCAGCTTTGGCTTTTGGCTGCGCCACCTGCCACTGCTGCCTGCCGGCACAGACGTGCAGCTTTTCGACGGCCGCATGAAGGGCCGAAAAGACGTGCATGCTGCGGTGGTCGCGCTGGATGTGCCGCGCCGCGATCTGCAGCAGTGCGCCGACGCCATCATGCGCCTGCGGGCCGAGTACCTGTTGGCCGTCGGAAATCCCGAGCGCATCGCCTTTCACCCCGACATCGGCAAGCCCCGCACGCTGGCCTACCGCGGAACGTCGCGCGCGGACTTCATGCGCTTTTTGACGCGGGTGTTTGCCGAGGCGGGCAGCGCATCGCTTCAGGCCGAGCTTCCGACGCGCAGCGGTCCGGTCGAGCCGGGCGATGTGCTGATTCAAGGCGGCCATCCCGGCCACGCGGTCCTGGTGCTCGATGTCGCCGAGCGAATCGTCGGAGCGAGCCGGCAGCGCCTGCTTTTGATCGGCCAAAGCTATATGCCGGCGCAGCAGTTTCATGTGGTGCGCAACCTTTCCGATGCGGCACTGTCCCCGTGGTTCGACGAAGCAGCGCTCGATTCTGCTGCCGGCTTGGCCACGCCCGAGTGGCGACCGTTTTTTCGCCGCGATGTGCATCGCTTTTCCGACCCTGCCCCCAGCCGCTGACGGCCCATGCCCCGTCGGCACAGGAGTCTTCGATGTTTGAGCTAAAGGCCGAGCACCTGCTTGCGCTGTGCAGCGCCAACGAGTTTCCCATCGACCGTAATGCGCTGGTCTTCGTCGGGCTGCGCGGCTGCTTGCCGCTGTCGCCGTTCGATCATGCGCTGCGCGAGACCCAGCGTTTGAACGAAAACCGCGTCGACTACCAGCATCCGCGCTGCACGCTCTTGCAGTGGTGGCCCGCCCGCGGCGTGTTCGCGACGTTTCCTGGCTCGACGGTGCCGCACACCAAGTACGTCGAGCAAGCCCGCCGACATGGGGGCGTTGGCTGCAATCAGCTTTTGTCTGGGTTCTGGGACGACTATCGGCGCGGACGCCATCGCGGCTTTTCTGCGACGGGGCACGAGGCCTGGCAGCAGACGGCCAGCCGCCCGCTGCGCCGCACCGCAGACGACCTGGACTATGACCCGCTGGATCGCGTCGAGCTCAGCAACCCGTCGGACAACTTGCACGCAGCGTGGTGCGCCGGGCTCGACAGCGACTATTCGTCGGCTGGCTGTCAGGTCGTCGTCGGCTTTCCAGCGTGCAAGCAGCGAGGCGATCAGCCGGCGACCGGGCCGTGGAAAGCGTTTCACGACGGCGCCTGGGCGCTGCCGCAGACGCGCTATGGCTATGTGCTGCTCAGCGGATCGGAAGTCGAGCGCGTCGCGCTGGTCGGTCTGGAAGCAGGCAGCGAGCGCGTGCGCTTTGGCTCAGCGGGACCGCGCACGCAGCGCGTGCAACAAGCGCTAAAAGAGCGCGGCTATTACGAAGGCGAGCTCGACGGACAGTTCGGTCCACGCAGCCTGCGCGCCCTCCTGCAGTTTCAAGAAGACGTCTTCGGCCGCGGCGGCAACGACGGCATCTGCGGCCCACAGACCGCCGAAGCGCTGCGCATTAGCTGGCCCTAAGAATGGTGGCGTCATCGGCCCCCCGGACTCGTGGGCGGATCGCGCTGTGATTTCTGGGCCATAGCCCTCCGTCGAGAAACAGACGAATCTAGCGTCCGTTCCGCAGGGAACCTTCGATACGATCGTCGCAGCGCCGATGCGCAAAGGAGGGTCGTCATGTCGTTCCCT
>CAZKOY010000008.1:0-74621 GCA_964554495.1 uncultured Myxococcales bacterium
TGCCGGTGTTGCGGTTGTCGTGATGGAAGCCATCCCAGTCCATGCGACCGCGCGAAAGGCCCCGCGTATGCCAGGCGAACAGCCAGCCGTTGCGCGTCGATGCCACAAGCTCCAGTCGACCGTCTCCGTCGAGATCGCCGACAGTTGGGGTGGTGGCTACCCAGCCTCCGGTGAACTTGGGAAAGCCTTTGGCTTCTTTTCCGGCGGCATTCCACGCGTGGACGAAATACCCCGCCGAGCCGGCGATGGCTTCACGCTGCCCGTCGCCGTCGATGTCGACGACGATGGGGTTCATGAAAAAGACATAGTCTTCCATCACGCGCGGGAAGCCGGAAAGCTGCTTGCCCGTCGCGACATCCCAGGCCGAAAGCAGCATCTCGTAATCGAGGCGCTCATAGCCCTTGAGCATCGACAGCGCGGTATTGGCGCCCGTGTTCGGCAACAGGGCTTCGGGCCGTCCGTCTCCGTCGAGATCGCCCAGCGCCGGGTTGGCGATGAAGCCAAGCGCCGCGAATTCGTGCGTGTCGCTCTGCGGACCGAAGCCCTGCTGGCCCGGCAGCAGCCTGACTGGATAGCTTTTGCCGTCGCTGCGCAGGATCTCTAGGTTGCCGCCGATGCCGTTCACCAAGATCTCGGGCTTGCCGTCTTTGTCGAGGTCGCCCAAGGCCGCGGCGTTTGGCAGGCCCGAGCCCACCACCGGCAGCACATAGCGCGAAAACGTCGACACCGGCCAGCCGGGCAGAAACACCTTGTCCGCCTTGCTGCCGCGCCCGTCGACGACATACAGGCGTCCGCTATCGCTGTACTGTTCGTTGGTGCCGACGATGACCTCGGGGATGCCGTCGCCGTTTAGGTCGCCAACCGTCGGTGTGGCCATGATGCGCTGCCGCTGACGAGGCTCTTCGCCGCGATCGTCGTCAGGCCGCTCGCCGTCCCACAAAAGGACCGGCCAGCCGGAAAGCCGCGAGCCATCGCCTTTCCACACATAGATCTGGCTGTCGAACGCGGCAGCGACGATGTCCAGGCGGCCATCGCGATCCATATCGGCCAAGACCGGCGAGGCAAAAAAGCCATCGTCGATGACGTGCCGCCGGTCGCGGGCAATGGCCGCCGCCACGCGGTCGACCTGCACGGGAAAACCAGACAGCAGCGAGCCGTTTGCCGCATAGGCCACGACGAAGCCGTCATAGCTCGCCGCCACCACATCGAGCCGCCCGTCGCCATTGACATCGCCGATGGCCACCGTCGCCAGCACGGCCGATCCATACGGCGGGCGCGGGCGATTTGCCGCTGTTGGCTTGCTCCAGCCGGGGGCGCCTTGGTGTCCGTCGGGCGTGTTGGCCAGGCCAGGATAGCTGGGCAGGGTCACGGGCCAGCCTGCAAGCTCGCTGCCGTCGGCGCGGATGGCGTGGATCAGGCCGCCGGCATCTCCGACGATGATTTCGCGCTTGCCATCGCCGTCTAGGTCGGCGGTCTTGGGCGACGACTCGCCCGATGCGCCCAAGCGCTTGGGAAAGCCGGGCAAAAGGTCCGGGTCCGTTCGAACATGCACCGCGCGTCGCGCTTCGCTGAGCAGGCCGTTGCGCTTGGGATCCGCCGAGCGCTGCCATACGCGAAGTCGCACCGTGATCGTGTACACGTGCGCGATGTCGTCCGGCTGCCAGGCTGGATCCTCGCGCGACAAGACCGGGTTTTGGACCTTGATCTGTGCCACCGGCAGATCCGCCAGCTTGCCCTCGATGCCCCGCGTCATGCCCTCGCCGCGGCCAAGCCGGGTATAGCGATCTTCGCGCGGATCTACACCGGGAGCCCAGGCGATCTCAAAGTCAAAGCTGTCTCCCTCGGGCTGGCCGTGGCGAAGGGCGATACGCCCTTGGATGGGCACGCTGCCATCGCGCTCGCCGAAGACCTGGAACCACTCAGGCTTTTCGATCTCGACCTCGGCAGGAATCGCCCCAGACAGGATGTTGTCGACGGCCGATCGCGCGTTCACACGGCCATAGCCAAAGCGCCGCACAAAGCCAGGCCCCGTTGGATAGGCGCCGGGGTTGTTGTCTTCGCTGGGGTCGTAAAAGCTCTCGGCGGTGCCCAGCATGATCTGCCGCACTTCTTCGGCGGAAAGGCGGCGCACGCGCTGGCCCGCCGGCCCATCGTCGCCGGCTGGCGCGGTCTGTCCCGCCGTCGGTGGATGCAGTCGCGCAGGTGCCGGCAAATCGGCCGCGAGCGCCGCACTGTAAAGCAGGCCCGCCATGCCCGCGCTTCGCCCCACCGCTTCGGAACTGCAGCTTTCACCAGGCACCGACAAGAGAAGCTGCGCGCCATAGTTTGTGCAGTTGTCGAAGGCAAAGGCATGCGTCGAGTCCGGCAAATCCTCGGCGTTGTATCGAATCGCATGCACATAGATCGTGTGGTTGTTGGTGCCGGGGAAGTTGTGGTGAAAGCTGTTTTCGTCGGCAGCCGAAGCAATCACGGCGACGTGGTTGTCGTATGCGTAGTCAATCGCCCACTGCGAAAGCGGCGTGTTGTCGAGCGTGCCCAAGGCCTCTTGCACGACCGAGGCGCCGATGTCGACGGCATAAACGGTGGCCAAGGCAAAGTCATTGGCATCGGCCACGAAGCTGTCACCGACCCGCAGCGGCATGACGCGGCAGCGCGGACAGACACCGGCCTCGCCGCGCCCGTTGTCGGCTTCGCCGCTTGAGTCCTTGGCTTCACCCGTGCCGTGGCCATAGCGCGTGTCGTCATAGGCATCGTTGTCATTGCGGAAAAAATCCCAGCCCGCGATGTCGTCGACGTAGCCATTGCCGTCGTCGTCTTTCTTGTCGGAAAACGCAGCGATCAGATCCTGCGGATCCAAGATGCCGTTCGTGTTTTCGTCGCGCAGGCGCGGGTCGCAGATCGTCGCTGCTTCCGGCTGGTCGTGCCCGGCCACGCGGGTGTAGTCCTGCACGTTGAACACACCGTCGCCGTTGGCGTCGTGTCGTCGCTTGCCCTCGCCGCGGTTCTCGGGCTTTTGGCAGGGGTCGGCGGGCGGTGGCAGCTCGCCTTGGCTGAGGAACCACTTGTTGACCAAGTCGCGCTCGTCCCAGTACGCGCCCGAGTCGAGTACGGCGATGACGACGCGCGGATCGCCGGTTGTCTTGGCCCAGGCGCGGTCATAGCTTGCGCCCATGCCCAGGCGTCGCGTGCGCGCGTCGAGCTTGCTGTAGCTCGACGGGGCAAAGCTCCACGACTGCCACTGCGTCTTGAAGCTGGGATCACTGGGCCAGTTCTTGGGATCGCGATAGTCAATCGGCCCGCTACGCTCGTCGGGGGGCCAGGCCGCATGTCCGCCGTCGGGAAGCAGCGCCGAGACAGCGGCCAGCGCCAGCAGCAAGCCAAGCAGCCGACGGCGGTGATTCCTTCGACGAGAGCGACCAAGCCAAGGCGCCGTGGATGCAGCGTCGCGCAGGTGGGCAGATGTAGTAGGCATGCCGCGATCTGTAGGATCGCGCTCGCTGCGCTGTCGATGCTTTTTTTCGCCGAGCGCGCTGGCGTATGCTGCGCCGCATGCGAACCCTGATCCCCTTGTTCCGTCGTCGAAGTCATCGCAGTCCAACGCATGCGCTCCATCGTTTGTCGCGGTCTAGCATCGCAGGCCGCAGGGGGCCGATGACGTCGCTTGCGGCCTGCGCCGGGCTGCTGTGCGCCGCGCTGGGCCTGCTGGCTTCCTCGTGTCAGCCAGCCGAACTGGATGATGAGGCCACAGCCTCGGCGGGGCAGACCGCAGCCTTGCAGCACACGGACACCGATCGCGATCCGCGGGTTGCCACCGACGCTGAAGACAGCGCGCTGCAGTCAACCGATCCGACGGACGCACCGCCCGCCGGCTGCTGGGCCGAGCGCTCGTGTGGGGCTCGCAAGTACGTCTGCAAGCGCCCCGACAACCCGCGACCCTGTGGCGCCCCCGGCTGCAGCGAGATGCAGTTCACGTGCTCGTCGGATGCCGGCTGCCTGGAAGGCTATCGCTGCGTGCTGTGCAAGCCTGGCGATCCCTTCCCCTGCAGCTTTGCGACGGGGATGTGCCGGCCCGCCACCTGTGCCACCGATCGCGACTGCGGCTCGCCCAACTTGGTCTGCCAGAGCGGCGCCTGCGCCCACAAGACCTGTCGCACCAGCCGTAGCTGTCGCGGATACTGCGTCGCCGGATCGTGCTGGAACAAGGCGGGCTGGTGTCACGATACGACGCTGCCGCCCCCTCCATAAGTCGATCCGTTGACCCGTAAGCGCCGCGCTGCCGAGCACCGAAGCGCGCGGGCTCTAACCCGTTGCCAGGCTCTGTGGCGCGCAGACCAGCGGACGCAGAGCGCGCAAGGCGCCACCTTTCTGCATGTGCTTCAGCGAGCGAGCGTGGCGTAACCCACGGGCAGCCAGAAGCTGCGGCATAAACGGGTGCGATGCGCGGGTCAGCACCTCGGGCGGTCGCGAAAACGGCAGCGCCAGCGCCGCATCCAGAAGCTCGGCAGCGACGTCTTTTTGCGCAGCAACTAGCGGGCCGATGTACGCGTCTTGCGCGATGCAGAAACCACCTTGCTCATGCACGAGCGCGCGACCGTCCGTAAGGCAGGCATCCAGC
This sequence comes from uncultured Myxococcales bacterium, assembly GCA_964554495.1. Classification (GTDB taxonomy): domain Bacteria; phylum Myxococcota_A; class Polyangia; order Palsa-1104; family JAEUJZ01; genus JAEUJZ01. The sequence goes on from CAZKOY010000008.1 coordinate 4,616, forward strand.
AAGCGCGTGCGATCGGCGCCGTAGGCCTCGCGGTCCAGCGCGATGATTGTCAAACGATCCTCGGGGGTCGCGGCGCGGACGCGTGCCGAAGTGGTCGCCCCGGTCGCTGTGCTCGCTGTGGCCTCGGACGAAAACACCCATGTCTCGTCCGTTGTCGCAAAGCCCATGGATAGATACAGCGGGGCACCCGCGGCCGAGGCGTCAAGCAGCAGCGTTTCCGCACCGCGTGCGTCCGCATAGCGCATGAGGCGTTCCATAAGAATGCGACCGATTCCGCGACGCTGAAACGCCGGCAGCACGCCCACAAGACCGAGGTATGCGATCTCGCCGAACGTCAAGCAGCCGCCGCCCGCCGAAAGCTCTGGTGCCGACTGTGCGTCCCGCTGAGCATGCACGGCGAACCACCCAGACGGCTCGGCGCGACGATAGCGCGAGATACGATCGCGGACGATCAGATCGCCGCGCGGCCCCCAGCCGAAGGCCTGCCCAAGCACCGCGCGCAGAGCGTCGACCTCGTGATCGCGCACGCCAAAGATCGCGCTTATGTGTGGCATGGGCTTTGGGCTATCGGTGACCGCGGTGGCGCGCTCGACGCGCTGCGTGATGGGCACGACACCGACGAAGTCGACCGGTGTTTCTGGCTCGTCCGTGGGCTGCAGGTCGCGAACCTTGGCCGCGCCTTCCGCAATTGGAAATGCGATGACAAGCGTGGCTGTGAAGTCGATCTCGGCGGCGGCGTGCGTGTACTGGTATCGGCCCGGTAGCGTCGCTTCGACGATGCCGCGAAACGCTGCCGCAAGCTCGGCGCGGTCGGTCACACGGCGCCCTTTGCCAAAGAGCATGACCGAGCGGTAGTTCAGCGAGTGATGGCCCGCGGTCTTCGCGAGTACCAGCGCATCGACGAGCGTCACCGTCAAGCAGCCGTCCGCGCCGCTCGCTAGTGCGTTCAACATGCGATTTGCGGGAGCGCCGTGAAGGTACACGTGATCGCCGATGCGCACGTACGCAGTCGGCAGCACGATCGGCATCCCTTCATGCACGAAGCCGACGTGGCAGACGAGGCCTTCGTCCAAGATCGTGTTGACGGTGGTGCGGTCGTGCGTCCCGCGCTGTTTGCGACGGATCGGAGTCGAAAGTTCCGTGGCCAAGAGCGATTGGTTGTGCATGCGCTGATCTCAGCGCTACGCTGGACCAGTGAGAAGTTCCAGATCAAAAAAAGTAACTAGTCCAGTTGGAAAACAGCCAGCTACGCGAGGAGGATGGAGCCTCGCGCTGGACCTCGCTGGTGATCGACCGATGTTTGTCGCCATTGCTGACGCGCTGGTCGCAGCGATCAAGGCCGGGCGGCTCAGCGCGGGAAGCCGCTTGCCAGGTACGCGCTCACTCGCGGACACGCTGGGTGTTCATCGCAACACGGTCGTTGCCGCGTACGCCGAGCTGACTGCCCAAGGCTGGGTGAGTGGCAGCCCAGCGCGCGGCACCTTCGTGACGACCGCGCCGATTCTCGCGGATGCAGCACCGGCCGGCACCACCAGCGCGGCACGCGCTCGCTTCGGCTTTGCTGGCGATGGCGTCGTACGCACCGCGGCAAGACCCCTTGAAACAGACGGCTCTGCACCCCAGAAGCGAGAGCATCCAGCGCTGATCTTGTCCGGCGGGATACCCGATCTGCGGCACGTCCCGCGGGCGGCGTTGGCTCGGGCCTATCGACGGGCCCTGCTCAGTCGCAAGGAGGTGCTCGATTACGGCGATGCGCGCGGCGTGCTGCGTCTGCGCGAGGCGCTGGCCGCCATGCTGCGGGCGACGCGCGGAATGCCGTGCAGCAGCGAGGATGTGATCGTGACACGTGGCAGTCAGCAGGGGCTGGCCTTGGCCGCGCGGGTGCTCGTGCGTCCCGGTGATACGATCGCCGTCGAGGCTCTTGGCTATCCACCGGCCTGGCAGATCTTTCGACGCGAAGGTGCGACGCTGCTGCCGATTCCGGTCGACAAAAGCGGTGTCGATGTCGATGCGCTCGCCGACACGCTCAAGCGTCGCCGCGTTCGCGCCGTGTATCTGACGCCGCATCATCAGTACCCAACCCTGGCGACGCTTTCGGGTCCGCGGCGGCGACAGCTATTGGCGCTGTGTCAGAAGTACGGCGTCGCGATCGTCGAAGACGACTACGATCACGAGTTCCATTACGCGAGCCGCCCGGTGTTGCCGCTGGCTGCGGCCGATCCAAGCCAGGTGATCTACATCGGCACACTCTCGAAGATCGTGGCGCCGGGCATCCGTCTTGGATACGTCGTTGCGCCACGCGACGTGCTGCGCGCCATGGCGGCCGAGCGCATGCTGCTGGATCGACAAGGCGATGCCGCGGTCGAGTCGGCGGTCGCCGAGCTTTTTGAGGACGGCGAAATCCAACGTCATGCGCGCCGCATGCGTCGGCTCTACGTTGCGCGGCGGGACGCTTTGGTGCGTCTTTTGCACACGCGCTTTGCCGAGGCTGTCGAGTTCGATGTGCCCGACGGCGGCATGTCGCTTTGGGTGCAGCTAAAAGGCCGACGCAGCGCCGAGCGGATCGCCGCCCATGCCGCCCGACAAGGCATCTGGGTTGGGCCGGGGCGCTACTTTTCCTTGGCCGGCCATGCGCTGCCGTATCTGCGCATTGGCTATGCAGGCTGGAGCGAGCGAGCCGTTGCCCACGCGGTCAAGTCGCTTGGACTTTAGGGCGGCCTGGACGTCGCAGCGGGGACGCATCGAGCGCGGCGATCGCAGCGCCCGCTTAGAACATCCAAATGAGCGCGAGCGCCGAGGCCAAGGAAAAAGGAGCGCTGATTGCCGACGAGACGATGTTTCCCGTCGGCGTCTGCGCGGTCCAGTTGGCGGCGGCACCAGACAGGGCGATGGGAATCGGCAGCCAGGCCCAGATGCCCACCCCGAAAAACAGGGTTATCGGTTTGAAGTATCTGGCTGCGCCAGTTCGATCGGGGGCCATGTCGATCAGCATGGCATCCGACACCGCCAAGCTGCTGGCGGTGATCCCACCAAACGTCGCCATGGCCTGTCCGGCTGGCGTGCCAGGGTATGCCGCCGATACGCCCAACTGTGTTCCTGCGACGGCAATGCTCAGGATCGTAAGTCCGATGCGAAGCGGCAGGTCTGTTCGTTGGCTTTGCTGAAGGGCAGCGCGCTGGGCGGCTTGCACCTGCAGGGCTTCTTCATCGCCACGAAACTCGGCACAGGACGACTGCAGCGCGCGAGATGCCGCACGCTGTCGCCCGCACAGCAGCCGGTGCAAGGCATCGCGATCCTTCCACGCGTACGCGTACGCCGCGCGCAGCAGACGCGCCGCTTGGTCGTCCCGCCCCGGCGTGGCTACAGCGAGAAGCTGCCGCAAGTACGGAAGTCGGTCTGGAGGCCAAAGTACCAGCGCGAAATCGAGCATTGCGTCTTCATCCCCCATAAGGAGGAGCGATCGCGCGCACTCAAGCGGAACGAGCGGCTGGCCCTCGCGATCGTATGAGAACTGGGACTTGAGGAAGGCCAGGCGGAAGTCGTCGCGGTGGTTAGGCGGTCGCAGGGTACACAGCGCGAACAAGGACAGCAGGCGTTTCTCGGCGCTGCAGGCGGACTGCTCATCCGGGGTCTTTGCGATCGTCGCGAGCCGAGCCATGGACGATTCGGCCTGACCGCTGCTGGCCGCAGCCTTGCAGCCTTCGGTCAACTGATGTGCAAGCAGCGCCCGCGCCGCGTCTAGATCGCAGCGCTGCGGCACAAGATAGGGCGAGGAAACATCGAACAAATAGGAACAAGCGTCTCGGGAACCCGCGTGCGCTGTGCTCACTGCGAACAGGAACGCGAGCCATCCAAGAAAAACGCGCTCTATGAACGGCAATGCCTGCCGCATCGGTGCCTCTCATGTGTGCGACGGGTGGCCTGGGTTGTTCGGGGTGTGCTTTGGGGACGGGCGGCCATGCCTGATCATATCCGCTCTTGCGACGGGGCCTGCGTGGGCAGATGGCGCTCTGTCGCTGGGCTGGCAAATCGACCACAGCGCTCGACGGTTCGGGGACCGGCGATCTAGCTACCCAGCCGGCGGCGAACGAGGATCGGCAGCGAGATCTGTGTCCAGTCTTCGCGCGGGGTCTCGGTGTCCAGGCTTAGGCTGGCTGGGCGACGACGAGGACGTCGACCGCGCAAGGCCAGCGCTAGGCTGCGCGCACTGGCTGCCACGTCGGCACGCAAGACGGGCTCGCGGGCAGGTGTGCTGGGACGTACGCGCAGCGCCGCCTGCAGGTTGTCCTGCAGCGAGTGCGTACCAACGATCACCGTGATCAAGTCCTGCACATACGCGGCGGCGGGAACGGGTTCGATCAAGCTGTCGAAGGCTTGCGAGCGCTCGTTGCGCAGATCGCCCAGGCGATCCCAACCCGTTGGTGGGTAGCCTTCCGCGATGTGCAGTATGCGCTGCTCGCCGGGGCGTAGGCCCAGCTCGAATGCAGCATCTTGCCGAAGCTGCGGTGGGTTTTCGGGCTCGCTCGCCCAGACCTGCGTCTCACCGCTTGCCGACAAGTGCAGCACGCCGACATGCAGCGGTGCCGGTGGCCCTGCCAAGGGATTGCTCTCTGTCGCGCGCAGCGATAGGCGCAGCGCCAGAGCATCGCCCTCATCGACCACAAGCGGGGCTCCTTCGCTGCGTGTCACAGACCGCCAGTCCGCTTCGCCGGGACAGCGAACCAGCAGCGCAACCTGCAGGCGATCGCGCAGCGCGCTGGGGCGTGGCACAAGGTGCAGGATTAGCTGCTGCGTGGCCAGCCCGCGCAGTCGATCCTCGACACTGTGCAGACTGCCGGCAGCTCGCAACGGCACAGCCGGCGTACGTAGCTGGCCATCGCGTCCAACCAGGGCCCAGACCGGCTCGCCAAGCGCCCCTAGCTGCGGCACAGGTGTCGACGGAATCGCGACATCCGCCCCTTCGGTGGCGCTGGCCTGCGCGCGGGCCGACAGCGCGTAAAGACGCAGGCTGGCGCTGCCATCGCTGACCACTTCGATGGCGGGAATGCTGGTCAGTCGATCGCGCAAGCGAGCAAGTGCCTCGGTTAGTTCAGCCTGCTCGGTATGCTCGGGATCGCAGCACAGCTCGACGCGTAATGGCGGCAGCGCGGTGCTGTGCTCGTACTCAACGGCCAGGCTGCCTTCGGTGATCGCGCCCGCTGAGGCTTCAAGCAGGATCTTGGCGCTCGCTGAGGTTGCGCGCACGGCGGTCACTTCGACCACGCCTAGCACGGGGCGATGTTGGCTTGCCCAAGGAGCCGATGACAGCGGGGTGCTCGACGCTGCATAGACGGCATAGCGCGACCCGAGGGTCTCGCCATGCAGGCGGCCGACCGACAGCACGATGCTCTTGCCTGTGCGCTCACGCACGGCGGCTCGCTGTTCGGACGTGCTGGGCAGAAGACGAGCCGACGACCCATCCAGCTCGGCGACAAATAGCGGCGTGTCTTCCAATGCTCCTTCGGCGCGAGGATGTTGCTCAGGGCACTCGCCGCTCAGCGCGGCGAAGGCACGGCCGATGACTGCGCGCATTGCCTCGCCAGGAAGGCAGCTCGCTAGCTCGCGCTGCAGGTAATAGCTCAGCGCTCCATGAACCTGGCGCCCGCCGTCTGTCTGCTCGATGTGCTCGGTGGCTAGCTCGCTGTCGCGACACGCGGCGACATAGACATAGTGATCGCGCCGCAGGCCAAGGCCGACCTTGGATCGTGGGGCTGGACTTCTCTTGCTGGGCTCGACGGGCCGAGCACCCGCCTCTTGCATCGCGACCAGGCCCAGGCCATCTGGGATCTGGATCATCTGCTGTTCGTTGCTGCGGCGGCGCAGGTCGGCAGCGACACCGCGCGTCGATGCCCGGAAGTCATCCCGCAGCGAGGCCGAGCTATGGCAGCAGTCGCAAAAAAACGTCACATAGGCACCGCGCTCGGTCAGTGCGACGATGCGGGACAGGAACTCGTCGTCGCGGATGTCGCGATTGGGGTAAAAACCGCTACCGCTGTCCGCGGGCACGAAGGTCTCGTCCATTTGATCGGCTTCAAGGCTGTCTGGGCTGGCAATGCGCCGACCATGCCCAGAATACGAAAGCACGACTTGGTCGCCGTCCTGTACCACCGCCACCAGCCGATCAAACGCGTTCAAGATGCCATCGTGCGTCGCTGCTGCATCCAAGAGCAGCGTGATGTTTTCTTCCGGGAAGTCGAAGCGATCGCGCAAGACGGCCTGATAGCCCATCGCGTCATTGACGCTGCCGTCGAGATTCACTTCGCCCAGAAACGGATATTGATTGATGCCGATCAGCAGGGCCCAGCGCGTGCTGCGCGGTGCGGCGGCAAATGGCAACCCATCTTGCGAGAACAGCTTCATAGCCCAGAGCCGCGCCGAGCCGGTGGCGCAGCCCCTTGAAAGTACCACGTTTTCCGACGTGATCCGCGTCTGCTTTGACAACTCTGCAGACGAAAGGACGCTTAGGTAAGACCTCGCTCGCACGTCGAGCGGATCGTGTGCGACTGCGCCGGATGAGCGCCTTTGGCCGGGCTGGGCGTCGCAGGGGTAAGGCAGTGCTGCCAGATTGCGCGCTGGGCCGCGGCCTGTGCCGTGAACATGAGCAAGCCCGACACGTAGCGCGCCCCGACGCGCAGCGCATAGTCGCGGGCCGCAGAGTCCTCGCGGTAGTCGAGGTCGTATACGCACTGCGGGCGCCAGCTTGCCGGAGGCTGCAGCGCCGCGTCTCGACCGCGATGGCCCGCAGCCCACACCACCACGCTGGGCTGGGCCAGCGCTGCGACGTTCGGCGTCGCCCCATCGCTGGCATCGCTGGCGCAACTTGATGGGCTGCGCAGGCCTGCGGTGCGCAGCGAAAAAAACTGTGCCTGCGGCAGGGTCTCTTGAATGCTCGGCAAGACACCGCCACCGCCCCAGACCGCGACCTGAGCGTCGGCAGGCAGCGATGCCAGAAGCGCCCGCAGGCCGACTGGATCGGTATTTCCGCCCTGCCAGCTCGCCGTGTCATCCTGCCACCACAGCGTGTTGCAGCTCGCGAGCCCCGTCAGCGCTCCAACGGCGCGCTTGAGCGGTGCAGTCACGGCGGCACAGCGCAGCCCAAGCTGTCGCAGAAGCTCAAGGCCCCCGTGCGCGATGTCGGCTTCGCTGCACGGGATGGCGAACATGGGCAGGCCCTGGCGCGAAAAGAACGCACGATGCTCGCTGGGACTGCGACTGTGCTGCACTGGATCGCCGAGCACGGCAGCAAAGCTGGGCGACGGTTGTTCCATGTCTCCCATGCCAAGCTGCAGGTGTTCGCACAGCGTCGGCTGATCTGCGCTTGATCCGTCGCCTTCGCGCACGAATGAAAGCGGCGATCGTCTGGCCAGCGCCTGCAGTGCGCGAAACCAGCGAAAGCGCTCGGGGCCAGATGCGTGCTGTGCTGTCGGTGTGCGCGGCAGAAAAGCGCGTCGCAGCGGATCTTCACTGGCCCAGGCCAGACCTGACGCCAGCTCGGCGAAGTCATGAACTTCGATGGCCAGCTTGGCATGCTGCGCGCCCAACTGCTGTGCCAAGCCTTGCAGGCGCGCGGCTGCCTGCGGCACCGACTCGCCGATGCCGCGATCGTGCAGCGAAGCGATAAGCCCTGGCTGCATCGCACCGTCGAGCCAATCGGTCCACTCGCGCAGCCAGCGCTCAGCCGGCGGCGACTGCAATAGCTCACACGGAAGATCCACAGCGCTCTTTTGTCGGCAGGCGGCTTGTACATCGCTGTGGCTGGGCAGCGCGCGGCGAGCGCTTCGGATCACGCGCTCAGGTGGCAGCAGGCGCTGTGCCCAGGCTCGCTGAGCATCCGATAGAAGATCATCGCGCAGCTCAAAGCGCAGGCCGGGCCAGGTCAGTCGGCGCATCAGGAACTCGTGTGCTGCTTCGCTTCGAGCCAGTGACTCGGGCAGCAGCGTCAGCACGGCGGGCAGCATGCCCTTGGGGCTGTGGTGATGGCTGGCCAGCGCGGCAAAGATGAACTGATCCTCGGCCGGGTTTTCGTCGGATTCGGCGCCCTCCGGCATGATCCACACGATGTCGTGCCAGGCTTGATAGCGGCTCTGTCGTTCGACAAAACGTCGCTGAAACTCGGTCAGTGGTGGCAGATCGGGATCCAAGCGAGGCCGCGCAGAGTCGACGAAGATCCGGCCCTGCGGGTCGGTCAAGCGGCGCAGCCACAGGACTCGCGCAAGCGGCAGCCAGGCCGGCGGAACCGCGGCGCGCGGGTCTTCGTCATAGCCGGCACCCAGCGCGACATAGACATCACTGAGATCGCGGGCCGAAGATGGATCGCACAGGTCCGCGAGTCGTGCGCGCAAAAGCGCGTGTTCGTGCTCGCGAAAGCGCGGCTCGCCGTGCTGGTGAAACAGCGTCGCCACCGCGACCCCGTGGTGTCGTGAAAGCTCGGCATCGAGATCCCAGGTTGTAACGGGCAGCGAGCGGCGGGCATAGGCGGCGCGGACACGCTGCAGAAACGCGGTCTTGCCAACACCGCGATGGCCCACGATCAAGTGCAGGCGAGGCTGGTGTGAAAAGGGCAGGTGCAACATGGGAAGACACGCTCGCGACAAGGGCCGCTGTGAAGCGGGGAATTGAATGCGTCGGGCAGCGGTTTTGCCTGGGTTCCCGATGACTTGCAACCGGAGACTTCATATAGTGCCGCCATGCTCACTGCGAAGAACACTTCTCGTCGCCCATGGTTGATGATCGGAGGGCTTGTGGCCCTTGCGTCATCGCTTTCGATTCCCCCAAACCACAGCGGCCTTTCTCGCGCCGAGGCTGCTCCACCCGGAAAGGCTCCTGCGTTGAAGCCGAGCGCAAAGAAAGGCGGCGCTGCGGCGGAAAAAGGCGCCGCCAGCGCAGCGGACAAGCTTGCGTATCCCGCCACCAAGACCGTCGATCACGTCGATGAGTACCACGGCACCAAGGTCAAAGATCCCTATCGCTGGCTGGAGTCTTTGGACACGCCCGAGACGCGGCAGTGGGTGGAAGCGCAGAACAAGCTGACGTTCGGCTGGCTGGATACGATCGAGACGCGTGAAGCGCTGCGGGCCCGCCTGACCGAGCTTTGGAACTTCGAGAAATACAGCCCGCCGGTTCAAGAAGGCGGCCGGTATTTCTATGCCAAGAACGATGGTCTGCAGAACCAGAGCGTGGTCTACACCACGACCACTCTGACCGGGCAGCCGACGCCGCTCATCGATCCCAATACGATGTCCAAGGACGGCACCGTGGCGCTTGGGGGCATGGGCATCAGCCACGATGGCAAGCTTTTGGCGTATGGCATCGCCGCCGCCGGATCAGACTGGCAAGACTGGCGCGTGCGCGATGTCGAAACCGGCAAGGACCTGCCCGACGTCGTGAAGTGGATCAAGTTCTCGGGCGTGGCCTGGACCAAGGATGGCAAGGGCTTCTATTACGGCCGCTTCGACGAGCCCAAGGGCAAAGAGTTCGAGTCGGTGAACTTCTTTCACAAGCTCTATTACCACCGCTTGGGCACGCCGCAGGCACAGGACACGCTGGTCTATGAGCGCAAGGATCACAAAGACTGGCAGTTCGTTCCGACCGTCACGGACGATGGGCGCTATCTGATCGTCACGGTGGCCAAGGGCACGGACGATAAGTACCGCATCCTGTATCAGGACTTGAGCCAGCCGGGCAGCAAGCTCGTCGAGCTGATCGACAACTTTGATGCCGAATACACGTTCCTCGATAACGACGGGCCGGTGTTCTGGTTCAAGACAGATCTGAAAGCGCCGCGCGGCAAGGTCATCGCCATCGACACGCGCAAGCCGCAGCAAAAGGACTGGAAAGAGATCATCCCGCAGAGCGCCGACAACTTGGCGGGAGTCAGCGTGCTGAACAACCTGTTCGTTGCGCGCTATCTGAAGGATGCGTATGCGCAGGTGAAGGTCTTTGATCTGTCGGGGAAGTTTGTGCGCGATCTGCCGCTTCCGGGAATTGGCTCGGTCGGTGGCTTTGGGGGCAAGCGCACGGACAAAGAGACGTTCTATAGCTACACCAGCTTTACGACGCCGGCTTCGGTGTATCGCCTGGACCTGACGACGTTTCAGAGCACGGTGTTCAAAGCGCCGAGCTTGAAGTTCAACCCGGCTGACTTCGAGACGCAGCAGATCTTCTATCAAAGCAAAGACGGCACGCGCGTACCGATGTTCGTGAGCCGCAAAAAAGGCACGCAGGCCGACGGCAAGAACCCGGCGTACCTGTACGGCTATGGTGGCTTCAACATCCCAATCACGCCGGCCTTTTCGGTGTTCGAACTGGTGATGATGGAGCGCGGTGCCGTCATTGCGAAGCCCAACCTGCGCGGCGGTGGCGAGTACGGCGAGGACTGGCACAAGGCGGGGACCAAGCTGCGCAAGCAGAACGTGTTCGATGACTTCATCGCGGCGGCTGAGTGGCTGATCAAGAACAAGTGGACGCAGCCGAAGAAGCTGGCCATCGCGGGCGGATCCAACGGCGGACTGCTCGTGGGGGCGACGATGACGCAGCGCCCCGAGCTATTCGGCGCGGCCCTGCCGGCGGTGGGCGTCATGGACATGCTGCGCTTCCACAAGTTCACGATCGGCTGGGAATGGATCGATGACTACGGCAGCTCGGACAACCCGGATGAGTTCAAGGCGCTGCACGCGTACTCGCCGTACCACAACATCAAGCCTGGCACGCAGTACCCGGCGACGCTGGTGACGACGGCGGATCACGACGATCGCGTGGTGCCGGGGCACAGCTTCAAGTTCGCGGCCGCGCTGCAAGCGGCGCAGGCGGGCTCGGCTCCGGTCCTCATCCGCATTGAGGTGCGCGCGGGTCATGGCGCCGGCAAGCCGACCAGCAAGCGCATCGCGGAAGCGACGGACCTTCTGGCCTTCCTGCAAAAGACGATCGGCCTCGGTGCTGCAGCTCTATAGCCTACCCAGCCCGCTGATTCCTTCCCTCCGCCCGCCGCTTTGCTGAGTCAGCGCGTCGCTGCATGGTGCCGGGCCATCTCTGCACGGCTTCCGGCCATCTCTGCACGGTCTTGACCCATCCCTGTACTCTGCCGCGAGGGAAGCGGGCCGGGGCGTGGCTTCACTCAGAGCGCAGGGCCTGCGGGCGCGAGCTAGATCGGCTGGCCTGCGACAGAAAGACGCTGCGCACGCGCTCGGGCAGATCGGGAATCTTCGACAGCAGGCTGCGCAGGTAATCGGGGCTGGCGTGCTCGATCGGCGTGCCGATCAAGCTGCCAGCACCCAGGCGCAGCGTGCCGTCGCTGCGATCGTGATACAGCCAGTACGCGTACGACTCGCTTTCCTGGATCAAGCGAGCGCCTAGCTCGTGCTGCTGCACCAGCGCATCCTGGATGCGATCGGGCATCAGGCCATCGTGGATCAAGCGAAACAGCAGCGCGCCCGTGGCCCGCGCATCGTCAAGAGCCGAGTGGGCGCGGCCGGCTGGGATCGCGAAGTGGCGACAGACGTTTTCCAGCGAGCGGCTGCGCAGGTGACGCAGGTGCCAGCGCACAAAGACCATGGGATCGACGACGCGATCGAGCGAGATGCGGGCCGGGCTGCCGGCGCGTGCTAGCTCGGCATTGAGCAGCGGAATGTCGAACCCGACGGCGTTATAGCCAGCGATCCACGGCTCGACCCCTTGGTGCATGCGCCCGTCGAGATAGGGCAAGAAGCGCTCAACGATCGCCGCAAACCGCGGCTTGTCGCGTACATCGGCGTCGGTGATGCCGTGGATAGCGCTGGCCTCTTCGGGGATCGGGCAGCCGGGGTTTAGGCGCATGCGTCGCTCATAGGTCGGCTGTCCGGCGGCGTAGCCGATGGCTCCTAGCTCGACGATGTGATCGGTGTCGGCGTGTACGCCCGTGGTCTCGGTGTCGACGATCAGACCTGGGCACGAATGAAAGGTATCGCTGCCCCCGAATGCACAGCCAATATCGTGTGACACCAAAGTCGGTGCGGAATGGGCGACGGCGCTAGGCAGCATGGCAGGCGCAGTGTAGTCCAGCCCGCTTTGCGAGCGCTAACTGAGCGCAAGTGCAGTGCTGTGAGTGATACGATGGGCACACGATGAGCCATCCTCAGGCCCCTGTGCCTCCGCCTATGGAGGCGTCTTCTTCAGAGCCCAGCACCGAGACAGCACCCGATCGCGCGGCCCACGATGCGCAAGCAGACACCAGCACGAGCAGCGAGAGTACACGCGGCAGCAGCCTGGCAGCCGAGCTCGCCACCGTGCATGCCGGACTGGCGGCGGCCACAAGTGAACAGGATCTGCTGGCGGCCGCCATGCTGTACATCGGCCGCATGCAGCCCTCATCTGCTCATTTCGTCCGACTGCACGTCGACGCCGACGGGCGAATCGAGCGCGGAGAGCTGGCTGCGATCTGGGAACACGGACAGATCCAGCACGTACACACGATGCTGGGAGTGTCGATTCCGCTGTCGCTGTGGCGCCTGACGGCGGTGTGGAGCCAGAACCCATCGGAGCTCGTCGCGATCGCGGATGTGCAGAGCGATTCGCGAGCCGATGCCGACTTGCGGGACCAGCTTTCGAAGCTGGGTCAGCGGGCCCTGGTGCTGGTGCCGCTTTATTCGCGGGCGCATCGCAGCTGGCATGGCCTCTTGGTGATGGTCTTTGCGAGCCCGCGTGAGCTGTCGCAGGAAGAGCGCAGCGTGTGCTCGCTTCTCGCCGATGCCGTGGCGTCGTTTGCCGCCAACCTGCATATCCAGCGCTCGCTGCGCGAGGTGTTTCAAGAGACCTCGCTCTTGTACGACGTGAGCATGCGCCTGAACCAAGCGAGCAGCACCGATGATGCGCTGCGCGCCATCGCCATCGCGGCCCCCGGTGCGACGTATGCCTTCCTGGGCATCCTAGAACGAAACGCGGCTGGCGAGCTGCATCAGCTGCGCGTGGTAGCGGGCTGGACGCAGCAGGAGGAAATGGCGGCCTCGGTCATTGGCATGACGTTTCCCGTCGAGTTCGTGCCGATGATCAGCCTGTGGATCAAGGACCCGGATCGGCCGCTTTTGATCTCGGATGTCGAGACGGATCCGCGCGTCGATCCGCAGGCGCGCATGCTGTATCGCCAAGGCAGCCAGCGCAGCGCCGCCCTGTTGCCGCTGGTGGTGCAGGGGCGTGTGATTGGCAATGTCTCGATAGCGTGGGACGAAGTGCGCACGTTTTCCGCGCGCGATGAGCGCATTTTCCAGACCATCGCCAAGCAGGCCTCGTTGGTCTTGCAGAACCGCCTGCTCGCCGAAGAAACGCAGGTGGCGCTGCGCGCTCGCGCCGAACAGAGCGCGCTTCTAAGCCGGGTGCTGACGCACTTGCCAGTGGGTGTTGTGCTGCTCGATGCGAGCAGCCTGCGTCCCATCCTTAGCAATGCCGCGGCGGATGCGCTGCTGGGCTGGGGCGAGCTCGCACCCGAGTCGCGTCGCTTGAATCAGCGCTTCCTGCGGCCCGGTACGGACGAGCCCTTGCCCGATGAAGAGTCGGCGCTGATGCTGGCTGTTGCGCGTGGTGAGCTGCAGCACGCGGACGTGGATGTCCAGACCGCGATAGGCCGCCGATCACTGATGAGCAGCGCCCTTCCTGTCTTGTCAGAAGACGGTCAGCTGCGTTCTTTGCTGCTGTTGCTAAGTGACGTCACCGAGCGCCGCGAAGCCGAGACGCAGCGCGCCAAGATGCGAGACGAGCTGATCACCGTGCAGGCCGCGGCTCTGGCCGAACGAAGCACGCCGATCATCCCCATCAGCGATGACATCGTCGTGGTGCCCTTGATTGGATCGCTTGATGCCGAGCGCAGCAATCAGTTGCTGGATACCGTGCCCGAGTCAGCCAGCCGGTATGAAGCCAAGCTGGCGATCATCGACATCACAGGTGTCTCGACGCTGGATACGCAGGCGGCACGCACGCTGATCGGGGTGGCGCGAGCCCTGCGTCTGCTCGGAATCGAGCCCGTGGTCACTGGAATGCGGGCTGAAGTGGCGCAGACGCTGGTGCAGCTTGGCATTCGGCTCGACGGAATGACGACGCGCAGCAACCTCAAGAGCGGCATTGTGTATGCCCAAGCGGTGCTGAACAAGCGCTCGCTCAATCGCCTGTAGTCCCCAGCACGCGGGCTGCTTCGGCCAGTAGGTAATCGCGCTCGTTACATCGCGGATCGTCGAGAACCTGCTCTAGCAAGTGGCGCAGAACCTGCCCCACGCGCGGGCCGGGGGACAGTCGGAAGTGCGAAAGCACATCTTGCCCGGTGATGGCGAGCTCAGCGATTGACAGCGGCGGCGCCTGGGCTTGCTCGTCGGCGATGCGCTCGCGAAGTGCTCGCAGGTGGTCGGCGCGGCCGGTCGTTTGTTCGATGCGCAGCGCACGCTCGCGCAGCGCAAGCCAGTCGCATGTCAGCGCGGCCGGCTGGGCTGCAAGCAAGCGCCGCACCTGGGGGGCTGGCCACGGCGCCGCCGCGTCATACTCGATCTCGGGCATGAGCAGAAGTGCCGTCAGGTGGTTGCGCTGGGCCAGCGGCAGCTTCAATCGATCATCGAGCAAGCTCGACAGGCGACGCGGATCTTTGGGCAGCGTGCTCGCTGGATCCAAGCAGGCCTGCCGCAGCGGCCACAGCAGCGCCGCCGGACGCAAGGAAAGCGGACAGTCGATCACAAGCTGCACCCAGCGCTGCGCTGCCAGCCAGCTTCCCGCAAGTACGGCGCAGACCTCGGGCAGGGCCACCGACAACAGGCTCTGATCGGCATCGAAATGCGGGGGCAGGGGGCCTTGATCGAACTCCAGCGTAGGTTCGAACAGGTGCTTCAGCCCGATGTCGGGGTGGGCCGCACCAAGAAGCCGCAGAAGCTCGTCACGCACGCGCTCGCGACTGACCTTGCGCAGCGTCGGCAAGGCGGGAGCAAACGCCCGGCGTGTCAGCGGCTCGATCTGGAAGTTGAGCTTGGCAGCGAAGCGCACGGCGCGCAGCAAGCGCAGGCCGTCTTCCGCAAAGCGCTGGCCGGGATCGCCGACCGCACGCAGAAGACCTCGCTGCAGATCACCCTGGCCATCAAATGGATCGTGCAGCGTGTCGGTCAGCGGGTCATAGGCGATGGCATTGATCGTAAAGTCACGCCGCCTGAGATCCTCGACCAAGTCTGCGATGAACTCGATGCGATCCGGTCGACGTCCATCGCTGTATCCGGTCTCGCCGCGAAAGGTCGTGACTTCGACGTGGCGGTGCTTGTGTTCGCTGGCTCCAAGCTCGGCGTCGTCGTGTTCCCCGACGTGGGCGGCAGCGGGCAGCCGATCGCAAAGGACCGTGACCGTGCCGTGTGCGATGCCAGTCGGAATGGTTCGTCGTTTGCCAAAGATGCGCAGGACATCCTCGGGATGAGCCGAGGTCGCGACATCGAAGTCTTTGGCCTGCATGCCCAGGCTCGCGTCATACAGCAAGAGATCGCGGACCGCTCCACCCACGACAAAGGCCGAGTAGCCAGCGTTGACCAAGCTGCGACAGAGCGCCGTGACATCGGCGGGAATGCGAGCAGGAGAGATGCGAGCCATGCGCCGTGCATCCTATCGCAGGGACGGCGCTTTGTTCCGCAGGCGAAGCGCTAGTTGCGAGTGGCGGGGCGAGTCTGAGAGGCCGGAGGTGCTTGGGCCGGAGCTGGAGCGGCGGGAGTTGCAGCCGGTGGGGTTGTCGCACGGCCCGGCGTCGCAGGCGCTGGGCTGCCGGCCGCAGGCGGAGCCGATGTGACCTCGGTAAATAGTGTGATTCCGTCGGGGACCGTCACTTTGTCGCAGGGCGCGGCTTTGGTGACCGCTGGGCAGCGCATCGCAAGATAGTCGCGCGTCTTCATGGGCGGTCGGCCACTCGTCGGATCGGCGGGCGCCGTCACCAGGCGCGGTACGTTGACGCACAGCGCACCGGCAGGCGTCCAAACGGCTTCCAGGGGACCGTTGGATTCGTCTTTTTGCAGGCCGGCGCTGTCGTAGAAGTTCACCTGTGTACCTTCTGCGGTCATCGACAGGCCATTGCCGCAGTAGTCGGCCCGGACAGCGCGGACGCAGGCCTGGTGCATGGCATCCATCGAAACGGGCTTACCGACGAGTGCAGCGGAAACACCCGGTCCCGCAGCCGGAGTCAGGGTGCGCCATGGCTTGTATCCAAGGTTGGTCACACACTTGGCAATCGCCGAGCTCATGCAGGCGAAGGTGATCTCTCCTGCCGTCGCTGCTTCTTTGCGGGCCCCGCCGGTTTCGCCGGCTTGCATGTTCCACGATCCCGACACGACCACGGCCGCGCTTTGCTGAGGACACAGAGGCGCCCAGGCGGCGGTTGCCGGTTTGAACTGGCTGTTGAGCGGTCCGGCTGGCTTCTTACCACTGCCGGTTGCCGTGCCGCGCTGGAACGACACGCGATACTGAAAGACATCGGCGTTTTCGTTCTCGGGCGTCTTGGGGTTGGGATCCGCCACGGTCGCGACGCTGTCGATGCGCAGACGGACGGGCTCACCGTCTTCTGTTTCACCCAGCAGCATCGCGCCAGCAAGCTGCGGTCCCGAGAGCTGGGGGCTGGCCAGGCCGCCGTCTTTGATCGCGACGCCAGGGACCACCGTCTTGCCATCGAGCGTGACCCCCAGATTCAGGCGAGCGACGCGCAATTGAACGGCATTTCCGCACGTGACATTCAGCACGATGCTGGTGCCCGTCAGGTCTGGTCCGTTGGGCTTGATCCCGCGGCACTTGGCACCCGCGTCAGCGGTCGGTGGTCGACGCTGCGGCGGCGCTGGAACCGGATCGGCATGGGCAAGACCGGACAAGAGCAGCGGCACCAACGTCCCAGAGATCCCGAGCAAGCGATGTGGAGTCGACATCGTAAGAAGGCCTCTTTGCATGAGAGTTTAGAGTAGCGATTTGATGCTAGCACAGACGCGTAGGCCCGTGTTTGAGATGCGCAGGCCGGGCTCTGGCTCATGGCGGTTGTCGATACGCGCAGTGACCGCGTCGTAGTAGAAGGCTCCACCGCGCAGCACCGCTTGGCGGTCCGAGACCGTGTTTCCGACCCATTCGTAGGCATTGCCCACCAGGTCATCGAGGCCAAATAGGCTGCGCGACGCTGGGTGTGCCCCGACGACATCAAGCCCCATGGCCTGCGGCATCTGCGCGTACGTCACGTCGATATTGGCATCATCTGCGGCCAAGCGATTGCCATGCGGAAACAGGCGAGCGTCGGCACCGCGGGCGCTGCGTTCCCATTCTGGCTCTGTACAGAGTCGCGCATTGGGAATGCGTCGCGACACCGCCAACCAGTTCGTATAGGCCAGCGCATCGTCGTGACTAATCGCCGTTACGGGAAGCTGCAGCCACGGCTGCTCCGCCCGGCGCGTGCGGCCGGTGTACTTTATCGACTCGCCTTCTTTGGCGTGCTGCAGCCGATCTCCGATCTGCAGCGAAAGTTCGAACACACCCTCTTTGCGCTCGGTCAGCTCTAAGAAGCCGCTGCTGCCCAGGCTGCCCGCTTTCGGCAGGCGTCGCACTCGCTCAGACGGCGGCAGAGCTCGCAGGAAGGTCAGCCAATCGGCGAACGTCACTTCGGTGCGACCGATGATGTAGCTGCCGGTCCAGACCTTGTGGGCCGGGATATGACTTAAGAACACGCGTCGGCTGTCATCGTCTGCCGTGCTGCCGAACAGGAAGCGACCAGCAGGAACATAGACGAAGTCGGCGGGCACATCGCCGGTAGGAGGCATGTACACGCGCAGCGGCAGCGCCTCGCCGCGCTCGACGGCAATGGGGTACTTGACCTCTGCGCGTCCAGGGCTGCGCAGGAGCAAAAGATACGCACCAGGGTTTAAGCGAACGCGTGACAGGGGCGTCGTGCCGAGGGACACAGTCTTTTCGCTGCGCAGCTGATACTGGGCATCGATGGGCGTCAAAGAGACCTGGGCGCCTGGCGGCTCGCTGATCATGTCGATGCTGGCAGAGGCTTCCCAGCGACGATGAAAGGAGCCGTCGAGATCGTACAAAGCCAAGCGCTGAATCAGATCATCGCGCTGCGAAAGTGCGTTGTCGCGCTCGGCGGCCAGAGCCTGTTCAAACAGCACGGTAGCGACCAGCAGGCGCTGATCTTGCCGGCGACTGTCCAGCAAGAACGCGGCCTCGGCGCTGCCGATCGCTCGACGGAAAAGCTGCTGTTCTTCGCCATGCAGAGCACGCATCTGGTCCCACAGACGCTCGCCTTCGGTCTGCTTGCGATCGTCAAAGGCACGATAGGCACTCTGGCGGATCTGCTCGGCGCGAACCGATACGTCGTGCGCTGACTGCAGTGCGCTTTTGGCGGACGTCGCATGCTCGCTGATCTGACGGGCGATGTTTTCGCGGGCCCGCAGGGTCGCCGCCACGTACAAGAGCGCCAGCATGATCGGGATGCTGGCCACCATGATCCCAAACGCGATGCGGCGTGTACGCAGGGCCCTGCGGCTGGCCTTCAGAAATCGCGCCTCGCGCGGGGGCAGAATCTGCGCCGACAGCGGGGCCGCCTCGTTAAGCTGACGACGGCGCCAGAGTAGATCGCGGGCTCGCCCCAGGCGCTCCCACTCAAGCGCGGCGAGGCTGAGCCGCTGCCGCAGCGCACGTAAGCTGGCGTCTTCCGCCAACCAGACACGCAAGCTGGCCCAGCTTGTAAGCAGCGACTCATGTGCTAGCTCATATGCGCTGCCGGCTCCCGATTCGTCGACTCGCACCGAGACAATGCGACCGGAAGTCAGAGCATCGAGTGCGGCGATGGCGTCCTCACGGGCATCGGCGTGCGCCAGTCCCAGCGCATGTCCTGAAACGGTCACCGATGCGCCGATCAGCTCTTCGCGGCGTCGTCTGGCGCGCGTGCCTTCGACGGTGATTAGCTGGCCCAAGATGCGCCGAGCGGCGTTTCGCTGTTTCGGCAAGAGCCGTTCGTACACAGAATCGGCATGACGAGCCAGAGCTCCTCCAACGCCACCGATCGATGCCAGGGCCGCCGCCGGAATGATGCGGCGCTCGGGATCGCGTGCTTCCCAAAGCAGCGAAAGCGTGAACTGCAGAAGCGGCAGGCTGCCATCGCTTTGGCTGGCTGCGGACACCAAGCTCTCGACGAGAGCGGCCGACTCAAACGCGTAGCCCATGGCCAGCGCGGGCTGCGTGATCACCTCGCGCAGTGCATCACTGCTAAGTGGGCTGATCAAATGCAGTCCACGCGCCACGTCGGCGCCGATGCCCGGCACGGTGACCAAGCGCGACAGGAAGTCACTGCGCACCGTCGCTAGCAGGCGGATGTCCGGGGCATACGCAGTCAGTGCGCTCAGCACGTCGCCGAAGCGCGCCGCATCTTCGCTGAGCGTCAGAAGCTCTTCCAGTTGATCGACGAATAGAAGCAGACAACGCGGCGAGCTACCCTGGCGATTGCGCTGCCGCAGCGTGCGGCCCAGCGCTTGTGGATCGTCTTCCAGATCGCGGATGACCTTGGCCTCTTCCAGGTCCAGGGTGTTGGCGAGAGCCGAGGACAGCGACGCAAGCGGGCGTCGGCCTGGCACGATGGTAACGACGCGCATCGGACCGAGTACGCCCGCCGTGATCTGCGGCAAGACGCCTGCGCGAATCAGCGACGATTTCCCAACGCCCGAGTTACCAGCCAAGATGACGATCGGCTCGCTGCGCAGACGATCGATCACGGCACTTATGTCGCTTGCTCGTCCGAAAAACAGGTCCTTGTGCTGTTCGTCAAACGACTGCAGGCCGCGGTATGGATTTCCCTCGGGCAAGTGCATCACGTGGGCACTGCCTGTCAGCTGCTCCAGTGCGGCCCGCAGAGCGTCTCCCGACTCATAGCGCTCGTGTGGATTGCGGCGCAGGCAGCGATCCACGATGGCGCAGAAGCGGGGATCCGCATCCGGCGCGACCTCGGCCAGCGGTCGGGCGTCGTGGTCCTGCACGCGCAGCGGAAGCTCGGGCAGCGGCACCCCTTCATGCGGCGCGTGCCCAGCGCACAGCTCGTAGAGCACTGTGCCCAGCGAATAGATGTCGGCCTGCCGCGTCGCGGGCTCGCCTCGCCAGATCTCGGGAGCCATGTACAGCGGCGATCCCAAGACATCCCCGACGTGGGTAAGAGATGCGCTGGCCCGCTCGGCACTGATTTTTGATCCTGCCGTAGGCGGGGGCAGGGCAGGGGCCAGCCCCGAGATTCGTCCCGGAGTCTGGCCGCTGGGCAGGATCGTGGCATCGAGCGCCACGTTTCCTGTTGTCGCCGAAGGTGCGGTGGCTGGCCCGCTCTTCGCCGACGGTATGCGCGGTCCTGAGGGCTCACGCACGGTGACGGGCACGGCCACTGCGCCTTCTTGTGTCGCAGCCACATCCGCGGCCCGAGCTTGCGGACGCAGGCCTGCGGACGACGCCAGTGTCATGGCCAGCGCGGGCACATCCGCAGCGCTGCGGGTGCTTAGCACCGTCGCTGCCAGCTCTCCTCCCGGCGCGATGGGCAGATCCTGCTGCGTATCGTGCAGCAGGGAATCCCCCAGCTGGGCTTGCGCCACCGCGGCTGGAAACGCCGAGTCGCTAAAGCGCATGCCCTGTGCCGAATCGACCAGCTTGGCCAAGCCAAAGTCGAGGATCTTCACCTCGCCATCGCTGGTCAGCATGGTGTTTGCCGGCTTGATGTCGCGGTGCAGCACTCCGCGGCGATGCGCTGCTGCCAGCCCGCGCGAAAGACCGATGCCGATGCGATGCACCCGCGTCCACGGCAGCGGCTTCTGCATGCGATCCAGCGACTGGCCGCGAACGAACTCCGACACCAGGTACGGCCGCCTCTGCCACTCTCCCACGCGATAGATCAACACGACGTTGGGGTGCTGCAGGCGGGCGATGGCGCGGGCCTCGATAAAGAAGCGCTCGCGCAGCTCGTTTTCTAGGACCTGCTCTTCGATGTTGGCAATGAACTTGATGGCTACTGGGCGGTCGAGCAGCGTGTCGTGTGCAAGATAGACTTGCCCCATCGCGCCGCCGCCAAGCAGCCGAACGATGCGGTACTCCTCAAACTGTTCTGGCGGAGCAAATTTCGCTGTCGCGGCCATCTGGGAAGGCCCCCGGAACCACGCAATCCTGCGACGACCGGGTCACGAACTTGACGGTACTCGATCCCCGGCGCACTGCGCGGCAAAAAGAAGGACCATTGCTCTCCGACGCAGGACGCCGTCCGCACGCGAGAATCCCACAGAGCCTGGCAGATTCGGTACCCTAGTCTGGTGGCAGAAGATCCAGGCTTACGGGTCC
The DNA here is from genome assembly GCA_964554495.1 of uncultured Myxococcales bacterium. Classification (GTDB taxonomy): domain Bacteria; phylum Myxococcota_A; class Polyangia; order Palsa-1104; family JAEUJZ01; genus JAEUJZ01. Next base: position 25,970 of record CAZKOY010000008.1, read on the forward strand.
TGCTCGTCGATGACAATCAGGACAATCTGGCGGTGCTGGCACGTCGACTGCAGCGCCGTGGCTATGTCGTTTCGTTGGCTCAAAGCGGGCTCGATGCTCTGCAGCACCTGCGAGGCCAGCCCACCGATCTGATCGTCCTCGACATCATGATGCCGGGCATGGATGGGCTGGAAGTTCTGCGACGGATTCGTGCCGATCGCAGCATGGCCAACATAGCCGTCATCATGGCGACGGCCAAGGCGGCGTCGCAGGACATGGTGCAGGCCCTTGAGCAGGGGGCCGACGACTACGTCAGCAAGCCGATCGACTTCGAGGTCTTGTTGGCGCGCATTCGTGCTGTTCTGCGACGACGTGGGCCATCGCTGCCGAGCCCGAAGTTGACCGCGGCACCTGTGCCTGCAGCCAGCGTCGTACCACCGCCTGCGAATCCAAGTCCCAGCGTCTCTGCGCCAGCAGTCCTCGCCAAGCCCAGCATCCCGGCTGCTTTGCCCGTGATTCCGCGCAAGATCGGTGTTGGCAGCGTTCTGGATGGCCGGTATCGGCTGGATGTGCTGATCGGCAGTGGCGGCTTTGGCGCGGTCTACAAAGGCACGCACCTCGCACTCGACAACACCGTGGCGATCAAGGTCCTGCACCCGCAGGTCGCCGAGTCGCTTGAGCTGCGTCGTCGTTTTCAGCAGGAAGGCGTATCGAGCTGTCGGGTTCGCCATCCTAACGCCGTGACCGTGTTTGATGCCGGGACCAGCGACGGCGTGACGCCCTATTTGGTGATGGAATACCTCGACGGCTTCACGCTAGAAGCCCTGCTGCGGCAAGAGGGGGCCTTGCCGCTGGCCCGCACGGCGCACATCCTTGTGCAGGTCTGCGACGTGCTGCTGCATGCGCACGCCAGCGATCTCGTCCACCGCGACATCAAGCCCGCCAACCTGTTCCTATCGCAGACGGTGCATGGCGAGGTCGTCAAGGTGCTCGACTTTGGCTTGGCCAAGCTCTTGCACAATAAAGAATCCGTCGAGCTATCGGGGGCGCGCAACCTGATGGGCACGCCGCAGTTCATGGCGCCCGAGCGCTTGACCGGCGAGCCCTCGGATCATCGCGTCGATATCTATGCCGTCGGTGCGACGCTGTATTTGGCACTCGCCGGAGCCATGCCGCACGGCCTGACGGAAAAGAACATCGTCAAGCAGATGCGTAAGCAGCTAACCCAGCCGCTGCGGCCCATTCAAGAACTGGTACCGACGCTGCCGCTCGCTTTGGCGCAGCTCATCATGGGGGCTCTGGCGCGCGATCCGGGGCAGCGTCCAAGCCTGGCTGCGCTGCAGGCCGAGCTTCTGCGCCACGCTGGCTCGACTGCCAAAGCACCGTCGGTGCAGGCCAAGCCCAGCGACAAAAATAAGCTAGAGCTGGACGATACGCTGACCGGTGCGCCGCCTGTGTCGTCGGACGCCTTAAGCCCATTCGTCGACGAACGCAGGCGCCCGAGCAAGGGCTGATACGCTGCGCCGGTCATGCTCGCCTATCGCGCCGGTCTGGGGTTTGTGTTCGCGTCTGCGCTGGCTGCCTGCTCGGACTCTTCTATGGGTCTTCGCGCGGCGCCGGCTGCCGTGTATCCGCCATTTTCCTTGAATGCAAAAGGCGAAAAAATAAAGGGCATTACGCTGGTCGCTCCGCCTGAGCCATTTACGGAAAATCCGATTCCTGCCATCCAAGATGTCGGGGCGGGCTGGATTGCCGTCATTCCCTATGCTTATACACGCCCAGGGCAGCCGCGGGTGCAGCTTCCTAGCTCACGCTTTTCGTGGTGGGGGGAACGCAAAGAGGGTGTGCAAAAGACCGTTCGCCTGGCGCATGCCGCGGGTCTGCGCGTCATGCTGAAGCCGCAGGTCTATGTCCCTGGCAGCTGGACTGGCGCCCTGGACTTTGAGCGCAGCGACGACTGGCAGCGCTGGGAAGCCGACTATGCGCAGTACATCCTGTCGTTTGCCCGACTGGCCGCCGACGAACACATAAGCCTGCTGTGCATCGGCACCGAGCTTGGACGCGCGGTCGCCAAGCGCCCCGAGTTTTTTCGTACGCTGATTAGCCAAGTTCGCGCCATCTATCCGGGAAAACTGACGTATTCTGCAAACTGGGATGAATGGGATCGTGTTCCATTTTGGCCTGACTTAGATTATGTTGGAATTAGTGCGTATTTCCCATTGCTGCCGGATTCAACACCAACGGAGGAGGCTCTGCGGGACGCGTGGGGGCCTATTGTGAATCGATTAAGTGAATATCATAAAAATATTAATAAGCCGATCTTGTTTACCGAATATGGATATCTAAGCGTCGACGGCAGCGGCTGGCGCAACTGGGAGCTTGAGCCCACCATCACCGGCCGGCCGATCAACGAAGCGGCGCAAGCGCACTGCCTGTCGGCGCTGCTGGGCACGTGGCTGCCACAGGATGCGTGGGCCGGCGGCTTTCTGTGGAAGTGGTTCCCCAACATGCGCGGTCACGAAGGCTATCCCGAGCGCGACTATACGCCGCAGGGCAAGCAGGGCGAGGCCGTGTTGCGTCGCTGGTATCGCGGCCAAGTCCCGCGCTCGGTCGATGCCCCAAGATAGCTGGTTCGCCGACTTGGGGCGCGGTCGCGCAAGCTGCGCTGCCGCCTGTTTTTTTCGTGGCCCTCGCGTCGCAAGACGACGATGATGGGAAAGACTCGATGGAGCCTGAAGCCGCCGCGCAGATCGCCATGCCGCACCTGAGTGCGCCGGCCGCCCATGCCATCGACGAACACGCCGCCCAGTGGACGCGGGCCGCCCGCCAGGCAGAGCCAGGGGCAGCCAGCACCACGGCAAAACCCCGGCTTTGGTTTTATGTATTTTTGTTTGCTTTGATGGCTGTGCCATACGGAATTAGCAATGCAATTATTGCGGTAATTATTCCATATCGAATGCGAATATCTGGATATTCAGTTGAGCAAATTGGCTTATTTTTTTCGATTTTGATGGCGCCAACATATCTGCAATTTGTATATTCTCCACTCGCAGATTGGCGATTTTCAAAGCGAACATGGGTGATGCTAAGTGCCATCGCGTCGGCGGTCTGTTTTGCTCTGCCGGAATACTGGGCCAAGTCCAATCACTATTCGCCGCTGGTGCTCGCCGTCGTGCTGTTGGGGCAGGTGGCGTCAGGGCTGTTTCTGTGCAGTTTGGGGGCGCTGATTTCGACGCTGTTTACGGGGCGAGCCCGCGACCACGCGGCTTCGTGTCGGGTGGCCGGCACGTTCGCTGGAAACCTGCTGGGAACCGTGCTGGCCCTGCGGTCCGAGGGAACGGCGAGCCCGCTGGCCAATGCCGCGCTGTTCGGTCTGTTGACGCTGGTGCCGGCTCTTTTTGTTTTGTGTTTGCCGGTGCCCGTCGAGCCGCAGCCCGACGCGTCGGGCCACATCGTCCATGATCTGCGGCAGTTTCGCCGCGATCCCCGCTTTTGGATCACGCTGCTTTTGTCGGTATCGCCAAGCTGTGCCGCCGGGCTTCTGGGCTTGTTTTCAGCGCTGGCGGTCGACTTTCGCGCGACGCCCGGCCACGTGGTCCTGGCCAATGGCACGCTGGGCTCGCTGTCGATGGTGCTTGGCTCGATGCTGGCGGGCCCGTTGAGTGGCTGGGGCGACCGCCGCACGCTGTACGTGGCGTGTTCAGCCAGCCTGTCGATGATCGCAACGGCGATGGCCTTTATGCCGCTTTTGTCGAGCGTCTATCTGGGAGGTGTATTAATTTACAATTTTATTTGTGGCATATCATATGCGATATTTGATGTGATGATTATCGATTTGATCGGGCCAAAGTCTCGTTATGCGGCAACAAAATATGGATTCTTCTTTTCGATATCAAATTTGCCAGTAGCGTATGTCGCATATATCGACAGCCGCTGCCATCACCTGTTCGGTGTGCGGTCGGTGTTTCTGATCGATGCACTGCTCAACATCGCGGGCATCGCCATGTGGGCGATCTTGTGGCGGCAGATCGCGCAGAAGCAGCGCCTGGCGGCCGCCGCTGTGCCGGTGGCCTAGCCGCCGCAAGGCCCGCAGGCAGACGCGAGCGCGAGGCGTGCTTTGTGCCATGCTCTGCTCATGGCGATTCGCAAACGTCGACTCTTGCTTGCGGGCTTGGCGCTGGCTGGTTTGGCGGTGCCTGTCTTGCGTCCTTCCGTCGAGGCAGTGCAGCCCGATCCGTACTTTGACCGGCTGGCTGCAGCGCTGCGGACCTCTGCGGTGCAGCGGCCGGTGGCCTTGCTCGATCTCGACCGCGTCGACGCCAACCTGGCGCAGATTCGTGCCGTGCTGGGCAGCGATGCGCAGTATCGCGCTACGACCAAGTCGCTGCCATCGTATGAGCTATTGCGGCACGTGCTGTCGGCGATGGGCAGCAATCGGGTGATGGAATTCCACGCGCCGTACCTGCGTCCGCTGATCGAACACTGGGTCCAGATCGATCCCAGCGCTCCACTGCCGGGCCCGACGCAGCTTGACATCTTGCTGGGCAAGCCGCTGCCGACAAGCGAGGTCGACGCGTTCTATGCCAACCCGCCGCCCGCCGACAAGCTAGCCGCGACCCGCATCCGCTGGCTGGTCGATCACGAGGCGCGTCTTGCCGAGTACCTCACGATTGCTCAGAGCCGTGGGCAGCGGCTCGACATCGTCATCGAGCTTGATGTGGGACTGCACCGCGGTGGTGTTCCCCATCACGACGCGCTGCGCCGCATGATGGCTACGCTGGCCGCGCATCCGACTCAGCTTCGCTTTGCCGGCATCATGGGCTACGAAGGCCATGTGCCGTATGCGCCGCCGCTCTTTCAGTCACCGAGTGCGGCGCAGGCGCGGGCCTTTGTCGATGCGCAGCAGCGGCTTGCTGCCTATCGCGATGTCCTGAAAAACGACTTTGCGACGCTGGTCCACGATGAGCCGCTGATCAACTCGGGCGGCAGTAAGACCTTTCCGCGCTATCGACAGAACGGCGCGTGGCAGAGCCCAGCCAACGAGCTAGCCATCGGCTCGGCGGTGGTGAAGCCTGCCGACTTTGACAGTGAGCTTCTAGCGGCGCTGCAGCCGGCGCTGTTTATCGCCGAGCCGGTGCTAAAGCGCTTGTCGCCCGGCCCCTTGCCGCACGCCGAGTCGATCGGTGCGCTGTGGGCGTGGTGGAACCGCAACCGCCGCGACGCGCTGTTTGTCTACGGCGGGGGCTGGGACGTGAAGCCGGTCTATCCGCGCGGCCTATTTTCCCATCCCTTTTACAACACGCGGCCCGTCGACACGCGCATCCCCAATCAGACGCTGCTAAACGTCGCGGCCAGCCATCCGATCAAGCCAGGCGACTTTGTGTTCTATCGACCGCAGCAGGGCGATGTCATCGTGCAGTTCGACGAAGTCCTGCTTGTGCGCGACGGAAAGCTGGTTGGTACGTTCCGGCCTTTGCCGCGGCGGCTGTAACAGAAACGGCCGCTGTTCCGTCGCCGTGCGCGGTGATTTCTTCGCCGGCTGCGCGTGACCCCGTGCGATACTAGGGCCGCGATTTTCTCGTCGGAAACCACGCGGATGGACAAGCAATCCACCACACAGCGGGACTCGATCGACGAACGAGCGGGGCGCAGCGAGGATCTCGAATCGGCACGCGGACCAACGCCGGGGTTGGTGCTGCTGTTTACGGCGGGCCAGGCAACCTGCTTGGTCATGCCGCTTTCAGCAACGGGGCTTGAGCTTGGGCGAGGCCTTCTGCCCGACGGGCTGCCTGCGGATGCCAAGATGTCGCGTCGACACGCCTGCGTGCGCTTCGATGGCGAGCGCTTTGCCATCGAGGATCACGGCAGCCAGAATGGCACATTCGTCGACGGGCAGCGCGTTATCGGCAAGCTGAGCAGCGCCACAGTGAGTGTGCTGCGCACGGGCGACAGCGTGTTTTTGCTGTCGGGCGATACGCGGCCTCATCGTCGCTGGGGAGTGGTATGCCGCGGCGACATGGTGATGGGACCAGCGCTGCAAGAGGCGATGGGCCAAGCCACCCGCGCTGCGCAGCACGGCCGCACGCTGCACATTACCGGCGAGAGCGGCAGCGGCAAGGAAGGCATCGCCCGCACGTTCCATGCTGGCAGCAGCAGCCGCAGCGGTCCGTTCGTGGCGATCAACTGCGCGACGATTGCCGCCGGCTTGGCCGAGCGCTTGCTGTTCGGAGCGCGTCGCGGCACGTACTCGGGCGCGGTCAATGACAGCGAAGGCCTGATCCAGTCGGCCGACTCGGGCACGCTGTTTCTCGACGAGATCGCCGAGCTGGATCCGGCCGTGCAGGCCAAGCTGCTGCGTGTACTAGAGACGCGCGAGGTGCTGCCGCTGGGGGCGCTGCGACCGCGACCGGTGAGCCTGCAGCTCTGTTCCGCTTCGCATCGCAACCTGCGGGCCGAAGTCAGCAGCGGTCGCTTTCGCGAAGACCTGTACTTTCGTCTCAGCCGCCCTGCCGTCGAAGTGCCTCCGCTGCGCAAGCGCTTGGAAGAGATCCCATTTCACCTCGACCGAGCGCTGCGCAGCGTGGACCCGTCGCTTTCGGCGCATAGCTCGCTGATCGAAGCCTGCCTTTTGCGGCACTGGCCGGGAAATGTGCGCGAGCTTTTGGCCGAGGCTCGCGGAGCGGCGCAGAGCGCGCTTGGACAGTCGAGCAACAAGGTCGATGCGCAGCACCTGTCGGCTGAAGCGGGTCAGGCGATCGAGCGCGCGTTTGATGCTTCGCCGGCCTGCGCTGTGGCCTTGCACCCACCCATCGGGCGCGCGGGAAATCGGACGCCCCCCGAGCGTGCGCAGATCGAAGCTGCGCTTTCGCAGGCACTGGGAAACATCAGCGCGGCAGCGCGCCTGCTGGGGCTGCATCGAACGCAGCTAAAGCGACTGCTAGACAAGTACGGCCTGTCTGGCGGCCGCACGGATCCATCGCTGGACGGGGATGACGAGTAAGGGCGGGGAAGAAGACGGACGAAGCGGAGGGCGTGTCGAGGCTGCGCCTGCGGGGGCTGCTAGCGCTTCTTGGTCGGCTGATTGCGGCGGATCGCTGTATCAGCAAGCAGCTTGCCCAGGTGGTTTGAAAGCGCGGGCAGCGTCCGGGGCTCTAGCGCGACATAAGACAGGGTACGACGCCCGGCTTCTCCGTCGAGCTTCAGCAGACCCTCGCCTGCGCGCCGCAGCGGTTCGAGATCGTTCCCGAACGAGGCATCCGCGCGATACAGAAGCAAGAGATCGCGTAGGGCTTGGGCACTTCCGACGCCGCCCAAGTCGGTGAGAGCCGCCACAATGTCCTTAAGTGCCGGCGCGGGCGTATTCGGATCCAACAGGCGCTCGGCCAGGGCAGGCACCGTCTCTTTCGCAGCGACGGCGGCAGCCACTTTAGCAAGGATGTCGATGCCGCGTGGCCGGCGGTCATCTAGGAAGTCATAGCTTTGCTTAAGTGCGGCCAGCAGCAGGTCCGCGGTGTCGGCATCCCGACGCGCGATAAGGACCTCGCCGGCTGCTTTGGCTAGCTGCGAGGGCAGGCCCTCGGCGGTGACGACGCGCAGAAGCTCAGCAGCGGCGTCTTTGCCCGGCAGGCTGCCCAGGGTCTGCACCGCGAACAGCTTGACCGAGATGAAGCTTGAGTCCTTGTCGAAGATGATGCTGTGCAGCACATCGAGCACGGGCGGGAGGGCTTTGCTATCGCCGCCGCGAGTTGCGAGCTGAAGCGCGCCGCCAGCCGAGTCAAAGGTTGCCCCCAGCACCTGCTGGCCTGGCTTCAGCTCCAGCCGGTCACTGAAGACGCGTGCGCCACTCTTGCGGTCGAGCGCGCCAAGCTCGCCATCCTGTGCGACGAACAGCACGGCATCGCGCGACAGATCCGACGACATGATGTTCTGCCGCGGATGGGAATAGGCCCAGCGGACGCGGCCGCCCGTGGTCTCGACATTGAAAAAGAAACGATAGCTGTGCAGGACCGCTTTCCCGTCGGTAAAACCGGCAATCTTGCCAGCGCCAGGGTCTGTGGCGGTCGGTGCATCCCACAGCAAGCGGTTGCGGTCGAAGGCGCTGAACTGCGTCTGCTCGGGGCGATAGCCATCCCAGCTCAAAAAGACGCGCACGCGCTCTCCCAGCTTGGGCTCTAGATACGCGATCTTTTTCTTCTCGGCCTTGATGCTGGACTCGTCGAGCAGAGCCATGCCCTTGTCGCCGATGCCATAGAAAAAACCACCGGGGGCCGAGCGAACGAAGCCAATCTGCTCGTCTTTCTGGCGTATTCGCGACAGCTCTGTTCCCGAGCGACCGTCGAGAACCACCAGCTCTTGATAGCGGAAGGGCACCGCCACCATGCCGCCGGTTGCTGCGGGGGCTCCGACGGTGCCGGGGGCCGGGATTCGCCACAGCCGCGCGCCATTTTCGTCGAGTGCGGTGACAAAGCTGCGGTTTCCGGTCTCGCCCTTTTTGCTGTCGGCCTGCACGCGAGTGACGTAGTAGATGCGGCCTTCGTCCCCGGCAATTCCCGCCAGGGTTTCGCCTTCGGACAGTGCCACGCGCGCCCGCGCCGTACCGGATCGAGCATCACGCAGGACAAGCTCTCCGGCGCCTTCGCGGTGCGCCAGAACGCTCTGCGTGACGACAAAGCGCGACCGCACATCCGACGGCGTCGCAAACACCAGGCGACCGTCGGTCAGGTCGTAGCCATACAGCGTCTTTTCGGCGCTGCCGAGATCCTTGTCTCCGCGTCGCTCAGGACCGGCAAAGACATAGGCCATGCCGTGCCCGCTGCTCGCCGTCTGTGGGCTTTGACGCAGGCGAGTCAGCACAGGCTGAAGAGTCTTTAGCTCGTTGTCGAGCGCATGCACGGAAAAGGCAGGCTCGGCACAGGCCGAAAAGAACAGCCCGCCGGCCCCCAGCATGACGGCGATCGTTGAGGCCTTTGGTTCCCATTTCACAGGCGACATCACGGTCCACTTCCCGGTCTGCTCACGCGGCGCATCGCCCGCGCGCAGCCTTTGCGATGGATTGATCTGCGGGGTGATTTTGACGGGCGGTCGCTACTTGGCGGTCCGCTGCTCGATGATCTTCTGTGCTTCGATGCGCGACGGGCGTGGCGCTTCCTTGCCAGCGTCTTTGCCGGCCTTGGCCGCGACTTTCCCCGCCGCTTGTCCGCCGCCGGGCGCGGTCTGCTTGACGTAGTCAGACAAGATATCCAGCGTCTGCGAGCCTGGCATCTTGCCGATGGTCTTTACGACCTGGACGCGCACCTGCTCGGGCCCGAAGTCCGGGCGCTTGAGCAGCTCACCGAGGGTTTCGAGGATCATGCGATCCGGAACGTTGCCGATCATCTCAGACAGCGCGCGGGCGGTGTCAGCGCCGCCGACTTGACCGAGGGCAGCAGGCGCCGCCGGATCCTTGCGCAGAAGCAGCTTGATCAGAGCGGGCTCGGCGCTTTTTTCGTGGCGAGTTCCCAGGGCCTGGGCGGCCACCTGTCGAACCTCGGCGCTGGCATCCCCAAGTGCGCTGATCAGCTGCGGTACCACTTGGGATGTCCCTGTTGTATCGGGCAGCGTCGCAAGTGCTGTCACCGCGCGACGGCGAAGCTCGGCATTGCGGTGCCGCGCGTACAGCGACAAGACGGGCAGAAGCTGCGTGTCGGCAGCAGCGGACTTTTGCGCAATCAAGGCATCGAGCGCTGCCATTGCCACCTTGGGGGAAAGCCCTGTCGACAGCTCAGTCAACAAAGCATCGGTGGCAGCCGGCGAGGTCATGGTGCCGAGCTTTTGCGCCGCCGACACCGCAGCCTGTTCGTCACTGGGGCCGCCTGTGCGACGCAGATCGGCAAGCAAGGGCGAAAGCGCGTCCGCTGCCGGGTCTGCCTTGTCGGGGCCTTTTTTCTCTTTGCCAAGGTCCTTGGTCGCACCTTTTTCTGTCTTGGTCGTCGTCGCTGCGCTTTCGCGTCCAGCGCTTGCCTTCAGTGCTGCGGCCCCCTTGTTCCCGACGAGCTTGCTGCCTGCTTCCCCCCGTGCGCTCGGCTCGATCGTCTCTTCAGCGTGGGCGATGCGAACGCCGAAACCATCGGTGCAAAGCCCGCCCCCGCCTAGGCCCAGCAGCACTGCGCCCACCACCCCCCAGCCAGCCGCTCGTCTTGTCTGCATGATCCTCACTCTTTCTTCTTGGCCTCTTCTTCAGAGAACTCAACTTTGCCGGAGTACTTCGGGCCCTCGCCGCGAACGATGAGCTCACTTTGAGCGATGATCCGTCCGCGGAACTCGATGGCCAGGAGGTACTTCTTGTTCATCTCCAGATCTTCCTTGTCGAGCTCGACACGATTGAAGATGACGCGGTCCCCTTTGCGTCCCAGGAATGCTTCCCAGGCGCCTTTTTTGGCCTTGCCTGCCGACTTGTCGGTGATGTCGTAGATGACGAAGTTGACCTGCACATCGGGAACTGGCTGCGCGAAGAAACCCGCGTAGTAAATTTCAACTTTGCCGGTCTTCTTATCGTAAGTGACCGAGCTTTTGTGCAAACTTTTTAGCCTCGCGGCGAACTGCGCCGCAGACGTCCACTTGGTTGGCAAGGACTCGGTGCTGACAATCAGCTTGCCCTTGAGGATGTCCTCGGGCATCTGCGCGGCATGCGCAAGGCTTGGCAGACACAACAAGGTACCCAACGCGCCCAAGGCACCTGCGATCAGGCCTCGACGCGAGATCGACGAGCTCTTCATGACCCATGCTCCTTTGCAACGTGCAGTCTCTCGAAACGCCATGAGTGCAGCGTACTTTAGCCGGACCGCGCAGTTCAACGACCGCAGCGACTGGCCAGAGATGTCTAGCTGCGCGTCGCTGTACAGCGACGAGAACACGGCATTTTCTGGCGGCATCCACAAGCGGCGATTGACAGCCTTTGTGGGCTCTGCCTGTCTGCTCGTTCTTTCACTGGGGCTTTTCGCTTGCGAAGAGTCCTTCGAGGGTCCGCCTGAGATCGTCCCGGCGCGCTTGACCGTATCGCTTGACTCGCTGGTTGTGCTCAACGACGGGGACAGCATCGACCTGCAGCCGCCGATTCAGGGCGGCTGGGTGCTCTTCGTGGGGGCGGTGGTGCGCAACGTCAGTCAGCGCGGCGGCAGCTTGCTCGGCGAGCTAAAGCGGGCCAAAGCGCCGGATGGCAGCCCGCTTGCCGTGCCGGGCGGTGTGCTGTACTCCGACGAGCGAACAGCGCCGCTTGCTCCTCTGCCGAGCGGCTTTGCTCCTCCTCGGAGCGACGGTGCGGCGCCATGGTACCTGACGATGCCGAACCCCAACGACACGTCCAATATTGCCACCTGCCCCAATCCGCTCGATCTCGATATCGTCGACGGAGCGTTCTATCTGCAGGTGACTTATCGCGACAAGCTCGGTCGCACGGCAAGCAGCTATCGCAAAGTGATTCCGCGCTGCACGCAGGCCGATCCTCAGGCTGCCGCGACGTGTCGCTGCGAGTGCTCGGCCAACTACCAACCAGAGAAGTGCGCGGTTCGCTAGCCGATAGCTGGTGTGCGGGACGAGAGCGATCGACGCCTAGGGGAACAGCGTTCCTGCCTGATTGATCAGCTCAGTGCAGGTCGTGATGCCGGTGATTTTCGCGAGGCGGAACGTGCTCTTGGCATCTACCGGATTGAGCGGCACTTTCTGCTTGAGTAGCTGGTTTGATGCATCGACGGTGTTTTGCTCCGAGCGATCAATCGTGCTGCCGTTTGCCTTGCCGGCCGTTGGCAGCGCGCTGCTGGTGTATGAAAAGCGCTGCCGCTGCACGGTATAGACATCGCCTGAGACGATGCCCGTGATCTTGATGGTCACGCCGGACTTGCCGTCGTTGTCCTGATCGAAGACCGCGGGGTCGCTGGGCAAGGTGGGCAGCGGTGTCGTGTTGGGGTCAGCCAGCTTGCAGCCGACAAGGACCGTAGCCTGATCGCGCTGCCAGCTAAACATGCCGCCCGTATCACAGACCTTGATCGCGGCAGTGCTGGTCGGCGTCGTCTGCGGCACCGCATCTGGAATGGTGACCGAGCTAACGCCGGGTACACCGGTCGAGGTGATCTTGCAGTCCTTCTGCGTCATCACAAGCTGGTTTTGACCGTCAAGCTTGAAGTCGGCAAAGGACAGCGTCGTGACGGTCGATTCCTTGGTGCCAAAGCCCGGCACGTCTTGTGACTGCGTGACCTTGCTTTGAATCGCCCAGCTTCCCATGAACTGGTTGTCCTGTGCCTTGGTCAGCGTGCCGCCCGAGCAGAAGGCCGGCGCCGTCGCCATGTCGCCGCTGGACGTCGCCATGTCGGTTGGAGGCGCGGGATCGGCCATGTCTTTGCCATCGCCAGTCATCGTCGACCCGTTGCTGCAGGCACCCAACGCAGGCGCCAACATCAAGGCCAGCGCCGGTCCGCGAAATCGGTTCTTGGACATCGTCTACTCCTAATGAAAGAAAAAGGGGGCAGCATATTTTCCCCGGAAACGCCGGGGGCCGGCGGCAAAACTGCAGCGGCGAGCCCGACTCGTTTCTGCCGTGGGTGGGGGTTTCTGAGGCTGCGGTATGGATACGACGGCGATGCGTCACAGGCTCGTGTGGCGGCCGAGCGCTGCGTGGATCGCGATATCCCGGCGTGATAGCGTCGAAGGATGCGGTCGCGTCTTGCCCTGCTTGCGCTCTTGGTCCTCGCGCTGTGGACCGGGCCTGGGGTGCGCGCCGATCTTGTCGTGCGCGGGCCGTCTCAGCTTGCGCAGCGAGACGACCACTTGGCGCTTCAAAGCGCAAGCAAGCGGCAGAGCGTGCAGAGCGATCGCCGCGGAGGCTCTGGGCGTCACCCGCATGGCAAGAACGGCTCTGTGGCGCTGCTGCCTGTGTGTTCGCTGCGGCTGTTTCTGCCGGCTGCTGTGTTATTCCCGACGGTGCATTGCGCGCCACGGGAAGGTCTGTATCGGAGTTCGCGTCGTGCGCGGGCTCCTCCCTCGGTCGCGTAGAGACGTCGTCTGAACCCGAACAACGACCGCGCGACACCTGGGTGCAGCCGCACCCAAGGGAGTGGCTTATGTCTATCGACAACCGCACAGCGGCGACGGGTGATCCCGAGAGCGCCGCGGACTCGCTATCGGCACCACGCCGTGGCAGCACATTCATTGCCTTGATTGGGCTGCTGCTGCTTTCCGTGCTGATCGCGGCCAACATGAACTGCTAGGCCGCCCGACGGGCACGCCCCGTGGATCGCAGGGCGACGATCCAGGGGGCAAGCCTAGCGTCGGTACCAAAGAGCAGGCCTGGCCGACGACCGGCCTCGCCTCGACTGCATGCCGTGTGGATCGGCTCACTGGCCCTTCCTCGTCATGCCTTCATCGCTTCACCACGCTCCGCGCGCCGCGCCCGGTGTGCAGAGGGAGAGCTGCAGATGACGCACATTCCATTCTTGAATGAGCTGGCTCTGATCGCCGGGCTGGGTCTGGTGGTGACCTTGATCCTGTCCCGCCTACGGCTGCCCACCGTCGCTGGCCTGCTGATCGTCGGCGCCTTTATCGGGCCGCATGGCCTGGGCTTGGTGCGGTCTGAAGGCTCGATCGAGACCTTGGCCGAGCTAGGCGTTGTGCTCTTGCTGTTTACCATCGGCCTTGAGTTTTCTCTGGAGCGCCTGCGGCACATCTTTGCCCAGGTCGCGCTCGGTGGCATCGCACAGGTGGCGTTGACGACCCTGGTGACCAGCGCCATCAGCGTGGGCCTGGGGCAGCCGCTCTCGCGCAGCCTGTTGTTCGGTTTTGTCTTTTCTATGTCGAGCACTGCCATCGTCCTGCGGTTCCTTGCGGAACGCCGTGAGCTAGACGCACCGCACGGTCGCTTCATCGTCGGCACGCTGATCTTTCAAGACCTGTGCGTTGTGCCGATGGTGCTCGTGGTGCCTCTTTTGGCGCGGTCCACAGGGGGCGGAGCGCTGCTTACAGTCGGCGTGGCCCTGCTCAAGGCGGGAGTCGTCGTCGTAGCCACACTGGCGATCGCGCGTCTTTTGGTTCCGCGCGTGCTGGCCTGGGTCGACGCCAGCCGCAGTCGCGAGATCTTTCTTTTGGCCGTCTTGGCGCTGTGCATTGGCACCGCCTGGCTGACCTCGCTGGTGGGTCTGTCCTTGGCCTTGGGGGCGTTTCTTGGTGGGCTTGTGGTCGCGGACACCGAATACGGTCACCGCGCCATGGGCGAGATGCTGCCGCTGCGCGATGCCTTTGTCAGCGTGTTCTTCGTCTCGCTGGGCATGTTATTCGACGTGCGCGTTCCGCTCTCGCAGCCGCTCTGGGTGGGCTTGCTGCTAGTGGGCTTTCTTGTGGGCAAGGGTCTTTTGGCCACGCTTTCGGCGCTGCTCATGCGCTTTCCAGCACGGGCCGCGTGGCTGGCCGGCGTTGGTCTGGCGCAGTTCGGTGAGTTCGGCTTTGTCTTGATCAAGCTCGGCGAGCAAGCCGGTCTGCTCGACGCCGAGGCCACCCGGCCGCTCTTGTCCGCGGGCATCCTGAGCATGTTTCTCACCCCAGCCCTCGTCGGAATCGCGCCGCACATCACGGCGGGTGAGCGTCTGTTGGCCCCGCTTTCGCGCCTGTTGGGGGCGCGCAGCATCTTTGAATCCGAGGCCGCCAAGCAGGCCATCCGCGATCACGTGGTGGTCGTCGGCTATGGCGTGGCAGGGCGCTTGGTGGCGCAGGCCCTTAGTCGCGCGCAGGTTCCGTATGTCGTGCTAGAGCTAAACGCCGAAGTGGTGCGCTCGGCGCGACGAAGTGGACTTCCCGTGTACTACGCCGACGCCACCAGCAGCGAGGCGCTTGGGCACGCGCACCTCGCAGAGGCCAAGGCCCTGGTGTTGTTGATGAACGATCCAGGAGCAGCCCAGCGCGTGACCGATGCCGCGCGTCGGATCGCTCCCGGCGTACCGGTGCTGACGCGGGCCCGCTATCTGGGCGAGCGCGACTATCTTTTGCGCATCGGGGCCAGCGATGTCGTCGCGGAAGAGGTCGAAGGAGGCGTTGAGCTTCTGGCTCGGCTGCTGCGCCTGCTGACCATTCCACGCAACGTGATCGTCGGCTGCCTTCGCGAAGCGCGCGACGCGACGCAGAAATCGCAGCGCGCGGTCACGCTGCCGCGCCCGACGATGAGCCAGCATGGGCGCCTGGCCAAGCTGAAGATCGAGAGTGTCCTTGTGCTGCCGCAGAGCCCCTGCGTCGGAATGAGCGCCGCGGATCTCGATCTGCGCAACCAAACGCACGCGCTGATCGTGGCGCTGGAGCGCGACGGGACACTGCTTGAGGCCCCAGGCTCTCGCGAGCGCCTGCAAGCGGGCGATGTTGTCTACTTGGTCGGATCGAAAGCCGGCATCCGCCAGGCGATGGACCAACTTCTGGGGCGATCCGACGCGGGCGAGTCCTCGGACTCTCCGTCCCCGGAACCAGAACCCTCGCTAGAGCCCTCGCAAAGCAGTCCGTCGAAGCAGCCCTAGCCGCTGCAGCCGGCTAACTGCATGTCTAGACTGAAAGGAACTCGCCATGATCCCCGCTGGAGCCGGAATGCCGATGCGCAAGCGACGCTGCTCAGTCTGTGGGCACATCCAGACCGTGGCGCTGACGCTGCTCTACCAGTCCGTTGTGTGCCGTCGCTGTGGCGCACTGATTCCGTCGCCCGAAAAGTCGACGGCGCAGAAGCCCAGAAAAGCGCGCTAGATCGTTCGTGCAGCGCCCGATTCGGCGTGGCTCAGCCTGCGGCGTGGAAGCAAAGATCGGGGCCGCCGGCTAGCAGGCAGCCGATGTGCAGGCGATCTCCGTCGAGGCGCAGATGAAAGCGGCCCGGCGGAGGTTCGTCAAGGGCGCGTGGGCAGTCAAAGGCTGCCATGGCTTGACCGAGTGGGCGCACGGCATAGCGCAGCGAGCGGCCGCGTGGCCCCGTAAAGTACAGCGAGTCTCCGTCGGAGCCAAAGGCAACATGGCTGCCCAGGCGCGGGTTTTCAAACCGCCTGCCAGCTAGCTGCGGACGGATGTCTTCGACGGGAAGCATCGCGAAATCGCCGCGCCAACCTTGGCTGCGTGACTCGATCCCCAGGCCTTGAGCGTGCGTGGTCACGTGCAGGAATCCGTCCGCCGAGGCCAGGCTCTGCGGTCCAGTCCAGACGAGAGGCTGCGCATCCATCCCCAGGTTCAGCGTCGGAGCGTCAAGGCCGCCAGCGGTTTCCGCCACCAGATCCAGCGCCGGGCACCACAGCGCCCCCTGCGGCAGGTTTTTGCCACGCGCCGTCGCGGGCTGCGGGCGATCCCAGGCTGGCTGCAGGCCCAGTACAGAGGCGAACGACAAGGCCAGCGGCATGGGGTTTTGCGTACGATTCATTAGAAGAACTACGCTAGAACCGTCCTCGGGGAAGCGCAGGTGCATCATGCGGAAGCCGCGCAGTGCGCCGCTGTGCCAGTGCATGCGCCGTCCCGCTGTGCGAATGCTGTTCAGGCCAAAGGCATAGCTCGCCGTCGAGCCGTCGGGGCGGGGCAGAGCATCCCCCAGACGCTCGGCCTGCGGCAGGCGCACGGGGCCGTACCCCAGCAGGGCGGCTTCCCAGCGCAACAGGTCGTGCAGCGTCGTCACCATACCGGCATCGCCGGACCAGACGATGCGCGTGATCTCTTCCTCCCAAGCGCCGGGCCTGTCGCCCTGAGAGGCGCGAAAGCCACGCATGCCGTCGAGCGGCTGCGCTGTGTCTTCACCCAAATAGCTCGCCCGCATCCCCAGCGGGTCCCAGATGCGAGCCTGCAGCAGCGCAGAAAGCGGCGCGCCGGTCACCGCTTCAAGCACCCACTGCAGGATGCGGAAGTTGCCGTTGTTGTATCGGGTGCCGGCACCGGGCGGGAACATCTGCGCGCTCAGTCGAGTGATCAAGTCGCGGCCCGCAGCCTCGGGAAATGGCGTCTCTGGTTGGGCGCCGGTCAGCATCGCAGCGCACCAGTAATCGGGCAGTCCTGAGCGATTCTGAGCCAAGTGCCACAGACGCAGCCGGGCGTCCAAGCCGCGCAGCGCCGGCACATGTTTTCCCGGCGCATCGTCCAGCGACAGGCGGCCCTCGGCCGCAAGCTGAAGCAGCAGCAGCGCCACAAACTGCTTGGTGATCGAACAGGCGCGGAACGGCGAGTGCGGGGTAAACGCGATGGCCGGGTCGAGTGAGGCGAGCCCAGCACCGCCGGCATAGCAGCGGCCCGCCCGCAGCACACCCAAGGCCGCACCGGGGGATCCGTCGGGAAAGTGGCAAAGCAGCGCGGCCCGTAGCTCGCTTGGCAAAGGCTCGGGCGTGTCGACATAGAACGCGGACGGCATCACGGAAGCAGCGGTGTTCGGCTAGGGTGTACGCAGTGACGGCCACGTGCTGGGCGGAACAAACGGCGAGTCTGGGGGCGGGCCATCCTGTCGCGTGTCCAGCTTGGCTAGGTCCGAGGTCGGCAAGAGCGGCACGCGCAGCGCTTCACGCACGGTCGGAACGCGCTGCGGATCAAAGCCCATGAGCTGGGTTGCGACGTGATCGACCAGCACCGGATCGCGTCCAGCCACCAGCAAGCCAGCCCGCTTCGGTGTCGAGGCCAGCGGTCCTTCGCCTTCGCCTGCGATGACGCCGTCGACCAAAGCCAGATGCCGACGCACCGGACGGTCGTGCAGGCGGCCTTCATGATCGGCGTAGTGCAGGGCATGACACAGGTCCAGCGTCGTGCGCCAGATGGTGTCATTCCCCTCCCACGAGCCTTCGACGACAAAGCCGTCCATCGTGATGCCGGCCGACTGCGCGACAAGCGGCGCTCGCGCCACCAGCGAGTGATCGGCAAACGGTGGCGGCAGCGACACCCGCTGAAGCTGATTGCGCAGGCGCGACAGAGCCGGCGGCCGCAGCGGGTATTCATCCCCCCCTTCATCGACGGTGCCGCGGGTGTAGTGGGGCAGCCAGTATTTCTGGTTGGTCAGGCCGATGGCTGACTTCAGCGAAAGGGTCACGCCTGACTTCTTGTGCGTCTTCATCTTGGCGACGGTGATGACGGCATCCGCCGAGAGCACCGTACGCGGCAGCGAATACTCGTGCCGGCCGTCGCTGTGATGAGGAACCGGAGTGCGCGGGTGAGCGCGATGAAAGGCCAGGCGGGCCGCGCGATCCTGCACATCGGCAAAGCGCGAGCGCTCAGCGAGATCGACGACGTGATAGCCCAGCGGATCGCCGTCGAGCCGCTCGTGCTGCAAGAGGCCCAGATTCCACGAGCGCCCGGCTCGCTGCAGGTTGTCGAGCAGCATGCGCGGGACGATGCGAAAGTGCCGCAGATCGATCAGCGGTATCTCGAAACCACGCCGTCGGTAATCGGCCAAAAGATCGCGCACGCCAAGCGCCCGCACAACTTCGTCCAGGTTGCAGCCTTCGACCGGGGTATCGACGATGCTGACCCGCCCCCGCGGCCCCGCGGCCCGCAGTGCATAGTCGATGATTGGCCGCAGCACCGAGGCGTGCGTCGATGAACACGCAAGGTGCTCGCCAGTCAGGCGTGTGTGGAAGTTCTTGTTGGTGACGAAGTTGGGCTTGATGACGACGCGATCGCCGGGCTGGATCACGTCGGACAGCGGATTCCACGCAGCCGTTCCCGCCCGTCCCCCGTCGAGCCCAAGCCGCGAAAAGGCCGCTTCGACCATCTCATAGACCGCGCTCGGCGGCCCATACGGTGCCGGGGCATAGTCTGCCCCAGGCCGCGAAATCACAGCGACGGGCACCGACGAAGAAGAGAGCAGCGAAGGCACGCGAGTATCGAGGCTAGTTGAAGAGCAGGTCGAAGCGGACAGTGCCCATGGTTTCCATGCCCGGCTTGACGTCGAACTTGTTGGTAAACGGCAGTGTGACGGGGTTGCCACTCACCGGGCGCCGCTTATCCGGCGTCGACTTGTCGTCGACATCGAAAAAACCAAGGAAGGTGTACTTCCCAGCCTTGAGCGGCGTACTGGTCCACTGACCGTCGCTGACATCGTTCATGCTGACGTCGATGGCCATGCGGATGTTGGCGACTTCCATCGCCCCGTCGATGGGCCCGACGACCGAGACGTCTTCACTCGCGAACAGATCACCGTATGCGGTGCCGCGGACGGACTTGGCCATCCGAGCCTCGTCGCGGATGCTCTCAGCTAGGCCGAAGCGAAGCTTGAGCGTCCCCGGCTGCTCCATCATCTCTTCTGGGGGGGCTTCTTTGCTGCAGGCCAGCAAGAGGAATGCGAGGCCAAGCCCTAGGCTGCGGCGGGTCATGCGTGTCTCCTACTTGTCGAGGATGCAGCTCCAGTTGTTGCGCGTGCCGAGCACCACACCAAAGCTCGAACACATCTCGTGCGGGAACGTCAGCGGCTCCATCGTGTCGTTGTACCACTGGCACTCGGTGCGCAGCGACGTGCCGGCCGCCAGCAGAAGCGGCTTGTCGCGCATCAACGTCGTCGGCGGCGCATCGCGGTACTCGGCGCGCCATGTGTCGACCTTGTAGAGCTCTTTCATGGTGCCGGTTGGATTATCGCCGTAGGCAAAGCTGAACTTCGTGCCCCATTCATGCATATGCCCGCCAATCATAATCAACTGCTGGTCGCTGGGCATCTTGCAATCGAAGGTATGCTTAAGCCGTTCAAAGGGCTTAACGCTGTACGTCAAGCTGGCTAAGGCAAACGTCGCCGCCCACGTTTTCACCGAGGAGATATCGACTTTGCGAATACGCAGAACATCGCGGATGCGAATCGGCTCGCGCGACGTGTTGACGTAGTGGGACTGCATGACCATCGCCGTCCCAGATTCGAGGTAGAACGCCTGGCCAGCGGGTAGATCGAACTCTGGGATCGTCAGGACATCGTACTTCGCCATGTCCTCCGCTTTCGTGCAGTCTTCAACAGTCCCCGGCGGCTTGGGTTCTTTGGCTTTCAGCAGAATAAAATGATGGCCAAATTTACTTTGCATAGTCTGTGCAACATCATAGGCGACTGCTGCGCCTTCATGCTTGACATGCACACAGACCATCTTGTCTTCGCCAGCCTTAATGACCGTGTCTAGGCCGACAAAATCAACAAACTTTGGATCTGGCTGAGGCATGGGCAAGCGCAGATCGACGGCGGTCCGCAGCAGGGCGTCTTCGTCGGACTCTGCGGGACTGCAAGCGGCCATGGCCGAGGCGAGCGCGAGTGCTGCAGTTAGGTGACGAGACATGTCTGTTCTCCTGGCGGAAGCGGGTTACTTGTTCTCGGCGCCGGCTTCAATCCAGGCGCGAATTTGGGCGATTTCTTCGTCGGGCAGAGCTTGGTCGGGGGGCATGCGCTTGCCGGCGCTGGGCTTTTCTTGCGCGATCTTTTCGAAAAAGAACGACTGGTCCGGCTGGAAGGGCACGACGCGCAGCTTGTCCGGCGCCAGCTTGGACTTGGCGTTGACCAGGTTTTCAAAGGTGCGGCCAGCCAGGCTTAGTCCTCCGGCCGGCGACGCCGAGGCCGGGTGACAGGCACTGAAGGTGCAGCTTCGCGCAAACACGTTCTGTTCCAGACTGCTCAGCGGCGGTGCGGGGGTCGAGCAACCAGCGGCAACCACAGTGGAGACGAGCGCAGGGAACAGCGCTCTGGGACC
The DNA here is from genome assembly GCA_964554495.1 of uncultured Myxococcales bacterium. Classification (GTDB taxonomy): domain Bacteria; phylum Myxococcota_A; class Polyangia; order Palsa-1104; family JAEUJZ01; genus JAEUJZ01. The sequence goes on from CAZKOY010000008.1 coordinate 46,612, forward strand.
AAGGAAACGGACAGACCGGTGACGACGCAGCAAAGCAAGACCCCTTTCCAGAAGCGGTGAGACGCGTTGGACCGCTGGGTTGAACCGTCAACGAGGCAGCCCCTCATCGCGTAATCAACGGGGCTTGTCAAGGCTGGCGTTTCTGAGCAGCGCCGACGAAACAGTGGCCCGATCTTTGTGGCGTCATCCATCGTGCGATGGGCGACAGACTGCTCAACGTGGGCTGAGGCGATTGCGCGGCCTATTCAGCCGGCACTGGCGAAGGCGGCTGCCCGGTCTTGCGGTACAGGCACAGCAGCATGGGGTACATATCGACGGAATACCGGCAGGTGCGGACGGGCTCCCAGCCATTTTTGGCCATGAAGGCGTTCAGTCCGTCGGGGTCATAGCGTCGGCTGTAGTAGATCGAAAACTCGCGCTCGCCTCCGCGCACCAGTCGCACATGGGCGCGGGCGTCGACGGCATAGCTGCCGGGCACCAGGCAGCTCTGAAAGTCGAGATGGTTTTCGACACGCACGCTGCGCAGCCCACGCACGTGACGCTTGAATACGCCCGTCAGGAAGTCGGCCATGCGCGGCGCAGGAGACCGCGACCCGTCCGAGGCCATGCGGTTGAAGGCGCGGTCCTTGGCCAAGATCTCGTCGGGATCGCGCGAGGGTGTAAACACGCCCGGCAGGTTGAGCAGCAGGAAGTCCCCCTCGGACAGAACCGACAGCGTGTTGCGCAGGTAGCTCTGCTCGTGGTTCAGGTTCGAGAAGGTGTAGCCAAACATCGACACAATGCGTCGCCGTCCCGCTGATTGAAACAAGCCGGTGTAGCTGGGCAGGTTGTGGAAGTTGCCCTGGATGGCGTACACCGCCACGCCGCCCAGATCGCCGAGCACCTGCGCCGCGTTGCGATATCCCGTACTAAGAAGCGGCGCGCTGATGTCGAGCAGGAACAAGCGGATCTTATCCAGTCCCTCTTGCGCGAGGTTCTGCACCAAGCGCACCTCGTCGCGCGCTTCACCGGGGCCCAGGCCGATGACATCCAGGGGGGCGTCGTCGACAAGCTCTTTGATATACCGCACGCAGTCGGTGAGCGCGGTGTAGCCGGGGCCACTCTGCCAGGCTTCCTGCGCGGTGACGGCACACCAGGCGGCTGCGCTGGCGGGATCGATGTACAGGTGCGTCTGTTCGACGTGTCCGCCGCGGCCGTTTACCGACTGCACCATGTCCTGCGCCATCTGGATCGAGTCGTATTCGGGGGCGAACCAGCAGTTGCACTGGAAGCTATCGAGCACATCGTCCTCGGTCGGCGCCGTTGCCAAGGCCGCCGAAGGATCGGCCCCCGGTGACGGAATGCCCAGATCCGGCACGGACTGCAGGCGCATGAGGATCTGCCGCGTGGGGCGATGGCGGCCGGTCTCTAGGTTGCGGATCGTGCTGTCGGCGACGCCGGCCAAGCGCGCAAGCTGGTCGCGGGTCAAGCTAGCCGCTTCTCGCTGGGTCCGCAGGCGGGCACCCCACTCGCGCAGGCTCTCGGCATCGCTGGGAGGCGTGATGCCCATGGTCATCGCCGGCAGCGTGCCTTTGCGCTTGTATCGGCGCTCAAGCTGTCGCTGTGCTTGGGCCAGCACGCGGGCGATGTCGTCATATACCGCTTGCTTCTTAGGGCCTGCCCAAGGGCGCAGCTCCTGCGTAATTAACCGGATGGCGGCGGGCAACACGTCCATTGGGGATAGAGCTTGGTTTTCCATGGCGGTGATGAATGCCACTCCTAGCACGGAGCGCACAGTGCGCCAATACAATTTTGAAATTCGCCCCCTTTTTGTCGAATTCCACTGTGGCCGAAAAAGTCAGTGTCTTGGGGGCGACTTCCGTGGGTCTTCTACCGTCGCTGAAGTCGTGAACTTGGCTATCGCCGAGTGCTCTTAATGACAGATCTAAAGCAGTAATAAAAAGCTTGAAAAGCTCTAATAAGTACGATATATATAGCGAAGTACTTCGGGAGCTGACATGGTTCACATAAAGCCTTCAGGGACCTGCTTCGTGTCAACTCCGTAGCTTCGTATTTTGGTGTTTGTGCGCATTTGCCAGGAAATCATCAGACTGAATCCAAACTGGTAATAAAAAAAACAAAATAAATTTGTCGACATGGGTAATCATGAACGAACTTTACCCATCATGCTAAGTCTTCGCTCTTCTTCCTCGACGGTGACGGCCGACGGTTGGCTGGCGCGGGGGGCGCTGCGCTTCGTCGGGCTGCTGGAACGCTATCTGCCGGATGCCTTTGTCTTCGCGCTGCTTTCGACGGGGGTGGTGCTGGCCGCGGGGCTGTGGAGCACACAGGGGGCGGCGGGGCCCTTGCTCGCGGCCTGGGGTAAGGGCTTTTTTTCGCTGCTGCCGTTTACGCTGCAGATGGCGCTGGTGATCATCACGGGGCACTTGGTGGCGAGCGCTCCAGCGGTGGCGCGCCTGCTGCATGCGCTGAGCGACGTGCCTCGCACGCCGCGGCGTGCCGTTGCGTTTGTGACGCTGCTGGCGCTGCTGTCTTCGTGGCTGAACTGGGGCTTTTCGCTGGTCTTTTCGGCGCTTCTGGCACGCGCGGTGGCCCGACGCTTCGCGGAACGCGGGCAGGCCGTCGATTATCGGGCTCTGGCCGCCGCCAGTTTCTTGGGCTTGGGCAGCATCTGGGCACAGGGGCTGTCTGGCTCGGCAGCGCTGCAGATGGCGACGCCGGGAGCCGTGCCCGAAGCGCTGGCCCACATCGTCGAATGCGGCCAGGCGAGCTGTGCGGGCGGCATCGCGGCAACCTCGGCGGCTAGTCGTGGCCTGCTGCCGCTCTCGCACACGATCTTCCTTTGGCAGTCGCTTGTCTCGGTGCTCATCGAGATCGTGGTCGTCACTCTGGTGATGGGCTGGCTTTCGCCCGTGGGGCCACAGACGCAGACGGCGCAGCAGCTGGGCATCTCGCTTGCGGGGGGCGAGCCGGTTCTGCCTGCTGACGCGACGGTGCCGCGTCGCCCTGGAGACTTCCTAGAACACTCGCCCTGGCTCAATGCCGGGATCGTCGCGCTTGGGGGCGGGTACTTGATCGCGTACTTCGCGGCGGCACCGCGGCTGCTAGAGGCGATCACGCTGCACTCGGTGATCATGGTGCTGTTGCTGCTAGGCACGGCGCTGCATCGCACGCCGGCCCGCTTGCAGCGCGCGTTTGCCGACGCAACCCCGGCTGTGTGGGGGGTGCTGCTGCAGTTTCCCTTTTACGGCGGCATCGCCGGCATATTGAGCGCGACGCAGCTAAACCAGCGCATCGCTGACTTGTTTGTCGGGATGTCCAGCCGCGCGACGCTGCCGCCGCTCATCGCGGTGTATTCGGCGGTGCTCGGCATCTTTGTACCGTCGGGAGGCAGCAAGTGGCTGATCGAGGCGCCGTACGTGCTGGCAGCTGCGCATCGCCTAAAGGTCCACCTGGGCTGGATGGTCGCGGTCTATGACCTGGGCGAAGCGCTGGCTAACTTGGTGCAGCCGTTTTGGATGCTGCCGACGCTGGCGATCCTGGGGCTGTCGGCGCGACAGGTCATGGGGTATACGGCGCTGGTCTTTGTCGTCCTGCTGCCGCTTGTGTTGCTTCTGACGTGGGGTCTGGGTTTGACGCTGAGCTATCCGCTGTGAGGCGAGCCGGCCGACGCTACAGCAGCACGCTGCGCAGATCGGTCTTCTCGACGACATGCTGGACTTCTAGAAACATGCGATCCGCGTCGGTGCGCAGCTCGGCCGTGCGCTGATTGATGGGGCCCCAGTGCGCGCGACGGTTGCGCAGCCCGATGGCGGTTGATTCGACGGCAAATGCGGGGCAGGACTTGGCGAGCTCTTGATAGTCGCGGCCGTCGCCCGTGCCAAAGTTGTCCAGGTCGCCAGCGCGCACGGTGACACCCTCGGCGAAGACCTCTTTGAAGCCGGCGGGGCGGCTCTTGTACTGGCGGAACAGCGGCGGCAAGAGCGCGCTGCAGCTTCGGATATTCCAGCTGGTCTGGAACAGCCCTGCCTCGGCAGTGTCGGCAGTGACGTTGCTGGCAGAGCGATCGCGGCCTTCGCAGTAACGGCCCGAGCTCTCGCGCATGCCGAGGCCCAGCATCAGCGTGAAGACGTGGCGCAGGGTGTCGATGCCCGTCGCGTCGTTGCTCATGCCGAGGGCGCGGAACTGCGCGGCGTAGTGCGCGAGCGCGTCGGTGGCGGTGGCAGTTGTGCTGGCCTTTGCCACTTCGAGTGCGGAGGGATCGCGATCGGCGAGCTTGTAGAACATTCGCCCGAACGAAAGGGCCATGCCCTTTACGTATCCCGTCGGTGCGCGGCCACGTCCAGGCCAATAGTACGCGGCGATGGCCGAGCTTGATGCAACACGCAAGATGTCGTTGTACGGGCCGGTCAGATCGATGGGCTCAAGATAGCGGTAGTACGCCCAGCCCGTGAGCGCGCCGCGCTTGATCTGGTGCCACTGCGTGTTGCCAGAGGTTGCGAGCCACTCGACGACATCGTTTTCGCGAAGTTGATCGAGGATGGCGCCGTTGGTCGATGCGCGGTCGCGAACGTTTAGAGCAATGGCGGTGACACGCAGCGTGCGAGGGGCGTTCGGCATGACCTTTCCTTTCGCGGGGGATGGGGGCGGGCCGGCGCTGAACCGTGCCCAGGGATGTGGAGGGCGACGCCGCCCTGCAGGCGATTACAGCAAGGCTTTGGGCGCAGCGCCATGCTGACCTGCGGCTGCGTCTGCCCGCGCGTTGCGGCTTGCGGTATCGTGATCCCTTGCCATGTCGCATGAACGTATTCCCGTCCCTGGGGCTGAGCTGGATGACCTAAACATTGCGGCCCTTGACGCCTGGCTGCACCAGCGGGCACCGGCCTTGCGGGCTACAGCCTCGCTGGAAGAGGTAGCGCTGCGTCTGGGCTTGCTGGCGCGCTCGGCTCCGCGCGTTGCGCCCACACCGGTTGGCCTGCTGCTGTTTGGCCATTCGCCGCAGCTTGTGCAGCCTGACTGGGGGCTGGTTGCCGTCGCGGTGCGTGGGACCACGCTGGCCGATCCCGTGCTGGTGCGCGTCGATCTGGAAGGCAACGTGGCGGCGCTCGTGCAGCAGGCTTTGGCCTTTGTGCGCGGCCAGACCGAGCCAGGATCCGTCGCGAGCAGTGGGCTTCCCGATGGCAGCGAGGAATACCCCGAGCCGGCGCTGCGCGAGGCCCTGGTCAACGCTCTTATCCACCGCGATCTGCGTCGGGCAGGGCGGGTGGCGCTGCGACGCTTCGTCGATCGCATCGAGATCTGGAGCCCCGGCGGCTTGCCCGAGGGCCTCACCGACGTGACAGATCTTCTGCGCGAAGGCGGCGTGTCGCATCCGCGCAACCCGCTTCTGGCTGCAGCGGCGCGCTCGCTGGGCATCGGTGAGCAGCTTGGGCGCGGCCTGCCCGTCCTTGCTCGCAGCGGCGGGACGTATGCTAGACGGGTCGAAATTCACAGCAGCCCGCGCGACGTCCTAGTCGTCATTCCATCGCACTGGCAGCGCAGCAGCGTCGGGGCGTGCTGAAGGCGCAGCGTGTTATGGAGCGCTCGGGGCCTTAGGTCCGACGTACGAAAGGACCAGCTTGGCCAAGACTGGGACGTCGATCGGCTTGTTGAGGAACACCGACGCGCCCGAGCGAATGGCTTCGTTGCGCAGATCTAGACCGCGCGAGCCTGTGATCAAGATGATGGGCACGTGGCGAATCGCGGTCTCGGCACGGACTCGACGGCAGAAGGTCAGCCCGTCCATGCCCGGCATCTTGAGGTCGATGATGATGGCATCCGGGCGGGCACTGCGTGCTAGCTCCAGTCCGTCTTGCCCGTTCGTCGCCTCTAGAAACTCCAGCGCGTGGCCCGCCAAGTAGACCTTTACGACGGCGCGCGTGGTCGCAGAGTCGTCGATGATAAGGACCTTCTTGGTGGCAGACTCAGACATCGCTGGGCTCTTTGCGCTGGAAAATAGCTCCTCATCATACGCGCGATGTCCGACGCGAAGCAAGGCGCAGGCCGAGACCAGCCGACACGGGGGGCTCACCTACGCGGGAGCTATTGCGCGGCGAAGTGGCAGCACCGCGTTCAGGAAAAGCGACAGCGCGATGACCACCATGCAGCCGATGACGTTGTACCAAAGGAAGCCGATGCTGCTTAGGGCAAAGGTCAGAAGGACGCAGGCCTGTCCGACGATCAGCGCGACGAACACGGGCGTGCCACGCACGTGCTTTAGGAAGAAGCCCACCAAGAAGACACCGAGAGTCGGACCGTAAAAGATCGAACCCAGGATGTTGACCGCCTGGATCAGGTTGTCGAGCAGCGACGCGAACGCCGCAAAGCCCATGGCCACGATGCCCCACACGACGGTAAACAGCTTGGCCATGCGCAGGTAGTGCTCGTCGCTTTCATGCGGTCGAATGCTGCGCTTGTAGACATCGACGACGGTCGTCGAACCCAGGGCGTTCAGCGCGCTGGCCGTGGCGGACATGGCGGCACAGAAAATGACGGCGATCAGCAGGCCGACCAAGCCCGTGGGGAGCTGTGACTTCACAAAGGTGATGAAGATGTAGTCGGCGTCTTTGGTCTCGACGGTGGGCAGCGCTTGCTTGAGCACGGACTTGGTCTTTTGACGCAGCGCTTTGCTGCGCGCTTCGGCCTGGCGCAGAGCTTGTTTTGCTTCGCTGAGCGCGCCTTCATCGCCGCTGTGTCGCGCCGAAAGGAAGTGCTGCAGGTGGTTCTGCTTTTCCGAAAAGACCTGGGCATGTTCGGCCTTGAGCGCCTGCAGGGCAGGGGCCTGTGCGGTCTGCTCGGCGCGCTGTAACTCGGTGGTGTGGAAAAAGAGCGGGGGTGGATGAAATTGATAAAAGACAAACACCATCAGTCCCACTCCCAAGATTCCAAGCTGCATGGGAATCTTTAGCAGGCCATTAAAAAGGAGTCCCAAGCGACTCTCGGCCAGCGTGCTTCCTCCCAAATAGCGCTGCACTTGGGACTGGTCGGTTCCGAAGTAGGCCAGTGCCACGAACAGACCACCAGTCATTCCTGACCAGAAGGTGTACCGGGTATCCATGCGTGCCGAATAGTCGACGACCTGCATCTTTCCCAGGCTGCCGGCAATGTGCAGCGCATCATTTAGCGATACATCCTGCGGCAGGGAAAACAGAACAAAGAGGAAGGCTAGCGCCATCCCCGACAGCATCACAGCCATCTGCCAGGTCTGCGTTTGGCTGACGGCGCGTGTCCCACCCGACACGGTATAGACGATGACCAGGACGCCGATAATCAGGTTGGTGAACTGCAGCGGCCAGCCAAGTACCGAGGACAAAATGATGGCGGGTGCATAGATCGACAGGCCGGCTCCCAAGCCGCGCTGCAGCAGAAAAAGGAATGCGGTGAGCTGGCGGGTTTTTCGATCGAAGCGGCCTTCCAGATACTCGTAGGCTGTGGCGATGCGCAGGCGATAGTACACAGGCACGATCGTCGCAGCCAAGATGACCATGGCCAGCGGCAGTCCGAAATAGAACTGCACAAAGCCCATGCCGTCTTCGTACGCTTGCCCAGGCATCGAAAGAAAGGTGATGGCGCTGGCCTGCGTCGCCATGATCGATAGCCCAATCGTGTACCAAGGCAGATCGTTGCCGCCGCGCAGATAGACATCGGTGGTGCGGACGGCGCGACCTTTCCATGTCCCGTACGCGACGATGGCGAACAGCGTGGCGGCCAGGATGATCCAGTCGAGCGGCCTCATCGGTACACGCGGGAAAGCAGCGACAGCACGGCGATCAAAAGCGCAGTGCTGCCCAAGACCAGGGCGTACATTTGCGCCCAGCTTCGCAGGATGGGAGGCGGTTGGTTATCGGCTGCCATAGTCGAGTAGGTTGGCAAAGAGTCGGAAGGCGCCAGGGATTCCCGCGGGAAGCTGACGAAAGAAGGCCAAGCCGGTGTAGACGAAGAATCCCTTGCCGTGCCGGGCGATGAGCACGCTTCCTTTTTTGGCGGGCTCACCGGGATCATTCAAGGAAAAAGGAGTCTCATAGCGCTCATCCCATGAGCCCGCGAAGTAGAGTCCACGTTCCTGCACCCAGCCGGCTAGATCTGCTTCCTGCAAGCGGTTGGGCTTCTGCCACAGTGGATGCTTGGGGTCGATGGTCATGGCCGCGTTTTCGTCGGTAACGCGATCGTGTGAGATCTGAAAGGGATAGGGCCCCATGGGCGCGCTGAGCTTGGCCAGCCAGTTGTTGGTGTTGTACTGCGCAAGCAACATTCCACCCGCCGCCACATAGTCCATCAGGCGCGGGTGGTACGCGGCCAGGCGTGGATTGGTATTGTAGGCACGGACTCCCACCACGACAGCGGAATAGCGCGTCGGCGTTAGGTCCTGTTTCTCAAGCACTTCACTGTTCAGAATGGTGACGTCGTACCCAACTTGGCGCAGGGCTTCTGCCACATCGTCTCCGGCTCCTGGGATATAGCCAATGCGCGTGCGCGTCTTTTTCACGTCGAGCCGGACAAGCTTTACATCCGCGCTAGGAAACAGGGTCTGGATGGGAATATGCGGATAGTCGATGTGCTGGATGCCCAGCGAAGAACGCTGCCCCGCAATGTCCGAAACGACGCGCAGAGTACTGGTCTGCGTCTGTGGCGATGCCGGCCCTCGCAGTGAAAAAAGGAATTCCTTTTCCATTCCTTTTTTGTCCAAAGAAAGCGTGTGCTGGCTGGGCTGCGCGGTATAGCCGGTGGGAAGCTCAAGCTGCAGCGTCCCCTGTACACGCTCGCTGCTGGCGGTCACGCGCACGCGCAACGGTCGCGGCTGTGCATCGGTGAACAGCAGCACCTGTGAGTCGACCTGGACCAGGGCGGACGGCGTGATCTCGATGCTGCGGTGGCGTTCGCCAGCGATGGGATCGGTCCACTTGTACAGCACCGGCCGCTGCACGATCAGCGGATCGCGGTTGGGGCCGATGGCAAAGACAAGCTCGGACGTAAAGGGCGCCGGACTCTCGGGCAGGCCGATGAGCGCGGGATCCGGCACGGGGTACAGCCCAGGCTGGGGCGGCTCGCGCAGCCAGTACGGCGCCGAGACTGCTGTGCTCACGGGGATCGTCAGGGTCTGCTCGATCTCGACGGGGCGACCGGCCACTAGCTCGGAATCAACGTGCTTCGGCGCGGTGTTCGGCAGGTGGATTTCTTTGAGCTGAACTGGAAGCGGGCTGCGGCTCTGCGCGGCGATGCGCACGCGCAAGCTGCCACCTTGAGCGACGGCGTACTCACCTGCGCTGGCTTCGACAAAGAGGCCGGCGCAGGCGACCAGAAGCTCGTTGATCTCGGCGAGCTTGGGCAGCTTCCATGGGTTTTCAGCAAGCTGGCTAAGCTCGCTGCGGATCTGCAGCAAGATCGGCACGCTGGCTTCGGGATGGCGTGGATCAAACGACTTCTGCGCCTGATCGAGAAGCTGCCTTAAGCGAGTCGTTCCCGGCACGCGCGCCCAGGTGAAGTCCAGGCCATCGAGGGGGCCTCCCTTGCTGGGGGTAGCCCATTTCTCGACGGAGAGTGGCTGAAAATACTCGAACGTCTGACCGCGCGTCGGGGCAGCGCCGAAGCCTTGGCTTTTGTGCATGCTGCGGCTGTCGGCAGCGATCTCGCCGTAGGAAGCTCCGCGCACCGGGTCATAGCCGCCGATATCGAGCCGAGGCAGCGTGGCGAGATCGTCGGCGGGGCGACCGGCCCAGACCGAGCGGTTCCAGTAGATGCGCTGGGTCTTCCAGGTGCCGATTCGGCTGACCTGCTCGGGGGCGAAGTTTGGATCGGCGGCGGCGGCGAAGGCCTCTTGCGCCAAGATGGCCGACGCCGTGTGGTGACCGTGCGTGTCGCTGGGCTGCGGCGAGAAGCGGGTCAAGATCACGTCAGGACGAAAGCGACGAATGGCCCACACGACATCGGCCAGGATCTTTTCGCGATCCCAGATGTGCAGCGTCTCGGTTGGCGTCTTGGAATAGCCAAAGTCGCGAGCGCGCGTGAACCACTGCTCAGCTCCGTCGATGCGGCGGGCCGCCAAGAGCTCTTGCGTGCGAATCAAGCCAAGAAGTGGACCCTGTTCAGGCCCAATCAGGTTCTGTCCACCGTCGCCGCGCGTCAGGGAAAGGTACGCCGTCCGCAGGTGGCGCTCGCCAACCAGATAGCTCAGCATGCGCGTGTTTTCGTCGTCGGGATGGGCTGCGACATACAGCACGTTGCCCACGGCCGCGAGACGCTCAATGGCGCGCAGCAAGGCCCCAGCCGAAGCCTGCTTTACGGGCTGATTGCTCGGCGGTGGCAGCGTGGGATGCGGGCTAGCGTGTGCATCGCGGACGAGCAGGACAGACACCAGCGCGACTCCTAAAAGCAGGGGCGAGACAGGGGGACGAAGCGACATCACGGGAACCTCAACCGGCGCAAAATGCGCGGCCAGTCTATCCCGTGGGGCAGCGGTCCTCCCACTGTGGCGATGCAATAGGCGTTTTTCTGCGTGGCGCCGCGCGGTCGAGTGGGCTTGCAGGCGTCAACACACGGGTGCGCAGGTCGGGGTCTATTACAGAAGATCTCGTCGCTGAAACGACTTTCGCATGCGGACCAGCGCTTGGTCTTGGATCTGTCGGATGCGCTCACGCGACAGGCCATACTTTTGGCCGATCTCTTTGAGCGTCAGCTCTTGTTCGGTCTCGCAGTCGATGCCAAAGCGCAGGCGAAGCACAGCGGCCTCAAGCGGGGAAAGCTCGTCGAGAAGTAGCTGCAGTTCGTGTCGCATCGCCTCGCCGATCAGGCGCTCGTTGGCGCTGAGCATCGGCTCGTCATCGTGCAAAAAGTCGCCCATCGTTCGGGCATCGCCCTCGAAAACTTCGTGATCCAGCGACAGCGGATCGTCGAGCATGTTGCTCTCCAGCAGATCCAGCTTGTCCTCGCTGAGCTTGGCAGCGGCCGCCAGCTCTTGCCGGCTCGGGGCTCGGCCAAGCTCGCGCTGCAGGCGGGCACGAGCACGCTGCGCGCTCTGCAGCTCGCTCAACATGCCCACGGGCAGCCGAATGACGCGCCCTTTGTCGGCCAACCCGCGCGCTACCGAGTGGCGAATCCACCAGGTTGCATAGGTCGAAAAGCGGAAGCCGCGGCGATAGTCAAAGCGCTCGACGGCTTTGATCAGGCCCATGTTGCCTTCTTGGATGATGTCGGGAAGGGGCAGGGGGCTTTTGCTGAAGCGGCGGGCGATACTGACCACCAAGCGCAGGTTGGCTTTGACGAAGTCATCTTTGGCGTGACGGATCAGCTGCGAGATGACGTTCAGCCCTTGCTCATAGACCTGCCATTCTTTCTCAAACGGGGCGATGGCCAACAGCGCGCTGGTCCGCGTCGTCGACAGGCTTGGCGATGATCGCGACCGGCGGCCCCGAGTCGGAGGGGGTTGCAAGAGCTTGGCCAGATCGCGCAGCTCATCGAAGACGGCTTTGATGTACAGGCGGTCTTGATCCTGCTGTCGCAGCTTGACGGCCGTCGGGTTGGCTAGCTCGGCGAGCTCGCGACTGGTGTGCTTGCTTTCGTGCAGGATGGCGGCTGAAAGATCGCGCAGCTGAGTGGCCTCGGCGGGCGCCTGCCCCATGTGCTGCGTCAAGAAGTCGAGCCAGAAGTCGACCAGCGGCGCAAACGACAGGATGTGTACCCACTGCACCTCTTCCATGATGCCGATGCGTCGCGCGAGCTCGTACTCGGCAGCCGGCGAGAGCAGCGAGAGGTGATTGAGGTCTTTGTAGTAGCGCGGCAAGAAGTCCTGCTCAGGATTGCTGAGGCGGGCCTTCCTTCCTCGTCCCCCGTCTGGGATGGAGCCTGCTTCGACTGTGCTGACCTCGGTCCGTTTGGGGCGTTCGGCGCGTGGTTTGCGTGGGGGCTTGCCATTGCTGCTAACCATGTGGCTTCTCCAGGGCTGCCGGGCGAAGCGGACTCTCGACACGCAGCGTGCCAAGCAGTGCGGCGAGGTTGATGGCCAGGTTCTGCGGAAGGCGGCGGTGCTCGCGCAGCTCGACGACGATCTGGTGACGGTGGGCGACCATATCAATGCGCGTCAGGCGCCGCCCATCGGGAAGACGCAGGAACTGCTGCAGCGCCGGCCAGCCGTCGATGTCTAGCTGCTGTGGATCGGCCGACCTCACTGCACCGCGCTCTAGCGCGACCGAGCGGTAGTGCGATGCGTTGTCTTCGAATATGGCGAGCTGTTCCTCGCGGCTGGCCCCGACGGACGGCATCGGCTGCACGACCATTGCAAGCTCCATCAGCCGCTCTAGTGGATCGCCGGCACTTACGTCCGTTGCTCCGTCGCTGCGTCGCTGGCTGCGCACAGGCCCTAGGACCGTCGGCAGCTCGATACTAAGGCCGCTGTCTCCCAACGAGGTTCGCGCGAAGTGAAGGGGTGAACGCAGCAGCCACGGCTTCCCATGGAAAATCGCGGCACCCAGCGAGGCCATCAGACTGAGGCCTGCAATGGCAGCTCCCATCGCCGGCAGCAAACGGGGATAGGGGCGGCCATCTTCGCGGGGCCATACCGTCGGTGTGATCACGCCGAGCCCGACGATCAGCAAGCCGGCCAGAGCGCCCCCCAAGTGCGCCAAGTAGTCAATTCCAGGGCGCAGCGAGACGAGCAGATTGAGGCCCAAGTTGATGACGGCGTTTCGCCTGAGATCAGCGACGAGGCGGGCCGGAAGCTGGCCGCGCGGGTGAAAGCCAAGCACGGCCGTGGCGCTCAGCAAGCCGAACAAGGCGCCAGAGGCTCCAACGCTTAGGCTATGTCCCGAAAGCTTTGCGAACAGTGTTCCAAACAGGCAGCCGAACAGGCCCGAGATGACGTACAGCACCAAGAAGCGGGCGCTGCCAAACAGGCGCTCTAGAAACAGGCCCAGTGAGACGAGGACGAAGCTATTCATCAGGAAATGAGGCCAGCCGCTGTGCAAGAACATCGGGGCCAGCAAGCGCCACCACTCGCCGGCCACAATGCGCGCCGGAACCTCGGCGCCCATGCGAATCAGCGTCGCGTCCGAGCTAGAGCCGCCATAGTACTGCTCAAGGCCGAAGGTGCCGACGATGAGAGCCAGAAGTCCCCATGTGACCACTGGCCGTCTTCGCTGCAGACGAGAATCAAAGGTGATGGCCTGCGCTTGCTCCTCGTCCGGCGACGGCGAGGAAGCGCTGGGGTCTTCCCTTGGTACGGTCCCCGCTGGTACGCCCTCTTGTGAGATGAGGACCATGGCCCACTATACTGCAGGCTGGTAATGAGCATGAAGAGCACAGACCGACTGACTGCGCAGCCCGCCAAGCTTTTGACAGATGCCCTGGGGCCCGCGAGTGGCTGGCCGGGCAAGCTGATGCGTTTTGCGTCGCTGCTGGCTGCCTATGGCCGGTGGGATGAGATCGAGCGGCGCATGGCTCGCCTGCGGGCCTGTGGTGTGATCGAGGATATTCCCACACGCATTCAGCTCGCCGTTGGGGCGGTGGACATGCTGCGATTTTGGATCTCGCCCGCCGCCGCCGACTATTACCGCAGCCAGGGGATCAGCTACACGTTCCACCAAGTGCTGCGTTTTCTCGACGAGCCAGCCTCGCTCGCGGATCCGATTGGCTTGATGAGCACGGCCGACGGCATCATCGGTCATCTGATGCAGGTCGTGCATGCGAACCCACTATACGATGTCCAGCTTTTGCAGATGTTCGAGGGTGGCGTCGACGAGCTAGAAAGTCAGCTTGTGGCGATGTGCCAAGGTCGGCATCCCAGACAGCGCTCAATTGGTGCCATCGTCGAGGAAGCCGACTACCATCAGCGGCTTCTAGAGTGGCTGCGGGCGTACCGACGCGATCCTGGGATGCGGCCACCGCTGCGCAGCAACATTCAGGCGCGGGCGGACTATCAGCGACTTGAGACGGTCTTTGGGGCCATGACCACGACGTTCCACTATTTCTGTCAGCTGCCCACAGATCTGCCCCAGGCGCTGCGTCACCTGCGGCGCACGAAGTCGTTTCCCTGGGAGCTTGTCGCGAGCGCGACGGGCGAGGCCGCTACTGCTGAACCATGACGTCGGCGGTGCCGAGGCTATAGAAAATGCCGGGGTTGGTCTGATCGATGGTGCCGCCGAAGTACAAGCGCAGTGACTGGCCGCTCAGGTACAAGCTGGGTGAGACCGCGCCTTGCAGGCTGTAGCTCGTCGTGCCTTTGCCGATGAGCACATTGCCGCTCGCGACGGCATTGGTCCACGTCTTGCCATCTTTGCTGGTGGCGATCCCGATGGTGCCGCTGGTCAGGCCCCGGCGAAGCAGAACGCGGTTGCGCTGAACGGGCGTGGGCAGCGCTGTATAGGCCATGGTGTACAGGCCATTGGCCACGTAGATGCTGGGACCGGCCACGCCGCCTGCCTCTTCGGCGATGCCCTGGCGACCCGCCAGCACGACGGAGCCGGCAGGGAAGGTCTGTCCTCCATCGGCGCTGACCGTGCGGAAGATCGCCGAGACGCAGCTTGTCCCCGCGCTGCAGTCAAGGCCGGCGTAGTACATGACGGTCTCGGATCCGTCGGTCATGACCCAGGGATCGGTCACGCCAAACGCGTCGGGTCGCATGGTGGTGGGGTTCGATGTGTCCATGACTCCATCAAACGCTGGCACCGATAGAGCCGGGGCTGGCGTATGGCTTGACCAGACCCTTCCATCTTGGCTGGTCGCGACGCCAATCTGGTTCACGTAGGTGGGCTTGCCAGGGGCGCCATTGGCCGCGTAGTACAGAGTGAACTTGCTGCTGCCGACGTTCACTCGCACCATCGGAGCGGTCATATCCCCGGCATCCCATGTCGCGGCGCCGGACAAGAGGATCTGCTGCAGAGTGCTGGTGGTGTTCGGCGCAGCACCGGTCTGCTTGTAGTAACCCACCGTCCAGCCCTCGGTGACATAGGGGCTGCCAGCGAAGAACAGGTACTGGTCGTTTTGGTCCGTTACAAAGTGCGGGTCACGCTTCCACTGTCGCCAGAGCGGCATGCTGGCATCGGATTGGAAGTCGGCCGTGGCGGTCGTCTTGGCGCTGTACTTGATGGGCTGCGCGTCCATGCCGCCATCGGTCTTGATGACAGTTCCCGAGTCGGAGTTTGAGTCGATGACGACGGGATCGGCACAACCCGCGAGTGCAGCCAGGCTTGCAGCGACGGGAAGTCCAAGGCCGGCAAGCAGACGGGGAAGCGCGGGCCGCAAACGGGAGTGGGCGGAGGCAGAGCTAGGGGATGTAGAACGCTGACTCATGATAAGCACCTCTATGTGTCTTCGAAGAGCACGTTGCTAGATTTTTTTTCAGCACAACTCAGTTGGTGCATTCGCCGCAACGGCAAACGAGGCGGGGGAGCCTGCCGTGAACACTCGGATGCCTACAGGACATCGCATGAACCGCGGCTTCTCCCCATCGTGCAGCGACCTGCTCTGTGTTCAAGCCTAGTGTTGTGCTTGCAGGCATCGTGGGCCTTGTTCCTCGCGCATGAAGCATGATACGACTAAACCAGGAAATTTCTTTGTGACTTCCTGCGATCTGCTTGCAAGGAACAACCGAGCGGTGAACCGTGGCAGACCGTTCTAGAACGCCAATGGAGATCAAGTTCTTCGCGGCGACGGATGTTGGGCGACAGCGCGATCACAACGAGGACAACTACCTCATCGATCCCAAGCTCCATCTGTTTGTGGTTGCCGACGGTATGGGCGGGCACGCAGCGGGAGAAGTGGCGTCGCAGATCGCAGTGCATACCGTCTGTCGAGCGGTGCGGGACAACGCCGATGTGATCGAGCGACACCGCGAAGAGCCCGATACGGCGCAGGCGCGGCAAGAAATCCTAGCCGTGCTTGAGCACGCCATGCAGTCCGCGACGGCCGAGATCTATCGACGGGCCCAAGATGACTCTGAGAAACGTGGCATGGGCACGACCTGCAGTGCGCTGTGCTTGGTTGGGTCCCGTGGCTTTATTGCGCACGTCGGAGACTCGCGCATCTATCTGGTTCGCCAGAGCCAAGTGCATCAGATCACCGAAGATCACTCGCTGCTGAACGAGCTTGTGCGGCGCGGCAAGCTGAAGCGAGAGGAGATCGAGACGTCGCCGTATGCCAAGTACAAAAACGCCGTCACGCGGGCGGTGGGTGCATACGAGACCGTCGAGGCGGATACGTTTGATTTTGAGATCCTGCCGGGTGACTCGTTTCTGATGTGCTCCGATGGCCTGCACGCCTACCTCAAGGACAACGACATCCGCGATCTGTTGGCTGCCTCGGCCGGCGACGTTGCGGATGCTCCCAAGCGGTTTGTGCAGCACGCGAACGCAGGAGGCGGGCACGACAACATCACCGCCATCGTCGTACGGATCGAGTCGTCGGATCCGATGGTCTATACGGCCCGCGCGGCCGAGCTTGCGAACAAGGTCACGGTGCTAAAGGGCATGCCGCTGTTCAAGCACCTGGCCTACAAAGAGATCATCCGCGTGCTCAACTTGACGACGGTGATCGAGTTCGATCCGGGTGAGGACATCATCCAGCAAGGTGAGACGGGCGAAGAGCTGTACGTCATCCTAAATGGCCGGGTTCGTCTGCACCTACGCGGGGCCTTCCTGACAGAGCTGGGCAAGGGCGCACATTTTGGCGAGATGGCTCTGGTTGATCGCTCGCCGCGCTCGGCATCGGCAACGGCCGTTGATCGTACGCGCGTGCTGTGTCTGCGACGAAGCGACTTCTTTAACATCTTGCGCGGGGATGCCCCCCTTGCGGTGAAGCTGCTGTGGTCGTTTACACAGGTCCTGACCGAGAGGCTGAGAAAGACGACCGCCGAGCTGTCGGCCAGTCGGGGTGAATTCATTTCGGCCAGCGCATCGACGGCAAGTCCCGAAGACTTGGCCACTGCGGCGTCTGCTGACACGCCAGAAGCAGAAGAGGGCGTCGTCAACTTCGAGCAAAACATGGGCTAGTCCGCTTTCGGACGACCCTTTTTTCCGCCGCGTTCGGGGTCCTTCAGGACCGCATCATGGGCCGCAGGCCGTCTGCGAATCGAATCAACACAGAGCCTCGTGTGACGGTCTCGATGCGACCGCGACCATACTTGGGATGATCAACGATCATGCCGGCTCGGTAGGTTGCCTGGGGGTCGAACATCTTGACATCGGATGCGGCTTGCAGCTCTGCGATCAGGCGCTCTCGCTCTTGGCGTCGCTTGGCGGCTTCTGGATCGATGGCACGGGGCGCGCTGCCTGCCGCCGGTCGGGCTGGGCTTGTCTGACGCGGGCCCGACTCAGCACGATAGTTGTGCTGGCTCTTGCAGTGGTTGCACTCGACTTTGTGAGGCTTGCCATCCTGCAACACGACCACGCGATGGACACGGACTTCTTGACACTTACCGCACCAGGCGTCGACATCTTTGCCCACGGATACGCCCATGGTACGGCCCGCGCGACCGTCGGTCGTCTGTCCTTTCAGATACGGGCTAGGCGGGCGGTTGAGCAGAAAAGGCTGGCCGACATCGGCTGCAAGCTCGGCCTTGGCGCCCGACATGTGCTGCGGCAACAGAGCGGCGCGGCGTCGCAGATCGGTCAAGAGGCGACCCAGGCTGCGCTCTAAGCGGTCGCGATCGGCCTGCGTGGCGCTGTTGCTCAACAGATCGGTGTAGCGAGCTACCAATGGATCGACGCAGCGCGCGGCGGCCCGCTGAACGCTGCTGTCACTCGACTCCAGAGCTGCTGAGACCTCATCGATCGCGCCATAGATGTCGTCGCGAAGTTGGTCCTCCACGGTCTTGCTGCTCACTTGCAATGCTTGGTCCTCCGTGCGCGCAGTCTAACAGATAGGCGCGCTTAGGAAGCCCCGTTTCTGCGCAGAGATCTTCTGGCCACGATCTGCCCATTTGCGCTATCCCACGGTTGAAAGGAGAGCGATGAGAATCCACGTGCTGTTCGCGGGGCTGCTGCTCGGTTCCTGCGGTCTTTCAGAGAGTGAGATCCGAGAGGAGATTCGCATCGCCGGCCACTGCTCGACGGCGGCTGACTGCGTGGATATTGGCAGCTTCTGCCCGTACGGCTGCAGCATCGTCGTTCATAAAGACGAAGCAGACCGGCTGCGGCGCCTGCTTTCCGCGTATGCCAAGAACAACTGCCTGTACGACTGTGCCGAGCTGAAAGCGATCCGCTGTGAAGCGGGCCAGTGTCGGGCGCAGTTCTAGGGGGCCATGTCGGGGGCGCGCGGCGGCGGGTCGACGATGCGAGGCAGAGTGCTCAACCCCAGAGCGCGTTCCTCAGGTTCAGAGACTAGCTCGCGGAAACGGGGATGGTCGCGCAGCCGATCGAAGTCGTGCATGCGATACGCCTGGTGCCGACTTGAGACGCCGTCTCGGGCCGGTCCGCCACGGGACCAGCCTTCGCGCCTGGAGGCATCGGCCAGCCGCGCCAGCGCGCGGGCAGGGTCGCCGAGCGCGGTGAAGTAATACGCGACGGCGAGATCCATGCCCTCTGGCTGCAGATCGGCTTCGCCTAGGCGATTGAAAAGCGCCCGAGCCTGTCGCCGATCCCCCTGCTCGGCCAGCAAGGCGGCATATCCGATCTGCAAGTGGGTCAGCGAGCGACTCGGTTCAGCCAAGGCGGCTTCATACGCGGTCGTCGCGCGCGTGAGTAGAGGGCCTGCGCTTTGGCCAGCGAAGCTGCGCACTGCGAGAAACATGTTGTGCAGCAGGATGGCGCGAGCCTGCAGCAGCGCCTGGCGGTCCTCTGCGCGGTCGAGAGGCCGCAGCAACAGATCCTCCACTGCAGCAAGCTCGTTTACCTCTTCTTCCACGTACGCGATGCGAATCATTTGACGCAGCGACGAAGGACGCGGCTGCGGGCCATCCTGCATCTGTCGATAGCAAAGGGCACGTGCCTCGCGCAGATACGGAAGCGCACGGCGGAACTTTCCGCTGCGAATCGCCGCCATTGCGTTTTCGTAATGCACCCGCACGGCGCCGCGCAGGCTCTGTTCCAGTGTTCCGAACAGGGGCCTTGGCTGCAGTTCAACCTGGCTGCCGGTGCCGACCGATGGGGCCTCGGTAGGGCCGGCGTCGTCTGGAGAACCCACCAGCAGGGCTGCAAGAATCGGAAGCCACATACGCTAGGAACTTTCGGCGCCGATACGACGGTGAAGCAAGCAGGGAAGGTCGGTTCGGATGCGATCCTGAAGCGTGAAATCCAGCTCGGCCAGAGCCAGTCCTTCACCATCGGAGCAGTCGGCCAGGACGGTGCCCCAGGGATCGACGATCAGTGAGTGGCCATAGGTGATCCGCGTTGGGCTGTGCCGTCCCTGCTGCGCTGCCGCGAGGACGAAGCACTGATTTTCAATCGCGCGGGCCCGCAGAAGGACGTGCCAGTGATCTTTTCCCGTGTGCAGAGTGAATGCTGCCGGAACGGCGAGCATGCGAGCGCCCGCCTGTGCCAAGCCGCGATAGAGCTCGGGAAAGCGCAGGTCGTAGCAAATCGAAAGGCCAAGTCCGCCCCACGGTGTCGGTGCGACCACGCGCTGTTCTGCTGGACCTGGCAGCACCGTATCAGACTCGCGAAGCGTCGTTGCCGCGCTGGCAAAGTCGACGTCGAACAGGTGAATCTTGCGATACACCGCGGTGATGGCGCCGTGCGTATTCAGGCTGACGCAGGCGTTATAGACGCGCCGCGGATCGTTGCTGGCGGCCGGGAATCCACCCAGCACGATGTGGATCTGCAGCGTGGCTGCAAGCTCGCGCAGAGTGTCCAGAATCAGGCCGCTGCCGTCGCGATCAGACAGCCGTACGGCATAGCGATGCTTCAGGGTTTCATCGCTGGCCAGAAGGGCAAAGTTCTCGGGAAGAAGCACCAAGCGCGCCCCGCGCGCCTGAGCTCGGTGGCACAGACCTGCGACGCGTTCCAGGTTGGCCGCGACATCTGCCGTAGAGGTCATCTGCACGGCCGCGACGACGAGGCGCGTGCAGTCCACTTCAGCGGAACCAGCAGCATCAGTCGAGCGCACAGAACGTTCCACGAGGCGGAAGTGTACTATATACTTTCGGCGGTCGACGAAGCGAAATGCCATCAGCAAACAGGGCGGCTCTAAACGCTCGAGCGCGCAAGATCCTCAATGCGATTACCCAAGAGTACTTGAGCACGGGTGAGGCCGTGGGCTCGCGTACTGTGACTCGGCGTTATGGCATTGACTTGTCACCAGCGACGGTCAGAAACGTGATGAGCGACCTAGAAGAGCTGGGCCTGATCGAGCAGCGCCATACGTCGGCGGGGCGTATTCCAACCCAGCTAGGCTTGCGCTTCTTCGTCGATTCGCTGCTTGAAGTTCGCCAGCTTTCGCCCGAAGAACAGGAAAGCCTATCCAATCGCTATGCCTTCCCAACTGGTGCCGTTGACGCAGCGCTGCGGGAAGCAGGCAAGGTGCTGTCCGATCTGTCCTCGCATACCGTGGTCGTGACGCTGCCGCGTGCCGATGCCGAGGTGCTGCACCACGTGGAATTCGTGCGCCTGCGCGATAGTGCGCTTCTGGCCGTGCTGGTCAGCAAAAACGGTCGCGTGCAGAACAAGCTGGTGCAGCTCGCTCAGGCCGAGCCACTGACCAGCGATGATCTAGAGCGCATCCATCACTACCTAAATGACAAGCTGGAGGGCCGCACACTCGCTGAGGTGCGTCATCTGGTCGAGGCCGAGCTGGCGAGTGAGCGTGTCCGGTACGATGCACTGGCCTTGCGCGCTCTACGCTTGCAGCAGCAGGCCCTTCCCGAGCCGGAAACCAACATCTATGTGACGGGTCAGGCGAACTTGATCGGCCATCTGCTCGACGATGAACCGCATCCGAACCCAGAGCGACTTAAGGCTCTATTGCGTGCTCTGGAAGATCGCCGCATCTTGGCGCATCTGCTGGAACAGACCGAGGCGGCAAGCAGCCTGCAGGTCTTTATCGGAGCCGAGCATGGCGTGCCCGAGCTGGCCGACAAGTCGGTTGTGGCATCGGCGTACAGCGACGGTAGGCGGCCGATTGGGGCGCTTGGCATTATTGGCCCGACCCGCATGAACTATTCGCGGGTTATTGCGCTGGTTGACTTCACTGCTCAACTTCTGTCCAGCGTGATGACGCACCCGCGCTAGGTTGCACGCGACTCTCTTCACGTTCCAAACGCAACGAAACGCTCCCTCTGGCCTTCCTTCTGTTTCGCGTGCCGCCTGACGCGGTGTTGACCCCAGCCAGAGGAACTCAGATTTTGTCGGACAGGAGACACGGATCATGTCGACTCAGGATCAGCAAGCTCACGATGCAGCAAACCCGAGCCCCGAGGCACAAGCGAGTGCTTCAGAGGGGGCTGCGAAGGCGCCGGAGGCCACCGAGTTGGCACGGCTGACCAGCGAACGCAATGAGTTGAACGATCGCTTGCTGCGCTTGGCTGCCGAGTTTGAAAACTACAAGCGCCGCATCCGCAAAGAGATGGACGATGCCTCGGTCCGGGCGACCGAGAGCGTGCTCAAAGAGATGCTGCCAGTCATGGACAACTTGGACCGTGCGCTGCAGGCCGCGCGTGGTGGGGATGGCGGCGCACCGGGCGGCGCGCTGGTCGAGGGGGTTCAGCTGGTGCAAAAGCAGTTTTTTGTCGCGCTTGAGAAATGCCAGGTCAAACCGTTTGACGCCGAGGGACAGCCCTTTGATCCGCAGGTGCATGAAGCGGTCTCGCAGCTTGAGACCGACAAGGTGCCGGCCGGATCCGTGGCATCGGTCTTCCAGCGGGGCTACCGGATCGGCCAGCGCTTGCTGCGGCCAGCCCTTGTGGCGGTCGCAAAAGCGCCGTCTCAGTCGGCCAACTAAGCGAGAAGATTCGCTTTTTCCAAGGACACCACTGTTTTGGCCAAGCCGCGCGACTACTACGAAGTTCTCGGCGTCTCTCGCGATGCAGATGACGGCGAGCTAAAGCGTGCCTATCGCGCGCTGGCGCTGCGCTATCACCCGGATCACAACCAGAACGACAAGGCGGCGGAGGAGAGGTTCAAAGAGGTCTCTGCCGCCTATGCCGTGCTGTCCGATCCCGAAAAGCGAGCGCGCTACAACCGGCTGGGCCATATGGGTCTGACGCAAGCGGGGGCTAACGCCGACGCGGTCAGCCTGGACTTAGAGAACGTCAAAGAGTTCTTCGACAGTATCTTTGGCGACATCGGTGACTTGCTCGGTCGAAAAAAGGGGCGTTCAAGCGGTCGCGATCTTCGATACACCGTCGAGATCTCGCTGCGCGAGGCCGTCTTGGGAGCGCAGAAAACCATCACCTTTCCCGTGCGCGTCGACTGCAGCGCATGTCGTGGCACAGGCGGCAAGGGCGGCGAGGCGGGTCTGCGCACGTGTCGTGCCTGCAGTGGCAAGGGCGAAGTGCGCGCCCCTGGGATTCTGCCCATCCGTCGCCCCTGCGGCACCTGTCGCGGATCGGGCAAAGAAATCGTCGAGTCATGTCCCGCCTGCCGCGGCAGCGGTCAGATCGAGCAGCAGCGCGAATTTGTCGTCAATGTCCCGGCCGGCTGCGAAGACGGCACGATGCGTCGCTTGGCCGGTCAAGGCGAGCCGGGACGTCAGGGCGGTCACAGCGGAGATCTAACCGTCGTCTTGCGCCTCAAGCCGCATCCTCTTTTGCGACGAGAGGGCGCGCTGCTGCACTGTGATGTGCCGCTTTCGGTGGTGGAAGCAGCGCTCGGCGCCGAGATCGAGGTCCCGACCATCGACGGCCGCGTCGAGATGAAGATCCCCGCTGGAACCCAGTCTGGTGCCGTTTTTCGTCTGCGCGGCAAGGGCGTGCTCGCGCCCAGTGGCCAGCGTGGGGACTTGCATGTTCGCGTCGTGGTCGAGACACCCAAGAACCTAAGTGATCGTCAGCGCCTGGCTTTGCTTGAGCTGGCTGGGAAGCTGACACCGTCGACGCAGCCGCAGAAACAGCAGTATGCCGCTGCGCTGCAGCAGCTTGAACAGGACGAAGCCTCGACCGCGCTGACCCCGGAAAAATCGGGCAAGCGCTAGTCAGTATGGACCGACAGGCTCCTGTGGCATGTAGCTCTGCGTTGGGTTTGCTCGACGGCGCGCAACGTAACCTACTCCGCTGCGATCGCGAGCCTGTCGGGCCATACTGACGAGCCCACGTATCCGCTGGTTCAGGGCCGCAGGTCGCTTGCGAGCGATAGCTGACCGTCGAGTGGTCGTGCCTATCGACTGCGACAGTCCTCTTGGCATACGCTAGCAGCGGGACCATGTCATCTACCGGGGATCGCGGCGGTGGTGGGGGCAGCGACGCAAGCCTGCCGTCCAGCAGTCGACGCCCAGACGCGCCTGAGCAGCGAACCGTTGCGCTGGCCGACACTCTGCCCGCTCGCTCATCCGGCCCCGCGGCGGACAGCACGCTGCCGCCCTCTGTTCTGATTGCGCCAAGCTTGGCAGAGCGCCCAGTGGACGCGCACGCAGACACGCTGCGCCCGTCCGGCCACGTCGACCCCTATGGCGAGACCCTGGCCCCTGCTGGCTCGGCGGCGGCGCAAGGCCAGACGCAACCACCAGAGTCGTCGGGGCTGGCGGGCACGCTGGGCCCTGACTCAGCCGTCAATCCACACGGCGAGACCCTGGGATCTCCGGTGGTTTCGGTCGGTGACATATCGCGCCTGCACAGCGACTATCCCGTCGCCCGCTGGGATCGCTATGAGTTTCAGAAGAAGCTCGGCCAAGGCGGCATGGGCGCGGTGTACAAGGCCCGAGACCGACGCCTGGGCCGCGATGTCGCGCTGAAGTTCATTCGCGGCGGCGATCCCAACCTGGTCATGCGCTTCCTGCAAGAGGCGCGTGCGCAGGCCCGCATCGACCATCCGCACGTCTGCAAGGTCTATGAAGTCGGCGAGGTCGAGGGCAAGGCCTATATCGCCATGCAGTTCGTCGACGGTCAGTCGCTGCATCGCGCGGCCAAGGAACTTTCGCTGACCGAAAAAGTCCTGCTGATGCGACAGGTCGCCGAGGCCATGCACGAAGCCCATCGCCTTGGCATCATTCACCGCGATCTCAAGCCCGACAACATCATGGTCGAGCGACTCACCGACGGGACGATGTCGCCGGTCGTCATGGACTTTGGGCTGGCCCGCGAAGCCGGTGACAACCGCGGCTTGACCGAGTCGGGGGCGGTCATGGGCACGCCCGCGTACATGGCGCCCGAGCAAGCGCGCGGCGACGTTCGCACACTCGACCGACGCGCCGACGTCTATAGCCTGGGAGCGACGCTATACGACCTGATCGCTGGTGTGCCGCCGTTTGATGCACAGAGCGTGGTCGATGTCCTGCTGCAAGTGATGAACGAAGACGCCGTGCCCCTGCGCACGCGCCTTCCGTCGGTGCCGGCCGATCTAGAGACCATCGTGATGAAGTGCCTGCGCAAAGAGCCGGGCGCTCGCTACGACTCGGCCAAGGCGCTCGCCGACGATCTGCAGCGCTATATCGACGGCGAGCCCATTCAAGGTCGCCGCGAGAGTGTTATCGGTCGCGTGCGCAGGCGGGCCAAGAAGAACCTGGCGCTGGTCTTTGTCTCGGCCGTGTCGCTGGTTCTGGTTGCTGGCTTCGCCGTGCAGTGGGTGCGCGTGCAGCTTTCGGCCAAGCGCGAACGCGAGCGCGCCGCCGAGCTTGTGAAGCTCGAACGTCAGCTTGGCCAAGACATCAAAGAGATGGAGTGGTTCCTGCGCTCGGCGTATCAGCTTCCGCTGCACGACATCACGCCGCAGCTAGCCATCGTGCGAGCGCGCATGGCCGCCATGGACAGTCAGCGCGCCGCGCTGCGTGGCGACGACGGCGGGCGTATTGACTACGCCATCGGTCGCGGCCATCTCGCCTTGCACGAACCGGCCGAGGCCCTGCGCCACCTCAAGCAAGCCAAGGCCCGCGGCCTCGACATCCCCGAGCTTCATTACGCCCTGGGTCGCGCGCTCGGCGAGCGCTTCCAGCAAGCCTTGGAAGAAGCCCGCCGCCAAGGCGACAAGTCCTGGGTCGAAAAGCGCCGAAAAGAGCTGGAAGCTGAATACCTGCAGCCCGCCGTAAAAGAGCTAGAAAAAAGCCGCGGCGGCACCCTTGATTCCCCCGAATACCTAGAAGGCCTAATCGCGTTTTACCGCAAGCAGTACGACGTCGCACTCGAAAAGGCGAAGATCGCATTTGCCAAGTATCCATGGTTGTATGAAGCAAAAGCATTGGATGGTAAAATACATTTCTCAAGTGGTGCTCAATCCTGCGATGCCGGTAAATATGACAGCGGAATGCCTATGCTAGATGTAGCTATTGCTGCATATGAAGAGGTTTTGACGATAGGAAGAAGTGATGTTTCTGTCTATGAAGAAATGTCAGATGTGATTAAACTGAAATCTGCCTCCAAATTCGATCAGGGAAAAAATTTTGAAGAAGAAACCAAAGAGATACTAAAAATTACAGGTAAGTCAATCACAATACACCCTAATCGCAGTAAGGGGCGAATTCAACAAGCTAATGCCTATTTTTGGCTCGGATTCATGAAAGGAGCCTCTGCGCAAGATCCCAGAGCTGAATTTCTAAAGGCAATTGCGAATGCTGAGAAGGCTATTTCAAATGAACCCGGTAATGCATCGGCTTATGATATGATCGGCAATGGGAATTATTGGTATGGAGTATATGAGAAGGACAATGATCGTGATCCATTGCTTTATTGGAACCATGCTGATTCCGCATTTCGTGCAGCAATTCGAGCAGAGACGAGGTTCCCCTGGGCGCATAACGACTATGGCCTGCTTCAGCAGGGGCGGGGGAATTACCTGGCTCGGCAAGGAGCAGACTGGCGACCTGAACTTCTAGAGTCGGTGAAGAATTTCCAGCGATCCATAGAGGCCGATCCTTCATATATAGCGCCGTATATTAATGCAATTGAATCCTATTATTTTATTGTCGATCTACTAACGGCATCACATGAAAATGCCGAATCTGCGGTGAAAGACGCAATGGCGATGTATCGTTCGGCGCGAAGTGTTAATAAGAATGTTGTTTTGATTCATTATAACATGGCTAATATGCTCATGAAGTATATGGAATACCTTATTGCCGTTGGGTTGAATGTGGATTTTTACTTCGGCGAAATTCAGCACTTGATAGATGAGTTACAAGGAATTGAAAATAACGGACTGTTCGCAACGGTTGTTCGAATGAAATTCGGTGTCGTTAAAATGAGTTTGCCTGATCAGTCGTTAATTTCATTGGGCAACATTGTCAAAGAGCTACAGTTGGTCGCAGAAGAATGCCGCAAGAACGATGGGAACGCCGGTCGCTGCGATTCGATTTTGGCATCGGCGCATGTCTTGATTGCTGAACGAATTGGCTATGACAATCCGGCTGCGGCGCGACATATTGAAAACGCACTATTATTATCTGGACGGGCAATCACAGTAAACCCTGGCGAGTCGGATGCGATACAAGTGCAGGTGCGGGCGTCGTTGACAAAATTTCAAAGGCCCACGAAGAAGCTGACTATAAGTGAAGTGGATCCAGTTATTAAATTGGCGAAGAAGGCGTTGGAACTGCGTCCTTATGAAGGACACAATCACGGCAATTTGGCCAGGTTGTTGCGCCTGCGTGCCGAGCTTTCTCCCCAGAGCCGAGTCACGGATGCTCAGCAAGCGAAGGCGCACTTTCAACAGGCCATCCAGCGCAGCCCGCGCTTGGCTGAGACGTACCGGAAGCCGCTTCAGGAAGTGGAAGCCCTGCTCGTTCAGCAGGGCGGGGGGAAGTAGGCGAGGCGAGGGCGGGGTTGAGACGGAAGGGGACTGGCGGCTGAGGCTACATCAAGCTCGACTGCACGTACCACTGGGCGCCATAGCTTGCGGCGGTGCAGATCGGCAGCGGGGCGGCGCAGCCGGGGAAGAAGATGTCGGGTCGGCGCTGCTTCGTCAGACAGACCGCACCCTTGGGACCCCAGACGGCCTCGATGTCTTGGCCACCGCTCTTCTGGAAGGCGGGCGTGAAGTTGTCGTCGATGCCGATCATCGTGCCGTCTTCGGTATAGGTGTCGCCGGTCCCGCAGTAGTCGGCGCGCTTCATGTAGATGCACGACTGATGCGCGTCGATGAGCTTCTCGTACGCGCCACTGCTGGCCACCTGACCTTCAGCCCACGGGCGATAACCCCACTGCTCGCAGCGGCCGATGGCACCGCTGGTACACGAGATCGATACCAGTGAGGCATCGTCGGTGCGGGCGGCGGTCAGGACGTCCCACTGCGCGCCGCTTGAGAACTGCGCAAGCTCGTTTACCCCGGTGTCGCCGCGGAAGCAAAACGGCTGCTTGGTGGCCCCGACTGCGCTCTCATCCAGCGTCACAATCTCATAGCCAAAGACGTCTTTGTCGACGCTGTCCATCGCCTTGAACCCTTGGAAGATCAGGCTGTAGGGCCGAAGGTCGCTGCGCTTGTTGAGTCCAGGGATCCGTAGATGCAGAACAAGCCCCGCAAGCTGGTCGCCCGCCACCTCGAAGGAGCTGCCGCCGTCGAGCAGCACGACCCGCAGGTCGCTGCCCTTGGTGGTGATTTCTTTTACGTCGAACGGGATGCCGTTCCTGTCGGCGTTGACGACATAGCCCTTCTTGGCGACGAAGTTGGCACCGTCCCAGTAGCCACCGTTCACTACGATGCTAGCCCCTGCCTGGGTGAAGCCGGTCATATAGAACCAGCCGTCGGGGGTCTTGATGCCCCACTCGCTGCGGGGGTTTGTGGTGGCGATGTAGATGCCGGTGCCGTTGGGGTACTTGCCCCACCAGCTACCGTCGGCCTGTGTGCGGTTGCTGGAATCCGGCGCGGCGCTGGGGCTGTCACAGCCGCTGGCCAGGCCCAGGCCAAGGGTGAAAGCAAGAGCGAGAGAGCCAATCTGAAAACGGGTCGACATTGCGTCCTCCAAAATCTCGA
>CAZKOY010000009.1:0-48765 GCA_964554495.1 uncultured Myxococcales bacterium
CGTCGAGCCAACCAGCGCAGCGCGATCGCTGGTCAGGGCGGGAACCATCGAGCTTGAAGACGAGGCAAGCGCTGAATGGGACTGGGACGACGAGGCGGGCAGCGCGGTCTGCGATGAAGAAGACGGCGACAGCACGACCCGTGCTTCCCCCGAAGCTCCAGCGTGTGCGGGGGCCTGGTGTACGGCGGCTGGTGCCGAGGGTGACAGGCCCTCGTGCGTGGCCTCTTTCGAGATGGCATCGACGCTGTCGGAAGCGCCGATGACCAGGCGCAGCGGATCAATCTGCGGGTACAGGTCGCTCTGCGTCAGCTCAACCTTGGGCTCGTGGATTCTGCTGGTTCGATGGGGAGACTCCACGTCGATCGTGTTTTCACTCACGATCGGGGTTGGCAAGCGTTCGAACGCCAAGGCCCGGTGCGCGTCGAGCGAGCCGCCTGCTGCCGCTTTCCGTGCTGGCCGGCCATCGGCTACTGCTTCCGTGTTCACCCTGTATGCGGCGAGGCGCTCTGTGAAGTCTCCGGTCGGGCCGGATGGTGTACTGCGCGATGCTGCCCGACGCTGCGAGGCTTGCTGATGCAGCGGGTTTGTGGTTTCTAAAAGCTCTGGATCAACCTCGGTCTTGCGATCGTCGCGGCGCAGCGTGCGGGCCAGCGCATCGTCACGTGGCGAGGTGGTCGCGAACTCGGCAATGTCGATGCTGCCGCTGTGGCTGGCTCGACGGGGACGCGTAGAGAGGCTGGAGTCGGTACCGTTTCCGACGGCACTGCCGGCGCTGCTGTCGGCCAGAAGGGCCAGAAGTCGGCTCTGCGACTGGAAGATCAGGCTGTTTTCGTCGTGAACGCCGATGCCCAGGCGGCGAATCTGGTCGCTGCTCAACCCCACCGTTGGGCTGTTATCGTCGCGGGCGTCGTTCGGCGAGATCGCCATCGCGCTCATCGTGGGGTCGCTGAGCCGGCTGCCCTTGCGCTGGCTGTCCATGACCTTGGTGACGAACTGCCCCAGGTCCGAAGTGCTGAAGTTGGGAGCGTACTTGCTCAGAAATCCATCGAGTGCCGAGGCGAAGTCTGCCGCGGTCTGATAGCGCTCGTCGACGCGCTTGCGCAGCGCCTTCATCGCGATATCAGACAAGACCTGCGGAATGTCGCTGCGGCGTCGCGTCGGTGGGCTGATATCTGCTTTGCGAACGAGGCCGAGCAGGCGGTCGATGTCCTCGTCGTAGTAGAGCATCTCGCCGACGAGCATTTCGTAAAGCAGGATGCCTCCGGCGAAGACGTCGGTGCGACGATCGATGATGCGCCCAAGCGCCTGCTCGGGGCTCATGTAGTAATACTTGCCTTTGATGATGCCGGCCTGCGTCTGCTCGGCGCGGTGGGCGGCCTTGGCGATGCCAAAGTCGGTGATCTTCACCGCTCCCGAGAACGAAAGCAGGACGTTTTGTGGCGAGATGTCGCGATGCACGATGTGCAGCGGACGCCCATCTTGGTCTTTTAGGCGGTGGGCAAAGTCGAGACCGCGGGCGACTTCGCGAGCCACGTACGCGCACAGCTCAATCGGAAACGAGATGTGCTTCGCCGACGCCCGCTGCTGCACCTTGAAAAGGTCCGCACCGTCGATGAATTCCATGACGATGTAGTACTGGTCCTTTTCTTTGCCCAGGTCATACGTGTGAACGATGTTGGCGTGGTTTAGCTGCACCGACAGACGCGCTTCGTCGATGAGCATGCGCACAAAGTCGGGATCGTTGGCGTTGTCGCGGTGGATGACCTTGATGGCCACGTGCCGCGTTGCCCCTGTGCTCGATTTGTCGTCGGAGGTGTTGTTGCCTAGCGCGATTTCGGCAGGAGCGCTGGCCAAGTAAATCTCGGCCATGCCCCCAACCGCGATCTGACGGAGCAGCGTATACGGACCAAGCCGCCCCGTCAGCACCTAGCCTTTCCCCGTCTTTTGGTGGCTGCCCGACATCTGCGACGGGGAACCCGCCGGATTGGCCGAGCCAGGATAGACAAAGACAGAGAGAGCTCGCAGCGGCGTCAGCGTACCGCAGTCGAAGGTGCAGACGACCTCGGTCGCCATGCCGGGCGCGATATTGACCACGTACTGCGTCGCTGCGTTCGCGATCAGATAGATGCCCAGGCCCGCGCCATAGGTCTTGCGATCGATCTGATTCGGGCTGCGCAGGCACTTTTCGATGTACCGCAGGATCGTCGCCTTATCGAGGCTGCCAAAGCGATCACGCACCGAGACCGCGAACATGTTGTCGACAGCAGCGTAGCGAATCGACACGGGGCGCGGCGTGAGCTGCTCGATGCGATCCTTGGCTTCGACGTGTTCAAAGACGCGCTGACCACGATCGTCGACGGGTGCATCGTATAGAGCGTTCATCAAAAGCTCGACGCAGACCGTGCCGATCTTGTCGCGGATGCGGTTGCGCACGCCGACCTTTTCGGCGTATTCGAGCACTTCTGTGATGGCTTTTTCGCGACCTTGGTAATCGCGCAGGCGCGTCAAGCTGACCGGCGTGCCGGGCGGCAGATACTTTTCGACGCCGAACAAGTCGCCCGAGACAAACTTGGCGATCGTCACCTGCAGCAGAAACGGCGTGCGCGTGTCGTTGGTGATGACGTGGCAGATGTGCGGGTCGTGCATCAGCGTCACTTGGTCACCCAAGGGGCGCGGCGGCGTGACCGCGATGATCTGCGCGGACTCACGCAGCTTGCTGATCAAGGCGCGCAGGGCAGGCAGGTTGCCGTCCCAGGCGAACACCACTAGGCGATGCGCGACCTGCGGTCCGTCGATGGCGCCTAGCCCGGCGACGCGGACTGGAAGGCCCCCACCGCGCTGGACCGCGAGGGCAAGAGTTTCGCGGAGTTCGGCGTCTTCCGAGACGACCAAGACCCGCTGGCTGGGCACGGCAGGCTGCAGAGGAGACTCCACCCTAGACTAACTAGTGAGGACGCGAAGATACCTTTTATCGAGGGTATTAAATTTCTCCAAAGAGTCAACGACTTCGCCAAGCGTGCGATGTCAGAGGCAGGCTGGGCGGTCGCGAAGCCAAGCGTTTGGCATGGCTGCGTGTGCGACTGCAAAACCGCTTCAGCCCGGCCGCGTGACCCAATACACTGGATGTTTCGATGGGGGACAAGGACCGAGCCTGGCCGCCTACCGAGCCGAAGAAGCAGGCGAACCAAGACGCCATGGCCAAGACCATTCCGTCGCAAGGGGATGGAATCATGGCGCCTGCATCGCCCGCGTCGCAGGTTGAGCTCTTGCAGAAGACCTTTGCCGACGCAGCGCCACCGTCTTCAAGCTCGATGCCGCCGAGCAGCGATCCGGGGCAGCTTCGCGGCAGCACGCACCTTGGGCGCTACGCCCTCTTGCGCAAGCTCGGCGAAGGCGGCATGGGCGTGGTCTATGCCGCGTACGACGAGGAGCTCGATCGTCGTGTCGCGCTCAAGCTGATACACCCTTCGCTGCAGGGCGACTCGCAGGTGCGGGCGCGCATCCTGCGTGAAGCGCAGGCTCTGGCGCGCGTCTCGGCACCGAACGTCGTGACGATTTATCAGACGGGCGAGGTCGACGGTCAGGTCTTCATCGCCATGGAATTCGTCAACGGCACGACGCTGACCAAGTGGCAGTCCGAGCCGGGGCGAAGCTGGCAAGACATCCTGCGCATGTACCTGGACGCCGGGCAGGGCTTGCTTGCCGCGCACCACGTCGGTCTGATCCATCGCGACTTCAAGCCTGACAATGTGCTGATTGGCAAAGATGGTCGTCCGCGAGTGGCAGACTTTGGCTTGGCGCGCATGGACAACAAGTCCGGCAACGTAACCCAGGCGAGCGGCCGGTTATCGACGGTGTCACGACCTGGGCAGCAGCAGCCGATCATGGCCAATATGACCCAGGCCGGGACGACGCTCGGCACGCCGCTTTATATGTCGCCAGAGCAGCACTTGGGCGAAACCACCGACGCGCGCAGCGATCAGTTCAGCTTCTGTGTGGCGCTGTTCGAGGCCCTGTATAAAAAGCTGCCCTTCGCCGGCAATAGCGTCGAAGCGCTGGCTTATAACACCATCTCGGGCAAGGTGCAGCAAAGGCCCTCGGGAACGCAGGTTCCGACGGTGGTGCATCAGGCGATCCTGCGCGGTCTGTCTGCGGCTCCGGCGGCGCGCTTTCCGTCGATGCGCGAGCTCTTGGCAGCGCTTTCGTACGATCCTGCGATCGATCGTACGGCCGGCCCGCGCGTTCGCCGTCGCGTCACCAACAACATGATCGCCTTTATGCTGATCGCTGCTGCTGGACCGACGGTTCTGCATCGTCTGGGACTCAGTGAGTTCTCGGCGTCGTTGGCCATTTCGTTTGCGTATTTGGCGGTCTTTGTCTTTATGGCTATCCGCTTTCGTCGGGCCCTGAAGAATCCGTTTCATCGCGGCTTCTTGGTGTACGGCACGGTCTTTGGAGCCCAGGTCCTGACGATCCAGCTGCTTGGCCAGTTTCTGGGGTTGTCGACGTCTCAGGTGGCGACGCTCGATCTGGTGGCTCTGTCGGCGATGACCTGTGTCGCAGCAGCCTTGGTCTTGCCGCGCATGTGGACGATGGCGCTGCTTGGGATCGTGGCAGCGATCGTTGCAGCGCTGCAGCCGACGTACGCCCAGCACTTGTCTTCAGCGGTGGTTGTGGTGACGACGATCGTCTCGCTGCTCCTGTGGAATCGCGCTGCGGCGGTACGTACCCCGCGTTCGATCCCTGGAATGCTGCCTGCGCCTGCGCCTGCGTCGAAGCCCGAATAAGACCAATCGGGCCTTGCGGGACGGTGCTTGCTTCGCGATGATGCCGGCCCACTCTCTAGGCACCTGCCTCAGGCACAAAGATGATTCGCGATGCCAGCTTTCGTCCGTTTCTGCAGCTTCACTCGACGCGTGTTCGGCAGGCAGAGCCGGCCCTGACCGAGCTACCACTTGTCACGCTGCAAGCTCGCCTGCGGCGGAACGAGCTGCGAGCCCGCGATCTTGTCGAGGCGCACATCGCGCAGATTGAAGCCGTAAACCCGGCCCTAAACGCTGTGGTCGTGGATCGCTTTGCGGCAGCGCGGGACGAGGCCAAGGCCGCCGATGAGCGCCTGCAATCGGCGCGCGATCCGTCGACGCTGCCGCCGCTTCTGGGCATCCCGTGTACGGTAAAGGAGTTCTTTGCCGTGGCGGGCCAGCCGCAGACTGGGGGCATGGTGGCCTATCGCGATCGCCGCCCCAGCGAAGACTCGACCGTCGTCGAGCGCCTGAGGAACGCGGGCGCCATCATCGTCGGCCTGACCAACGTGCCGGAAGGCGGCATGTGGATGGAGACATGGAACAAGCTCTATGGCCGCACGCAGAACCCGTGGAACATCGACCACACCAGCGGCGGATCGTCGGGAGGCGAGGGTGCCATCGTCGGAGCGGGCGGTGCAGTGTTTGGCATCGGCTCGGACATTGGCGGCAGCGTGCGAATCCCGGCTGCATTCTGCGGTACCGTCGGGCACAAGCCATCTGGCGGGCTGATTCCGCTAACCGGTCACTTCCCCGAGAACATCCCAGGCACCAATTACCTGTGCGCGGGACCTTTGTGTCGACGGGTGGGCGACGTGATGCCCATCTTGCGCGTGCTCTCGGGGCCGGATGGACGCGATCCCGACTGCCGACTGTCCGCCAGCTCGCTCGGTGATCCGCAAAAGGTCGACCTGGCGAAGGTGCGTGTCCTGCCCGTGCCTGAGCCGCGCGGCGTGCGCGTGTGGCCGGTGATGCAGGCGGGAATCCAGGCGGCGGCCGCGGCGCTGGGACGGCGGGGCGCGCAGGTGCTGGCACCCAACCTGCCGGATTTGGGCGAGGCTCTTTCGGACCTGCGGATCGCATTTCTTTTGTGGTCCGATGCGCTCACCAGCGACGCGCCGATGACGTATGACCAGATCTTGTCGGATGGCGCAGGGGTGGCACTTGGCCGTGAGTTCTGGCGCCTGCTGCGTGGCCAGAGCAGCTATATCTTCCCGTCGCTGATGGTGATCTTTGGCGATCGCGTTTCGCGTCGTTTCATGGGCGGGCAGGGCGGCCTGCGCTATCGCGATCGTCTGCGCCGCTTGCACGATCGCTTGGATGCGCTGCTCGGCGAAGACGGCGTGCTGATCTACCCAACGTACAGTCGACCCGCACCGCGGCACTATCGGCCGCTTTTGACGCCGCATCATGCGGCCTGCACGGCGCTCTTCAATGCGCTGGGCTATCCCTCGACCGTCGTGCCGCTTGGGCTGTCGGCTCAGGGCCTGCCGCTTTCGGTGCAGGTGATCGCGCGTCACGGACACGATCATTTGACGCTGGGCGTGGCGCAGGCGCTGGAAGACGAGTTTGGCGGCTGGCTCTTGCCCTCGTCGCTGGCCGCCCCCAGAAGGATCTAGTCATGGCGCAGGGCCGGCCGCCCCTTTCCGCGCTGGGCCCGGTGGGCGAAGAGCTGCTCTTTGCCTGTGTCGCAGCCGAGGCCGAGGGGCCTCTTTACAGCTTGCGTGGCAGCTTGGCCCTGCAGCGCTCGCTGCGGCGCTGCTTCTTGCCGCTGACGCAAGGCAACGTGGCTCCGGCGAGCCTGTCGCGAATTGCCGACCGACTGCGTACGCGCAAGGAAGCCGCGGCCGAGCGAGTGACCGAGCTGTCGCGGCTGTACGGTCGCTATCGCTCGCTGCTCTCGGCATCGGGGGCCAAGCTGGACAGCGGGCTTGCGCTGCTGCGGCAGCTGCATGCGCTCGTCGAGAACGCGCCCGCGGCGCTTTGGGCGCTGGGTCTATCTGCTGAGTGGGATGAGCACGGTCAACTGGTGATCTCCGGTCTGCATCATCTGCCAAGCTGGGACAGCCAGCCGACGCTGCATGCGGCGCTGCAGGTCTGCGCCACGCTCTTTGGCGAGTCATCGGGCCGTGGGGCTCGCGTGCGCCTGCCGCAGCTTGAGGATGCGGACCCGTCGCTGGGGCCTCCCGAGCGCTTGGATGCAGCGCTCAAGCTAGTCTTGGAGCCGCTGTATGAGCGCCATGATCTGCAGCTTGAAATCGACTGGCATCCGCTGGGTCCTGCCGTCGCTGGGGATGCTGCAGAAACCGCGTGGGGACGCTTTTTGCGCGGGCTGTTTCGGCCCGCCAATGCCCAGCCCCTGGTTCGCGCAGACGAGCTCTCTTCGCATGTGCTGAGCGTGACTGCGCAGCCGTCGCCAGCCGTCGAGGCGCGGGCGGTTGCTCGCAGCATTCGCGATCGCATTGCTGCCGGGACACCTGCCGGCGAGATTGCTGTCGTCGTCGAGGATCCGGCTAGGCGGGCCCGCTTGGAAGCTGCACTGCGTCGCTACGGGGTGCCTATCGAAAAGCCCGTCGAGGCGCGCAGCTATTCCGATGGCGCAGGTCGCTGCGAGCTGCCCCCGCCCTTGGCCCTGCCGCTTTCGATCTATGACCTTTTGCAGCAAGGCCTGCCGCGTGAGGGCCTGCTTGCGATCATCACGTCTTCGTATGTTCGCTTGCCGCTGCCCGACGAGGCTTCTGACGCATCAGCCCTGGCGCGAGCGCTGCGTGGTGCGGGGATTCGCGCCTTGTCGGGCAGCACGCAGGATGAGCTGCAGCGGCGTATTCGCGAGTGGCTGCGTCTGCAGAACAGCAAGCATGGCCACGGGGGCGCGGTGGGGTCGCCACAAGAGCCTTCTGCGCCAATGCAGGGGCCGGGTGATGCGGCTACGCCCGTCGAGATACGCCAGCTTTCCGCGCTTTTGTCCGAGCTCTTTGCGCTGCCAGAAAACGGTACGCTGCGCCAGCACGCGCAGGCGCTTTTGCGTCTGTGCGAGCGTCTGTGTCTTTTTGATCAGGCGCTGGGTTTCGTGGGTGCAAGCGCCGTCCTTGAGGGCGAGGCACAAGCCGATGCCGATGCGTACGCGGCCGGTGTGGTTCTGGCCCTTGCTCGCGATCAGGCCGCGGTGGCTGTGCTGCGTCGCGTCTTGACCGAGCTGCCAACGCGAGCCGATGTCCTGCGGCTGAGCGAGCTGCATCTATCCCGTGAGCGTTTTGCGACGCTGCTGCGAGCCCTGTTTCTGCGGCTGTGGGCCGATGTGACGCGCCAGGCTCGGGCACAAGGCGATGCTGTGCATCTGGCCGGGCTGTTTGATCTGCCGGTACAGTCGCGCGCGGTGCTGTTTTTTGTCGGGCTGATCGAAGGCGAGCAGCCAGCTGCGCTGCCTGAAGATCCGCTGCTGAGCGATGACGATCGCAAGACCGTAAACCGGCTTTTGGGGCAGGCTGTGTTTCCCCTTTCTCGCCATCGCGGCGACGCGGCGCCACTTCGCTTTGCCGAGCTGCTCGCCCACAGCTCGGCCGCACACTTTTCGTATCCGCGCACCGACGAGGAAGGCAGACCGCTTCTGCCATCGTCCTTTGTCGCTGCGGTGCTGCATGCCGCCGGGCGCGAGGGCGGAGAAGCCGACCGGCACATACCAGCCGAGCCCGCAGCGCGCATCCCTCCGCCTGAACAGGCACGTCATCCGAGCGAGCTTTGGCTGCATGCCGCGCCGGCTTTTTTCCACGGCGAGTCAGCGGATGTCGCGGCCCGCGTGCTGGCCAGCGCCCTTTCTCGGCATCAACGGGATCGGCGCAGTCGCTTGCTGTCTCGTCTGGGGGTTGAGCGTGCGCGTGCCCAGTGGTTTTCGTCGCTATCGCAGCTCGATGGCGATCCACGGACAGTCGGGCACATCTTTTCTTTGCAGAAGGACGCGACGTCGGAACCCAGTCCTCAGGCGGTGGGGCCCTTCTGCGGGCAGCTGACATCCGAGCGCTTGATTGCGGCCTTGTCGGCGCGTCTGCCTGGGTCCGCGCAGCGTCCGCTGTCTGCCTCGGCGCTTGAGGACTATGCACGCTGTCCGTTTCGTTTCTTTACATATCGCGTGCTGCACGCGGCACCGATCGAAGAAGGCAGCGACGATCTGGACCCGCTGACCAGTGGCCGTCTGCATCACCGTGTGCTCGAGAAGTTCTTTGCTGTGCTGCGCGATCAAGGCCGCCTGCCGCTGCGAGGGGACGATGTCGAGCGAGCTCTGCTGCTGCGCATCATCGATGAAGTGCTGGTCGAGTTCGACGAGAGCGAGCGCACCGGACACCCGACGCTGTTTCGCGCGCGTCTGCGCCGTCTGCGCAGCGATCTTTTGCAGCTGATCGAAAAGGAAGCACGGGAACCGATCGAGCCAGGCTGTTTGCCGACGTTGCTTGAGCACCGCTTTGGTCCGCTGCGCATCGCCGCGCAAGACGAAGCGAGCCGTGCAGAGAGGGCAGAGAGCGACGAGGCACTGCACATCTTTGGCATCATCGATCGCATCGACATCGGTCCCGGTCGCGCGCTCGTCTTGGACTACAAGACGGGTCAGATTCGTCGCTATCAGGACTATCTGCGGGCACAGCTTTTGGTGACATCGTTTCAGCTGCCCCTTTATGCAGCGGCGGTGAGGGCGGATCCGCGCGTACAAGCCTTGGCAGCGGGCGGCGCTGGTCAAGGGGGCGAAATGGTCAGGTCCTCTGAGGCTGGGCTGCAGGTCAGCGCACGCTATTACGCAGTGCGGCAGGCCGCTGTCAGCGCGCCGCTTGCGGACGACGGACTGTTCGCGCTGTCGGGTGCCGAGCGCAAGCAGGCCGGCGAGCACAATGTGGCCGAGGTCGCATATCGCCTGTGGCGTCGACTGCGCAGCGGCGATTTTCGCGTTGCACCAAAGACCTGCGAAGGCTGCGGGATGGAAGCCGTATGTCGTATCGGCACCGCATCTATCGATCGCGTGACGCAGGGCGAGCCCGCAGAAAGCGAAGCAACAAGCCAGGTTACGGACAGCAGGCGTTCTGGCAGTCGCTCGGGCCGGGGATCGATCCGCTCGGCTTCAGCGAGCTCTTCTGAGTCTACGGAGGACCCATAGGCCGCAGTTTTCGACGCAGATCGCGAGGCGGCTGCCCGTCTGAGCGGGATATGATCGCTTCATGCCGACGTATCGTTTCGACGCGCGAGTGCCTTTCTGGACCCGCCAGGTGCTAGCGCTGGCGCTGTGCTGGGCGATCGGGCAGGCAGGCTGTGATTCCGGCAGCCCAGTGATGGATATACCGCCGCCGCCAGCGGATGCCATTCGCGTGGCCCTCGGGCCGTACACACTTTCGCCGGGGCAAGAGACGACGGTCTGCGTGACGGGCTATCTGCCCAACTCGCTGCCGCTTGACGTCGTGCGCATCGAGACACGGCAGACGTACAGCCATCACGTCATTTTCTATCGCGAGACCGACGGGGTCCCCGATGCGCCTGTGCCTTCAGCCTGCCCGCCCTTGGATCTTTTGAGCACCAGCCGCGCCGCGCTGTTCATCGGCGAGACACCGACCGCCAGCATGGATCTGCCGACGGGAGTGGCCTATCGCTTGGGATCCAAGGCTCCATTTCGTATCGAAGGGCACTTTCTGAACGCCAGCACGCAGACGCAGCAAGCGCTGGCCGAGATCTTTTTGTCGCCGGCTCCGTCGGGAATCGCCATGCAGGAAGCCGATATGGTGTTTCTTTCGGCGAGCAGCCAGCTGAACAAAAGCTACGACGGCTTGAAAAGTGGTCTGCCACCCATGCGCGAGACGACGCTCGATTCAGCGTTCTGGGCGTTGCCGTCGGATATGCAGGGCAGCAAGTTCTTTGCGCTGACCTCGCATCAGCACCGCCTGGGCACGCACTTTTCGATCAGCAAGTCCTCGGACGCAGGGGCTGCGGGGCAGATACTTTACGAAAACACCGACTGGGAACATCCCAAGTTCCAGGTGTATCCACAAGATGCGCCGCTTTCGTTTGCGCCGGGCGAAGGCTTTCGTTGGGTCTGCACCTTTCGCAACACGACGACGGGTTACGTGAAGTTTGGTCAGTCAGCCGAGAAGGACGAGATGTGCATCCTGTGGGGCTACTACTATCCGTCGCAGGGATTTCGCGTCGAGTTCCTATAGCGACGGTGCCGCCGACTTGGTGCAGCGCGGCTAGCGGGCGAGAAGCTTCTCGGACAGCTCCCACAGGCGACGGGCGATATCGATGTCGTTCGACACGCGACTGGACCGCGCGGGGCGGCACTTGACGAAATAGCGCCCGGTCTCGTGCTGTACGTCGGGGGACGTGGCCAGATAGATCGTCGTTTTGGCGCCTTCCTCGGGGCTGATGGCAAAGATGCTGCCGAGCTTCATCGCAAGCTGCATGAGCGGACTGTTATTGAGCCCAAAGCCACTGGCGACAAAGCCCGGATGCAGGCAATTGACCGTGACGTTGTCGACGCCGCGCTGCTGAAGCCGACGCGCCAGCTCATACGTAAACAGGATGTTGGCCAGCTTGCTGCGGCAGTACACCGGGAAGCCGCTATAGCCGCGCTCGTGCATGATGTCGTCGAAGTTCAGCCGCCCAGCGCGGTGATGAGCGTTCGAAGCGACGTTGATAATGCGCGCCGAGCCATGGGTAGCAGCGGTCTTCTCGATAAGCGCGAGCAGCTCTTGGGTCAAAAGGAAGTATGCGAGGTGATTCAGGGCAAAGGTCATCTCGAAGCCGTCGTGTGACAGCTGTCGTGACATGAACAGAGCGCCCGCATTGTTGATGAGCACGTCCAGCCGATCGGTGCGCGACTTGACATCGGCCGCCAGCTTGCGGACCTCATCCATGCACGAGAGATCCGCAAGCAGAAGCTCGATGTTGGGGTTCTTGCTCTGCGCCTTTAGTTCATCGACCAGGGCAGCGCCGCGATTGGCATCACGCGCAACCAAGAACAGACGGCAGCCCGTTGGGGCTAGCTCTTGGGCTGTGACGCGACCAATGCCCTGTGTGATACCCGTGATCAGGCAGGTACGCCCTTTTAGAGACCAGGAATTGTTTGCCATGGACAGAGTGGACGGGCTCGCTGGGCACGCTGTCAAGCGAAGCGGACATCAGCCAACGACCCGCCGCAAAATCGGGCCGAGCGCTGGGACGCGGAGTTCCCATTGCCTCGCCCCCAAAAAATCAGTACGCTGTCTGCCTTGCGTCGAGTGGGTGCGCACAAAGTTCTTGACACGATGGACCGCGAACAGTACTACTCACAACCCTCACAGGCTGGCGCCTGTTGACGACCCATGCTGGCGTAGCTCACTTGGTAGAGCAGCTGACTTGTAATCAGCAGGCAGCGGGTTCGATTCCCGCCGCCAGCTTCTACGGTTCTTTGACAGATCAACTCAAGACAGCGCGAAAGCGACTCGCGGAGGGGTTCCCGAGTGGCCAAAGGGAGCTGACTGTAAATCAGCCGCATTCATGCTTCGAAGGTTCGAATCCTTCCCCCTCCACCATCCGGTTGAGTCTCGAAAGAGACTGGCCAGAGCAGTTGCAGCAGAAGTCTGATGCGGGTGTAGCTCAGTTGGTAGAGCTCTAGCCTTCCAAGCTAGACGTCGCGGGTTCGAACCCCGTCGCCCGCTTCCAAAAAATCAAATGCCCACGTAGCTCAGTTGGTAGAGCGCGTCCTTGGTAAGGACGAGGTCTCCAGTTCAATCCTGGACGTGGGCTCACAAATCCATTCGGTGAGGAACAGCGATGGCACGTGGTAATCGAGCCCTTGTGACGCTTGAGTGCAAAGACTGCAAGCGCCGCAACTATCACACGAACAAGAACAAGCGCACGACTCCAGACAAGCTGGAGTTCAACAAGTACTGTAAGTGGTGCCACAAGCACACGTCGCACAAAGAGACGAAATAACCGCGCTCTGTGATGCGGCTTGCGATTGCAGGCTGCGGCAGAGAGCATCTAGGCGAGTGGCTCAGTTGGTAGAGCGGCGGTCTCCAAAACCGCGGGTCGGGGGTTCGAGTCCCTCCTCGCCTGCCCTGTAACAGAACCGACGCTGCAGCCTCTGCGGCTCAGCGGAAGCGGCGAAAGACAAGACATGGAACGCAAGTGGGTACACTTCCTATACGCGATGACCAGCCTGGCGCTGCTGTTCTTGCTCATCAAGACCGGTGCTTGGGTCTGGGAGTATTTCGCGAAGCCCAAGATGCTCATCCTCTATGGCGGCGCGACGCTCATTACCGGCGTGGTAGCATGGCTCGCTTGGCGCAATGAAGAGCTGTTCAACCTTGCGTCGGAAGTCGTCGCGGAGCTGAGCAAAGTTGCGTGGCCCACCCGCCGCGAAACGGGGATGGCCACCATCGTGGTCATCGTTACGGTCATTGTGGCGTCGCTGTTCCTGGGTATCTTCGACGCTCTCTGGGCGGCCCTGACGGCTGTCCTTTACGGATAGGACCTCGCCTGTCAAAAAAAGAAATACTTTCCAATACATAGAATTTGCTCCTATAAATGGTCAGCGGAAGCTTGTAGCAGGCTGAGGTAATCGAGTTGGAGAGGCGTTCGCAGCAATGCGGCGGTGAATGAGATGGCTCTCAAGTGGTACGTCGTGCATACCTACTCAGGCCACGAGAACAAGGCCCGGCTGGCTTTGCTTGAGCGAATCAAGCAAGAGAGCATGGATACCGAATTCGGCCAGGTCCTGATTCCAACCGAGTCTGTCCTTGAGATGGTCAAGGGCCAACGCCGCACGACCACCCGCAAGTTCTATCCTGGCTATATGTTCGTGCAGATGGCGCTCAATGAGCGGACCTATCACCTCGTCAAGAACACGGCTCGCGTGACGGGTTTCTTGGGAGGGACAACGCCGACGCCAGTGAATGAGAAAGACATCGCGCAGATCAACTCGCAGATGTCGGAAGGCGCCAACAAGCCCAAGCCGCGTGTCTCGTTTGAAGAGGGCGAGAACGTGCGCGTCATCAACGGCCCGTTTGCCAACTTCGCCGGCATCGTCGACGAAGTCAAAGCCGAGAAGCAAAAGGTTAAGGTACGAGTCAGTATCTTTGGCCGCGCCACGGCAGTTGAGCTGGACTTCGCTCAGGTCGAAAAAGCCTAGGAGCGCTCGGCTCGAATCGCGCACGCAGCAAGATCGATTTTCCCAACACCACCATCGATATCCCACCGGGGGGTGACCCCGGACTAGGCAAGCTCGGAATCAGCACAGCGCACATTGGGAATCTGTCGGCACAATAATCTGCTTGTGTACAACTTGCAGTTGTGCCATACGAGGGCCCGCGTCGCAGTCCGACATGCCTAACGATCGAGCGAAAAGCAAACAGCCATGAAGAAGATCACTGGTTACGTCAAGTTGCAGATCCAGGCCGGCAAGGCCAACCCCTCTCCGCCCGTCGGTCCGGCGCTCGGTCAGCATGGCGTCAACATCATGGAATTCTGCAAGGCATTTAACGCCCGTACGCAGAATATGGAATCCATGACCATCCCGGTGGTGATCACGGTCTATTCCGATCGCTCGTTCACCTTCGTGACCAAGACGCCGCCTGCTGCCATTCTGCTGAAGAAGGCGGCTGGCTTGTCGCTGACCAAGAAGCCAGGCTCAGGTTCGAAGACCCCGAACAAAGTCAAGGTCGGCAAGGTCTCGCGCAAGCAGATCCGCGAAGTCGCGACAGCCAAGCTGTCTGACCTGAACACGACAAACATCGAGAGCGCGATGCGAACCATTGCGGGTACTGCGCGCTCGATGGGTCTTGAAGTCATCGACTAAGTCGCCCCCACGCTGTCCTTTATGGACGCAGCCACCGCACTGATCAGCGGTAGACGCGCGATCCGTCGCCGTCGCTAGAGGAGCCCCATGGCCAAGGTTGGAAAGAAGTTTGCGGCCGCTGCCAAACTAGTGGACCGCCAGAAGAAGTACTCGATCAAAGACGCGTTTGAGCTACTGCCGAAGACGAAGATCTCAAGCAAGTTCGATGAAACGGTCGACATCGCAGTCCGTTTGGGGGTCGATCCCAAGCATGCGGATCAGATGGTGCGTGGCGCGGTTGTGCTGCCGCACGGAACCGGTAAGAGCGTACGCGTTGCTGTCTTTGCCAAGGGCGACAAGGTAAAGGAAGCGCAAGAGGCCGGCGCGGATGTGGTTGGCTCCGATGACTTGGTGGCGCGCATCCAGAACGAGAACTTCCTCGACTTTGACGCCGCCGTCGCGACACCGGACATGATGGGCTTGGTCGGCAAGATTGGGCGTCTCCTCGGTCCGCGTGGCCTGATGCCAAACCCGAAGGTCGGAACGGTGACCACCGATGTCAGCCGCGCCGTCCGTGAGCTAAAGGGTGGCCGTGTTGAATTCCGTGTCGAAAAGACCGGCATTGTTCATGCGCCGATTGGCAAGGTCTCATTCGGTTCGAAGAAGCTGGAAGAAAACGGACGCGCTCTGATTGAGCTTCTGCTCAAGCTCAAGCCACAGACGGCAAAGGGGACGTACGTCAGATCGATCACGATCTCCACCACGCTAGGACCGGGCATCAAGCTGGAGCCGAATGAGGCTCAAGCTGCTACGGCCTAACGAACGCATACCTAACGAAGCGCGGCGGTCGTCGCCCAGTAACGGATGCATGCTGCATCACGGATGGGGATGGTGCCGCAGGTCAAAGATGGCAGGCGTCGCAAGGCTTAATCTCCTGCCGAGACACGGAGCCCTGGAGCTATGAATCGGGACGAAAAAGCGCAACAGATTGCTGAGCTCAAAGACAAGCTGCACAAGAGTGCGGCGATTGTGCTTGCCGACTATCGCGGATTGACGGTGCCCGCGGTGACGGCGCTGCGCGAAGAGTTTCGCAAGCAGCAGTGCGAATACAAGATCTACAAGAACACCCTGGTCAAGCTCGCCATCAAGGGAACGCCCATGGAGAAGATGGGCAAGTACCTGGAAGGCCCGACGGCGCTGATCTATTCGTGGGACAGCCCTTCGGCCGCCGCCAAGATCGCTCGTGAGTTCGCCAAGAGCAACGAGAAGTTCAAGATCAAAGGCGGATATCTCGAGGGCAATGTTCTCGACGACAAGGGTGTGCTGGTCGCGGCTGATATGCCGGGCAAGGACGAGCTTCGTGCCACCTTGCTGGCGACGATGGTCGCGCCGGCTACCAACTTGGTTCGCACGCTCAACGCTGGTGCGCAGAAC
The DNA here is from genome assembly GCA_964554495.1 of uncultured Myxococcales bacterium. Classification (GTDB taxonomy): domain Bacteria; phylum Myxococcota_A; class Polyangia; order Palsa-1104; family JAEUJZ01; genus JAEUJZ01. The sequence goes on from CAZKOY010000009.1 coordinate 16,027, forward strand.
TTCGCTTTCGTCATCGATGCACGGAAGCGGCAACTGGAAGCCCAGGGCTAATGGCATGTCGCAGGCCGCTGGCTTCACCGTGTGATGTCGCGGCCGGACGTGCTCCAACTTCGAGGAGACAACGAACATGGCTGAAGCAAACTTGGATCAAATTGTTGACCAGCTGTCCCACCTGACGGTCATGCAGATCGCCCAGCTCACCAAGCAGCTGGAAGAGAAGTGGGGCGTCAAGGCCGCTCCGGTGGCCGTGGCCGCTGGCCCGGCGGCTGGTGGTGGTGGCGCGGCCGCCGCGGAGAAGCCCGCTGAGCAGACAGAGTTCACTGTTGTGCTAAGCAGCGCGGGCGCGAACAAGATCGGCGTCATCAAGGTCGTCCGCGAGATCACGAACCTGGGTCTCAAGGAAGCCAAGGATCTGGTCGATGGCTGCCCGAAGGAACTGAAGGCGGGTGTGCCGAAGGACGAGGCTGAGGCGATCAAGAAGAAGATCGTCGAGGCCGGTGGCCAGGTCGAAGTCAAGTAACGGAACGGCAAAAGGAAGCTCGGCGCTGAGACGATTGCTTCACAAACGCCAGAGCAGCGTAAGAGTCACGAAGACGGCTCACAGGGACACGTGTCTCTGTGAGCCGATTACCCATTTCTGAAGCTCAAAGGGCTTCAGCCTACGACGGACGAAAAGCCGGTCGGAGAAAGGATCTCTATGGCCTCGGTGATTCAGAACAATTTCCGCGTTCGAAAAAATTACGCGAAGATCACCAAGATCATTGACATCCCAAACCTCATTGATATCCAAAAACAGTCCTACGAGAAGTTCCTGCAGAAAGACCTGACGCCCGATCAGCGGGAAGAGGTGGGCCTGCAAGGTGTCTTCCGTAGCGTCTTCCCTATCAAAGATTTTTCTGAGACCTCCTCGCTCGAATTTGTCTCGTACCACCTCGACAAGCCCAAGTACGACGTCGATGAGTGCCGCCAGCGTGGCATGACGTTCGCGGCGCCGATCAAGGTCGTGATCCGTTTGGTCGTCTGGGACACCAACGAAGAGACGGGCCACCAGTCGATCCGCGACGTCAAAGAGCAAGAGGTGTACTTCGGCGAGATCCCGCTGATGACGGACAATGGGACGTTCATCATCAACGGCACCGAGCGCGTCGTCGTCTCGCAGCTACACCGCTCGCCCGGCGTGTTCTATGACCACGACAAGGGCAAGACCCATTCCTCGGGCAAGCTGCTTTACAACGCGCGAGTCATTCCGTACCGCGGCTCGTGGCTCGACTTTGAATTCGATCCCAAGGACATCCTGTATGTCCGCATCGATCGGCGCCGCAAGCTTCATGCTACCGTGCTGCTTCGAGCGCTTGGCTTCTCGACGGAAGAGTTGCTCAACTACTTCTACGCGACCGAGAGCGTGTTTCTGGATCCCGCGGACAAGCGTTACACCAAGTCCGTCGAGTACGATCTGCTGCCGGGCCAGCGTGCAACGCGCGACATCCGTCACCCAGGCACCAACGAGATCCTGGTCAAGAAGAACCGCAAGTTCACGCGTGCCGCGATCCGCAAGCTGCAAGAGTCCGGGATCGATCGTCTGCCGGTTGAGCCGAGTGAGCTTGTCGGAAAGGTCGCCGCGCATGACGTCGTCAACGAGACGACCGGTGAAGTTCTGCTGCAGTGCAACGAAGAGCTGACCGAGGCCAAGCTCGACGAGCTGCGCGAGCATGGCATCACGCAGTTCAAGGTGCTGTTCATCGACGGTCTGAACGTCGGCAGTTATCTGCGCGACACGCTCATCGCCGATCGGCTGAATACGACCGAAGATGCGCTGATGGAGATCTATCGCCGCCTGCGTCCCGGAGATCCTCCGACTTTGGAGACGGCGGCTCAGCTCTTCGACAACCTGTTCTTCAACCCCGAGCGCTACGACTTGTCCAAGGTCGGTCGCTTGAAGCTGAACTACAAGTTCAAGATCGATGAGCGACTCGACAACTGCGTGCTGACCAAGCGCGACATTCTAGAGACGGTCCGCTACCTGATCGATCTGAAGAACGGCAAAGGCGCGATCGACGACATCGATCACTTGGGCAACCGCCGGGTACGTGCCGTCGGCGAGCTGATGGAAAATCAGTATCGCATTGGCCTCGTGCGCATGGAGCGAGCGATCAAAGAGCGCATGAGTATGTCGCAAGAGATTGAGACACTCATGCCGCACGATCTGGTCAACGCGAAGCCAGTGTCGGCCGTCGTCAAGGAGTACTTCGGCTCGTCGCAGTTGTCGCAGTTCATGGATCAGACGAACCCGCTGTCCGAAGTCACGCACAAGCGCCGCTTGTCGGCTCTCGGTCCCGGCGGTCTGACCCGTGAGCGCGCTGGCTTTGAAGTGCGCGACGTACACGCCACGCACTACGGCCGTATCTGCCCGATCGAGACGCCAGAAGGACCGAACATCGGCCTCATCGCATCGCTTTCGACATATGCCCGCGTCAACGAGTTCGGCTTTATCGAGACGCCGTACCGCCGCGTTGTCGAAGGCCGCGTCAGCGATGATGTTGAGTTCTATTCCGCGCTGCAAGAGGAAGGTCACTTCATCGCTCAGGCCAACGCGCCTGTCGGCAACGGTGGCAAGTTCCTCGGCAACACGGTGTCGTGCCGTCACAACGGCGACTTCGTGCATGCTCGCCCGGAAGAAGTCACGCTGATGGACGTCTCGCCCAACCAGCTGGTGTCGGTGGCTGCGTCGCTGATTCCGTTCCTGGAGCACGACGACGCCAACCGCGCGCTGATGGGCAGCAACATGCAGCGCCAGGCCGTGCCGCTGATCCGTACTGCTGCGCCGCTGATTGGTACCGGCATCGAGGGCATCGTCGCCCGTGACTCTGGCGTTACGATTGTCGCCAAGCGCGAGGGCATCGTCGAATCTGTCGACGCCAGTCGTATCGTCGTGCGTCCGCTTGAGCATGACGAGCATGATCTTGCGTCCGTCAAGCCCGACATCTACACGCTGATCAAGTTCCAGCGCAGTAACCAGAACACCTGCTTCAACCAGAAGCCGATCGTCCAACGGGGCGATCGTGTGCGGCCCGGTGATGTCCTCGCCGACGGTCCCGCCTGCGAAATGGGCGAGCTGGCGCTGGGTCAGAACGTGGTCGTCGCGTTTATGCCGTGGGGTGGCTACAACTTCGAAGACTCGATCTTGTGCTCCGAGCGCTTGGTCAAGGAAGACGTCTATACGTCGATCCACATCGAGGAGTTCGAGTGCATCGCCCGCGACACCAAGCTTGGCAAGGAAGAGATCACGCGAGACATCCCGAACGTCGGCGATGAAGCGCTGCGCGATCTCGACGAGTCGGGCATCGTGCGCATCGGCGCCGAGGTAAAAGCCGGCGACATCTTGGTCGGCAAAATTACGCCCAAGGGTGAGACGCAGCTATCTCCGGAAGAGAAGCTCCTCCGCGCCATCTTCGGTGAGAAGGCTGGCGACGTCCGTGACAGCTCGCTGCGGGTTCCGCCCGGTGTGCAGGGTATCGTCATCAGCGCTCGCGTCTTTGCTCGCAAGGGCACAGAGAAGGACGAGCGCGCCAAGGACATCGAGGACGCCGAAAAAGAGAAGCTCATCACCGACCAGCGGGATGAGGTCAAGATCGTCTGCGACTCGTACTATGCCCGCATGCGCCGCCTGCTGGTTGGTAAGACCACAGCGTCGCGCTTGATCGACGACAAGGGCAAGGTGCTCTTGGCAAAGGGTCAGGTGCTCGATGAAGCGGGCCTAGAGCAAGTGCCAGCTCGTCAGTATCGCGAGATCCGCGTGGAGGGCGATGGCCGCGTCGAGCAGAAGCTGGAGCAGCTGAGCCAGCAGCTCGAAGACGACATCCACAACATCGAGGCGTTCTATCGCGACAAGGTCGCGAAGATCACCAAGGGCGATGAGTTACCACCCGGCGTGATCAAGATGGTCAAGGTCTACGTGGCCATCAAGCGAAAGCTCGCCGTCGGTGACAAGATGGCTGGTCGCCACGGAAACAAGGGTGTTGTCAGCCGCGTACTGCCGGAAGAGGACATGCCCTTCCAAGAGGATGGCACGCCAGTCGATGTTGTGCTGAACCCTCTGGGCGTTCCTTCGCGCATGAACGTCGGCCAAATCCTTGAGACGCACCTGGGCTTGGCCGCGCTGCAGCTTGGTCGTCAGCTCGATCGCCTGCTTTCCAGCAAGTACAACCCGGAGCAGCTGCGCGATCGTCTGAAGAAGATCTATACGACCGAGCAGGCGCACGCCTTTATCGATGCGCTCGATGCGGAAGACCTGCGCCAGTTCGCGGTCAAGCTGCGCCGCGGCGTACAGATGGCAACCCCGGTCTTCGATGGTGCCAAGGAAGAAGAGATCAAGAGCGCGCTGACCATGTCGGGCATGGCGACGACAGGCCAGATGCTGCTGTTTGACGGCAAGACCGGCAAGGCCTTCGACCATGATGTCACCGTCGGCGTCATGTACATCATGAAGCTGCACCACTTGGTCGACGACAAGATCCACGCTCGGTCCATCGGGCCGTACTCACTGGTCACACAGCAGCCGCTGGGTGGCAAGGCTCAGTTCGGCGGTCAGCGACTCGGTGAAATGGAAGTCTGGGCCATGGAAGCCTACGGCGCAGCCTATGCGTTGCAGGAATTCCTGACGGTGAAATCCGATGACGTCGTTGGTCGCACTCGCATGTACGAGTCGATCGTCAAGGGCGAGCACAACCTGGAGTCCGGTCTGCCCGAGTCCTTCAACGTGCTCCTCAAAGAGCTGCAGTCGCTCTGCTTGAACGTCGAGTTGATCGAAGACCCCAGCACGCCCGCCCGCGACAACGCGCCGTCGACGGTGCAGCAAATGGCCCGTGAAGTCGCGGCGAAGATCGGCGCCTGAACGAACTAAGGAGAGATTCCGTGAAGGATCTTTTTAACTTCTTCGAGAAGCCCAAAGACCCGCTTTCGTTCAGCGCCATCCGCATCAGTCTGGCGTCGCCAGACAAGATCCGCGAATGGTCGCACGGCGAGGTCAAGAAGCCCGAGACGATCAACTACCGCACGTTCAAGCCTGAGCGGGACGGCTTGTTCTGCGCCAAGATCTTTGGCCCGGTCAAAGACTACGAGTGCAACTGCGGCAAGTACAAGCGCATGAAGCATCGCGGCGTCGTCTGCGAAAAGTGCGGCGTCGAAGTCATCCAGTCAAAGGTCCGCCGCGAGCGACTCGGTCATATCTCGCTGGCGACGCCGGTCGCGCACATTTGGTTCCTGAAGTCGCTGCCATCGCGCATTGGCAACCTGCTCGACATCACGCTCAAGGAACTGGAAAAGGTCCTTTACTGCGAGTCGTACGTCGTGGTCGACCCACGCAACAGCGGCTTGCAGGTCGGCGAGCTTCTTAGCGAAGAGCGCTATCAGAAACTCAGCGAAGAGCTGGGCGACGAAGCGTTCGAGGCGCGCATGGGCGCCGACGCGATTCGCGATCTGTTGATTAAGATCAACATCAACCAGCTCTCGGATCAGCTGCGCAATGAAATGCGCGAAGCGACCTCTGAGGCCAAGCGCAAGAAGATCGCCAAGCGCCTCAAGGTTGTCGAGGCGTTCAAGGAATCCGGCAACCGCCCCGAGTGGATGATGCTGGAGGTGATCCCGGTTATCCCACCGGATCTGCGCCCACTGGTCCCACTCGACGGTGGCCGCTTTGCAACGTCCGATCTGAACGATCTGTACCGTCGCGTCATCAACCGCAACAATCGCCTCAAGCGTCTGCAAGAGCTGAACGCGCCTGAGATCATCATCCGCAACGAGAAGCGCATGTTGCAGGAGGCGGTGGACGCGCTGTTTGACAACGGCCGTCGCGGCAAGACCATCACTGGCCCCAACAAGCGGCCGCTGAAGTCGCTGTCCGACATGCTCAAGGGCAAGCAGGGCCGCTTCCGTCAGAACCTGCTCGGTAAGCGCGTCGACTACTCGGGCCGCAGCGTCATTGTGGTCGGTCCTGAGCTGCGGTTGCACCAGTGCGGTCTGCCGAAGAAGATGGCGATCGAGCTGTTCAAGCCGTTTATCTACAACAAGCTTGAAGAGCGCGGCTTGGTCACGACGATCAAGAGCGCCAAGAAGATGGTCGACAAGGAGCGTCCCGAGGTCTGGGACATCCTGGAAGAGGTCATCAAAGAGCACCCGGTTTTGCTCAACCGTGCGCCGACGCTGCACCGCCTTGGTATCCAGGCTTTCGAGCCGGTGCTGATCGAAGGCAAAGCGATCCAGATGCATCCGCTCGTCTGCGCGGCGTTCAACGCTGACTTCGACGGCGACCAGATGGCCGTTCACGTGCCGCTGTCGATCGAAGCGCAGATGGAAGCGCGCGTGCTCATGATGTCGACCAACAACATCCTGAGCCCGGCGCACGGCAAGCCGATCATCATCCCGTCGCAGGACATCGTCCTGGGTCTGTACTACATGACGCGCGAGCGCCTATTTGCGCGTGGCGAGTACCGCGAGACCAAGGGCAAGGACGGCAAGGTTACAGGCGTCCAGGGCGTGTACAGCTCGCGCGAAGAAGTGCGCATGGCATATGACCACGGCGAGCTGGAACTGCAGGCGCGCATCAAGGTGCGTATGCTGAACCCGACGGGAACCACGCCGGGCAAGTACCAGATGGTCGAGACCACCTGCGGTCGCGTGCTCCTGTACGAGATCATGCCGACAGAGCTGCCGTTCCGACTGGTCAATCGTGTCCTCGGCAAGAAGCAGCTCGCCGATCTGATCGACGCATGCTACCGGCAGGGCGGCCAGAAAGAGACCGTCCTAATGGCCGACAAACTGCGCACCCTCGGGTATACGCACGCGACCTCGGCCGGCATCTCGATCTGCATCGACGACATGCGCATTCCGGCGAAGAAGAAGGTCTTCCTTGACAAGGCCGAAAAGGAAGTCGCCGAGATTGAAGACCAGTACAACGAGGGTCTGATCACCTCGGGCGAGCGCTATAACAAAGTCGTCGACATTTGGGCCCAGGTCGCCGAACAAGTGGCCGGCGAGATGATGAGCGAGATCGGCACGACGATCGCCAAGGACGAGCGCTCTAGCGAAGAGAAGCGGCAGCCTTCGTTCAATCCGATCTTCATCATGGCCGATTCCGGCGCACGTGGCTCGCAGCAGCAGATTCGTCAGCTCGCGGGTATGCGTGGCCTTATGGCCAAGCCCTCAGGCGAAATCATCGAGACGCCGATTACCACGAACTTCCGTGAAGGCCTCTCGGTGCTCCAGTACTTCATCTCGACGCACGGCGCCCGCAAGGGTCTCGCCGATACCGCGCTCAAGACCGCCAACTCGGGGTACTTGACGCGGCGTCTCGTCGACGTGGCGCAGGACGCGATCATCGCCGACTACGACTGCGGCACGCTCGAAGGCATCGAGATGACGCCGCTCGTCGAAGGTGGCGAGGTCATCGAGCGCATTGGTGACCGCATTCTTGGCCGCGTGGCGCTTGAAGATGTCGTTGATCCGTACAGCGGCGAAGTATTGGTTCCCGCCAACAGCGAGATCAACGAAGAGCGCGTCGCAGTCATCGAGAACGCGGGCATCGACAAGGTCAAGATTCGCTCGGTGCTGACGTGCCAGACACGCCGCGGAATCTGCGTGCAGTGCTATGGCCGTGACTTGGCGCGTGGCTACGTCGTCAACATCGGCGAAGCCGTTGGTGTCATCGCCGCACAGTCGATTGGCGAGCCGGGCACGCAGCTTACGATGCGCACCTTCCACATCGGTGGCGTCGGCCAGGTCCGCATTCAGTCGTCGAACTTGGAATCGCGAAGCACCGGTATCGCCCACTTCGAAAACGTGCAGAGCGTCGAGAAGACCAATCCCAACGCGGCCGAGCCACACCAGCGTAAGTACCGCGTCGTGATGAATCGTCATGGCGAGCTAGTTATCCGCGACGAGGCGGGCCACGAGCGTGAACGATACGGCCTGACATATGGCGCCAAGCTGTTCGTCAACCATGGTGATCGCGTCGAACCCAAGATGCTCCTCTCGGAGTGGGACGCATTCTCGCTGCCGATCCTCACCGAGGTCGCAGGCGGCGTGAAGTATGGCGACATCATCGACGGCGTGACGATGCAAGAGCAGCTAGACGAGCACACAGGGCTCTCGCGCAAGGTCATCATTGAATCACGCGACGCCGATACGCGTCCTCGCATCACGATCAAGGACGACAGCGGGAAGACGCGCAAGATTCCTGGCACCAACCAGGAAGCGCGCTACTTCCTGCCGATCGGCGCCAACATCAGCGTCAACGAGGGAGACAAGGTCGAAGCAGGCGACATTATCGCGCGTATCCCTCGCGAGACCGTTAAGACCAAGGACATCACGGGCGGTCTGCCTCGCGTGGCTGAGCTCTTCGAGGCGCGCAAGCCCAAGGAGCACGCCGTTATCTCCGAGATCGACGGCTCGGTCTCGTTTGGCAAAGACACCAAGGGCAAGCGCAAAGTCATCATCACGCCCGAGATTGGTGAGCCGAAAGAGTACCTGATCTCCAAGGGCAAGCACCTCTCGGTCCGCGACGGTGATCGCGTACGCGCAGGCGAGCCTCTGATGGACGGCAGCAGCAATCCGCACGATATCCTCAAGGTGCTTGGCGAAAAGGCGCTAGCCAAGTACCTCGTCGATGAAGTGCAAGAGGTCTATCGTCTGCAGGGCGTCAAGATCAACGATAAGCACATCGAGGTGATCGTTCGCCAGATGTTGCGTCGCGTGCGCGTTGTCGACGTTGGTGATACCACGTTCCTCGTCGACGAGCAGGTCGAGCGACACCTATTTGAAGAGCAGAACGAGCGCGTGCTAGCCGCTGGCGGTCAGCCTGCCAAAGGTGAGCCGCTGCTGCTCGGTATCACCAAGGCCTCCCTCTCGACGGAGTCATTTATTTCGGCTTCGTCGTTCCAAGAGACGACCAAGGTGCTCACAGAAGCGGCAATACAGGGCAAGGTCGACTACCTTCGCGGCCTCAAAGAAAACGTCATCATGGGCCGCCTGATCCCCGCCGGTACGGGTATCCCAACGTACAAGCGTTTAACGATCGTTATCGATGATCCAGAGCGCCAGGTGATCGCTTCGCGCAGCGACGGAGGAGCCATTCCGCCGATCGCCATAGAGACACCGATCGAGGCCGCGGAAGTGGCCTCCGTAAGCAAGGTCTAGCTGTACAAACCTGAGAGGTAAAGCGCACAATCTCCGAGAGAGATTCTGAGAGAAAAGCAGAAGTTCGATCTTTTGCTTGACTCACTTTGCGACCTCCGTATACTGCGTTCCTCTTCGCGATCGGCTGGATGTTGTGTGTGTTCGCGGAGTTGGCGCTTCGAGTAGAGACGAAACAGTCAGATGCCGACGATTAACCAGCTCGTAAGAAAAGGCCGAGTAAAGCAGGTGCGGAAGACCACTGCACCGGCTCTCAAAGGGTGTCCGCAAAAGCGCGGTGTCTGCGTGCGCGTCTACACAACGACACCGAAGAAGCCGAACTCGGCTCTGCGCAAGGTCGCTCGCGTTCGCTTGACCAACCAGATCGAGGTCACGACCTATATTCCTGGTGAAGGTCATAACCTTCAGGAACACTCGGTGGTCCTGATTCGCGGTGGCCGTGTCAAGGACCTTCCTGGTGTTCGATATCACATCGTGCGTGGCACGCTCGACACCGCAGGTGTTGCTAATCGGCGGCAGGGCCGCTCGAAGTACGGCGCCAAGCGGCCCAAGTAGTAGACGAGGAAATCTATGCCCCGCAAAGGTGAAGTTCCCAAGCGCGAAGTACTGCCTGATCCAAAGTTCACGGAACAGGCCGACGAAGTCCGCCGCCGCCTGACCAAGTTCATTAACACCGTGATGGTGTCTGGCAAGAAGGCGGTCGCAGAGCGCATCGTGTATGGCGCTCTCGACAAGGTTGGCGATCGAGCCAAGGAAGATCCGATCAAAGTCTTTGAGAAGGCCCTTGGCAATGTGAAGCCCAAGCTAGAAGTTAAGTCTCGCCGCGTGGGTGGCTCGACGTATCAAGTGCCAGTGGATGTTCGCCCGGAGCGCTCACAGGCACTGGGGATGCGTTGGCTGGTCGCGTATTCGCGCACGCGTGGCGAAAAGACGATGACTGAGAAGCTCGCAGCTGAGATTCTCGACGCAGCCAACAATCGCGGCAATGCCGTCAAGAAGCGCGAAGACACGCACAAGATGGCTGAGGCCAACAAGGCCTTTGCTCACTACCGATGGTAAGTGGCGCTCGCAGCGGGAATTGGTGATCGCCAAGCCCGCGTGGTCTCGCCAGGACTAAAGGTTCGGATCGCAGAAAGAGGCGGCGCTCAGCACAAAGATGCTGGCGCATGAGCACATAAGGAAATCGCAATGGCTAAGGAAAAATTCGTTCGCACCAAGCCCCACGTCAACATTGGCACGATCGGCCACGTTGACCATGGCAAGACCACGCTGACTGCGGCCATCACGAACGTTATGGCCAAGAAAATGGCTGGAAAGTTCCAAGCCATCAGCTATGACCAAGTTGCCAAGGCTTCCGAGTCGCAGGGCCGCCGCGACGATACGAAGATCCTAACTATCGCCGTTTCCCACGTTGAATATGAGTCGGACAAGCGCCACTATGCGCACGTTGATTGCCCCGGTCACGCCGACTACGTCAAGAACATGATCACTGGTGCCGCCCAGATGGACGGCGCCATTCTGGTGGTCTCGGCCGTTGATGGTCCGATGCCTCAGACCCGCGAGCACGTTCTCTTGGCGCGCCAGGTCAACGTCCCGCAGTTGGTTGTCTTCCTGAACAAGGTCGACGTCAACAGCGATCCGGAGCTGCTCGAGCTGATTGAGCTGGAAATCCGCGAGCTACTCAATAAGTACAAGTTCCCCGGCGACACGGCTCCCATTGTTCGCGGCTCGGCTCTTCAGGCTCTGAATGGCGTACACAGCGACATCGCTGACGGTGCCATCTTCAAGTTGATGGAAGCATGCGATTCGTTCATCCCAGAGCCGGTTCGTGAGACGGACAAGCCGTTTCTCATGCCAGTGGAAGATGTGTTCACGATCTCGGGTCGTGGCACCGTCGTTACCGGACGCATTGAGCGCGGTGTTGTCAAAGTCGGTGAGACCGTGGAGATCATCGGCTTCGGTGAGACCCGCAACACTGTTGTCACGGGTGTTGAAATGTTCCGCAAGCTGCTCGATCAGGGCGAGGCGGGTGACAACGTCGGCTGTCTATTGCGCGGTGTGAAGCGTGAAGAAATCGAGCGTGGCCAGGTACTGGCCAAGCCGGGTAGCATCAAGCCTCACAAGCGCTTCAAGGCCGAGGTCTATGTTCTGAAGAAGGAAGAAGGTGGCCGCCACACTCCGTTCTTCACCAACTATCGGCCTCAGTTTTACTTCCGAACCACGGACGTTACTGGTGTGGTGCGCCTGCCTGAGGGAGTGGAAATGGTCATGCCGGGTGACAACATCCAGATGACTATCGAGTTGATTACGCCCGTCGCTGTCGAGAACCAGCTACGCTTCGCTATTCGCGAAGGTGGCCGTACCGTCGGCGCGGGTGTCGTCACCGAGATTCTCGAGTAGAACCGAACCCTCGCAACCGATAGAAGCTCGACATGACGACTCCGAAGATCCGAATCCGGCTGAAGGCATACGATCACAAGTTACTTGATCAATCAGCCGGAGAGATCGTAGACACCGCGAAGCGGACCGGTGCAAAAGTGGCAGGTCCGATTCCGCTGCCGACGAAGATCAATAAGTACTGCGTGCTGCGCTCTGTCCACATCGACAAGAAGTCGCGTGAGCAGTTCGAGATTCGTACGCACAAGCGACTGCTCGATATCCTTGAACCGACGCAGCAGACACTCGATGCGCTGATGAAGCTCGATCTTTCAGCCGGAGTCGACGTCGAGATCAAGACCTGAACCCAGAGGAGAGGACGCCTGCACTCAGTGGGTGCTAGGCATTGATTCCGGCACGGCCCGGCCGTTCCCGCGAACGAGTGCGAGACGGTCGGGCGCCTGCGCGTTTACGCGTGATGTGCCGAAGTAAGAGACCCATGGCTACTTTCGACGTAGTGAATGCCCAGGGGCAGAAAGTGCGGGCCATCGAACTCGATGACTCGGTCTTTGCTGCCGACATCAAAGAACACGTGCTTTGGGAAGTCGTAAAGCAGCAGCTGGCTGCACGACGTCAGGGCACCCACTCAACCTTGCACCGCGGGGAAGTTCGCGGCGGCGGCAAGAAGCCGTATCGCCAGAAGGGAACCGGCCAGGCTCGCCAAGGTTCAACGCGAGCGCCGAATCACTGTGGTGGTGCCAAAGTTTTTTCGCCGAAGCCTCGGGACTACGAGTATTCGCTCCCCAAGAAGGTCAAGCAGGCCGCGCTCCGCTCGGCTCTGTCGCTGCGTGCCAAGGAAAAGCAGCTGATCATTCTTGAAGATGTGAATTTCGAGACACCCAAGACGAAGCAGGCCGTGGCTCTGCTGAAGGCCCTCGGGGGAGCCAAGGCTCTGCTTGTGGCTGCGGGCGAGAGTACGGCGCTGGCCAAGTCGATGCGCAATCTACAGAGCGCGAAGTATCTCGCCGTCGAAGGTTTGAATACCTACGACATCCTCAAACATCCCTCGCTGATCATCACAGAGAAGACAGCGAAGGCTATCGCGTCGCGGCTTAGCCTGCGGTCGGCGTCGTAAGGGTGCTGCGATGAAGCCACATCAGATCATCAAGCGACCATTGCTGACGGAGAAGAGCAACCGTCTTAAAGAGGGAGGCGGTCAGCTAGGCGCAGGCCAAGACTCTCTGCGACCGCAGGTTGCCTTTGAGGTGCATAGCGACGCCAACAAGATCCAGATCCGTGATGCGGTGAAGGCCTTGTTTCCAGATGTTCAGATCGCCGATGTCCGCACTTTGATCGTACGCGGCAAGGTGAAACGCATTGGCCGTTGGATCGGTCAGCGGTCCAACTGGAAAAAGGCCATCGTCACCCTGCAGGCCGGCCACAAGATCGAGTTCTTTGAGGGTGTGTAATGGGCATCAAAGTTTATAAGCCGACCTCGCCCGGTCGACGTGGAATGACCGGGTTTGACTTCACTGAAGTCACCAAGGATCGCCCCGAAAAGTCGCTGACCAAAGGGGCCAAGCAGCAGGCGGGCCGCAACAATCAGGGTCGAATCACGACCCGGTTTCATGGCGGTGGCCATAAGCAGCGCTATCGGAGCATCGACTTCAAGCGTAAGAAGACCGGTATCCCGGCCAAAGTAGCGGCTGTCGAATACGATCCCAACCGCACATGCCGAATCGCTCTTCTGCACTATGCGGACGGCGACAAGAGCTACATTCTCTGCCCTGACAAGCTTACCGTCGGTGATACGGTTATCTCAGCGAATAGCGCTGATATTAAGCCGGGCAACTCTTTGCCGCTTCGGTTCATTCCGCTTGGAACCCCGATCCACAACATCGAGCTAAAGATCGGTGGTGGTGGTCAGCTGGTTCGTTCGGCTGGAAGTGCGGCTCAGTTGATGTCCAAGGAAGGGGATTGGGCTCAGGTGCGCTTGCCATCCGGCGAAGTTCGTCGTGTGCATATGAGCTGTCGCGCGACCGTTGGCCAAGTGGGTAATTTGGACCACGCCAACGTCCAGTGGGGCAAGGCCGGTCGTATGCGCTGGAAGGGCCAGAGGCCGCACAACCGTGGCGTGACCATGAACCCCGTCGATCACCCGATGGGTGGTGGCGAGGGTCGTTCGTCCGGTGGTCGTCATCCCTGTTCACCGTGGGGCATGCCGACCAAGGGATACAAGACGCGAAAGAACAAGAGCACGGACAAGTTCATCGTTCGTCGCCGCGGAAGCAAGGGGTAAGGCTCGATGGCTCGCTCGATCAAAAAAGGTCCGTTCGTCGACAAGCACCTCCTCAGTAAGGTGGTCGAGGCGAACCGTAGCAAGTCGAAGAAGGTCATCAAGACCTGGTCGCGACGTTCGACAGTCACTCCCGAGATGGTCGGACTTACATTCGCGGTCCATCAGGGTAAGAAGTTCATTCCGGTCTTCGTGACCGAGAACATGGTCGGGCATAAGCTCGGCGAGTTTGCGCCTACGCGAACCTTCCACGGTCACTCCGGGGACCGGAAGGCGAAGACAGCGGCGCCTGCGAAGCCGGCGGCCCCGGCCAAGAAGTAGCACTTCGGTGCTCGGTAGAAGGACGCCATGGAAGCCAAGGCCGTTCTGAGACAAGTTCGAATCTCGCCTCGTAAGATGCGCATCATTGCCAATCTGGTGCGAGGCCGCCGTGTGGACGACGCGATGGCAATGCTGAAGAGCACGCCGAAGCGGAGTGGTGAAGTCATCCGCAAGCTGTTGCTTTCGGCCGTCGCCAATGCGGAGCACAAAGGCCAGACTGATGTTGACTCGCTCGTGGTGCGCGGCTGCACCATTGATAACGGGCCCATCATCAAGCGCTGGATGGCCCGTGCAATGGGCCGTGCCAACCGCATTCAGCGACGCACCAGCAATGTCACCATCGTCGTCAGTCAGGCAGAGTAGCCACAGAAGAAAGACTGGAAAGTAGGCGCAATGGGCCAGAAAACGCATCCCATCGGATTCCGCCTCGGCGTAATCAAGAGCTGGACCTCGAAGTGGTACGAGGAAAAGAACTACGCCAAGTGGCTGCATGAGGATATCAAGCTCCGCAATGAAATCCGCAAGAAGCTAGCGCATGCTGGTATTGCAGGCGTCGAGATTGAGCGGGCCGCTAACAAGGCGAAGATCAACATCTATACCGCGCGTCCCGGCATCGTCATCGGTAAGCGTGGCGCTGGAGTTGAGCAGCTCAAGAAAGACATTCAGGCGCTGACGGAGAACGAGGTCTTCCTGAATATTCAGGAAGTCCGCAAGGCGGAGACCAATGCGCAACTCGTGGCGGAGAATATCGCTACGCAGCTTGAGCGCCGCGTTGCCTTTCGCCGGGCGATGAAGAAGGCCATTCAGACCGCCATGAAGTTCGGCGCCAAGGGCATTCGCGTGTCCTCGTCAGGGCGTCTTGGTGGCGCTGAGATGGCTCGGTACGAGTGGTATCGCGAGGGGCGCGTGCCGCTGCATACGCTACGCGCAGACATCGATTTCGGTTTTGCAGAAGCCCACACCACGTACGGCGTCATCGGCGTGAAGTGCTGGATCTTCAAGGGTGAGGTTCTGCCCACCCGCTCTGCTCCCAAGGCTTAGGCACAGGTAAGCATCCATGCTTTCTCCCAAAAGGACAAAGTTCCGCAAGGCGCAAAAGGGCCGACGGCGCGGCCTTGCCAAGGGCGGTTCCGAGGTTTCATTCGGCGACTTCGGCCTGCAGGCAGCGGAGTGCGGGTACATTACATCGCGCCAGATTGAGGCGGCTCGTATCGCTATCAGCCGTCACGTCAAGCGCGGTGGCAAGGTGTATATCCGCATTTTCCCGGACAAGCCAACCACCAAGAAGCCCGCCGAAACCCGCATGGGTAAGGGTAAGGGCGCTCCCGAGGATTGGGTCGCCGTGGTTCGTCCGGGTCGAGTGATGTACGAACTAGAAGGCGTTCCTGAGGAGCTGGCCCGGGAAGCATTCCGGTTGGCGCATCACAAGCTTCCCATCGCGACGCGCTTTGTGGTGCGTGGAGGTGCCCTGTGAAGCGGACCGCTCTTGTTCGTGAGATCCGTGAGTCGTCTGAGGACGAGCTTCGCGGACGGCTCGGTCGACTTGAGACTCAGCTGTTCAAACTGCGCCTCAAACACTCGACCAATCAAATTGAAAACACCAGCCAGATTCGTAGCACTCGTCGCGAGATCGCGTGTGTGATGACGATCATGGCCGAGCGGCGTCGTGCCAAGCAAGCCGACGCGAAGCAGTCCTAGCGATAGGCCCTAGGCAATCAAAATGAGTACGCAGAAAAGCCCGGCCCAAGCCGCAACCGGCACACCGACGAAGGCCACCACGAAGACTACTGTTGCCAAGGCAGCGAAAGCTGCTGCTCCTGTCCAGGAGACGCCCGTGGCGCAGCCTAGCAAGAGCGCTCCTGCACAGGCTGCCGCTTCGGCGCAGGGTGCAGATGATGAGCGAGGCAGTCGTCGCCACATGATCGGTATCGTGACCTCGGACAAGATGAACAAGACCGTGGTCGTGCAGGTGACACGCCGCGTGCGTGAGCCGAAGTTTGGCAAGTACACGGTGCATCAGGCCAAGTACAAGGCCCACTCCGAGGACAACGGAGCTCATGTTGGGGACAAAGTTGAGATCGTCGAGTCTCGTCCTCTATCCAAGGACAAACGCTGGCGCGTGGTGAAGTTGATTGAGCGTGCCCGCCGTGCGCAGTAGTCCCGTGATATAAGGTGCGGCACCGCGGGCAGAGAGTCCGCGATCCCACCTGAAATGAGACGGCCACAGACCGTTCGCTTGTTAGGTTTGCCATGATTCAGATGACCACCATTCTCGACGTCGCCGACAACTCGGGTGCAAAGAAGGTCTTTTGCATCAAGGTACTGGGCGGGTCGAAGCGAAAGTACGCTTCTCTCGGAGACGTGATTGTCGTCTCGGTGAAAGAGGCGATTCCAAACGCCAAGGTAAAGAAGGGCGACGTGGCCAAGGCGGTCATCGTTCGCACAGCCAAAGAGGTCGCGCGACCGGATGGGACGTACATCCGCTTTGACACGAACTCTGCCGTGCTGATCAACAAAGAGAACGAGCCACTTGGGACCCGTATCTTCGGCCCTGTTGCTCGTGAGCTTCGCGCCAAGAAGTTCATGAAGATCATTTCGCTGGCGCCAGAGGTGCTCTAATGCAGCGCATTCGAAAAGGTGACTTGGTCGAGGTCATTGCCGGCAAAGAGAAGGGCAAGCGAGCGCGGGTGCTTCGCGTACTGCAAAAGACGCAGCGAGTTGTCTTGGAGCGCCTAACGATGGTGAAGCGGCACACCAAGCCGACTCAGAGTAATCAGGGCGGCATCCTCGAGAAGGAAGGCACCATTCATCTCTCGAACGTGATGCCCATTGATCCAGGAACAGACAAGCCGACGCGCGTGAAGATCCTCACCAAGGATGGTGCGCGCTTTCGCGCTGGCAAGTCCGGCACGGTTATCGAGGCAGAGAAGAAGTAGCGACCTAGAGCGGTTCGGGACCCGTTGCATATCACGATGCCCACTGGGAGTGGTCTTCAGCAACGGAAGCGAACGGAGTAATCATGGCAGACGCAAAGAACGAAAAGCCCGCCAAGAAAGAAGCAGCGGCGAAGGATGCGCCGAAGACTGCTGTAGCCAAAGAGGGCGCTAAAGAGGCAAAGGAACCCAAGGCTGCAGCCAAGGCAGGCGGCGGTGGCAAGGGTCGTGAGAAGGGCAGAATTGACGGTACGCCCAACGCCACGGCTGAAGATCAGATCAAGCGCTCGGCCCCGCCGCGCCTGCGTCAGCTTTATGACAAGGAAGTGGCCCCCAAGCTCATGAAGGAGTTTGGGTATGGCAACAAGAATCAAGTTCCGCGTCTAGTAAAGATCACGCTGAACATGGGCTTGGGTGAGGCAATTGGGAATCCCAAGATTATCGACCATGCCGTCGAAGAGATGCGGTCGGTGACGGGTCAGCAGCCAGTGGTCACCAAAGCTAAGAAGTCGATCGCGACGTTTAAGCTCCGTGAGGGGCAGAAGATCGGCTGCATGACGACGCTTCGACGCGAGCGGATGTGGGAGTTCTTTGATCGCTTGGTCTCGTTCGCGCTGCCGCGTGTTCGCGACTTCAAGGGAATCTCGCCGCGTTCGTTCGACGGTCGTGGCAACTTCTCGATGGGCGTGCGCGAGCAGATCATCTTCCCTGAGATCAACTACGACAAGATCGACAAGATCAAGGGTCTCAACATCACCATCGTCTCGACTGCGAGAACCGATGAAGAGGGACGCGCCCTGCTGCGCCACCTCGGAATGCCGTTCAGGAGCTAACCTATGGCCCGTCTTGCGAAGCAATGGCGTGCAGAGAACAACGTCTTCAAGTTCAAGAAAGTCGACAAGAACGGCAACGTCAGTTCCGTCCGGCAGCGCAATCGCTGTGCCTCGTGCGGACGTCCGCGCGGATTCATGCGCAAGTTCCAGCTGTGCCGCATCTGCTTCCGCAAGATGGCGTCGCGTGGAGAGATCCCCGGCGTCGTCAAGTCGAGCTGGTAGTCAGGCCCTACGGTGAGAAAATGACCGATCCAATTGGCGATATGCTGACGAGAATCCGCAATGCCATGATGGCGCGGAAAGAGACAGTCACGCTGCCAGCATCGAACCTGAAAGAGCGAGTAGCGGAGATTCTGCGCGACGAGGGCTATGTTCAGTCTGTGGCGCGTGGGACGACCGATCAAGGCAGCGTTCTGACCATAGGCCTTCGCTATGGGCAGGACAATCAGCACGCGATTCAGTCGATGCGCCGGGTTTCGCGGCCAGGCCAGCGAATTTATGTCCGGCACACGGCGATCCCGCGGGTTCGCTCGGGGCTTGGCGTATCGATCCTGTCCACCTCGCGTGGTGTTCTGACGGATCGTCAGGCACGCAAGCTCGGCGTGGGTGGCGAGTTGCTGTGTGAGGTCTGGTAATGTCTCGCATCGGAAAGAAGCCGGTCCCAGTTCCTTCCGGCGTGAATGTCACCATCAAGGACTCGTTGATCGCTATCAAGGGCCCTAAGGGCGAGTTGAAGCGCTCTGTGCCCGCAGGTGTCAGCGCCAAGCTCGAAGCTGGCCATGTCCAGGTCTCGCGCCAGGGTGATGGTCGCGAAGAGCGCGCACGGCACGGCTTGTTGCGGGCGCTTGTGGCCAACATGGTCAAAGGCGTCACCGAAGGCTATACCCGTCAGCTTGAAATCAACGGCGTTGGGTACCGAGCAGAAGTTGTCGGTGGCAAGGTCAACTTGGTTGTGGGGCTGTCACATCCGGTGGAGTTTTCTCTTCCGACAGGTGTCGCCGCCAAGGCCGAGAAGGTAAAAAGCACGGTGAACAGTGGCCAGGACGCCGTGTTGCTTACGCTGACGGGCACGGACAAAGAGGTGGTGGGCCAGCTGGCTGCGCGCATCCGCAATGTCCGCCCGCCAGAGCCGTACAAGGGCAAGGGCATCAAGTACCTGGAAGAGACGCTTCGTCGCAAGGTTGGTAAGACCGGCGCGAGCTGATTCCGCCCGTTGGGGATTTCCCGCTTCCGTAATACGCCCGCTGCATGGCGCGGTGTTTCCCGTCCAAGAGGGAGCCGCTGTCTTGACACGGGCAGCTTAGACACGGTGAGAACATGTCAGCGACGAAGATTGATGCGCGGCTCAAGCGCAAGAAGTCCATTCGCAAGCGCATACAGGGCACAATGGAGCGCCCTCGGCTTTCGGTATTTCGCTCCACAAAGCACATCTATGCGCAGGTCATCGATGATGACAAGCAAACCACTCTAGCCTCAGCGTCGTCGCTAGAGCCCGAGCTAGAAGCCTCGTTGAAGGGCCTAAAAAAACGGGACCGGGCGAAGCACATCGGCAAGCTGATCGCTCAGCGTTGCCTATCCAAAGGCGTCTCGCAGGTCGTCTTTGACCGCAATGGCTTCATCTATCACGGCCGTGTCTCGGCGCTCGCTGACGGCGCGCGCGAGGGCGGACTCAAGTTCTAGGAGACCAGCGTGGCGATTAATTTCAGCGAAGTGGGCGAGCTAAAAGATCGCGTCGTCTACATCAACCGCGTTGCCAAGGTCGTGAAGGGTGGCCGCCGCTTTAGCTTTTCAGCGCTCGTGGTAGTGGGCGATGGCAATGGCCATGTCGGCGCCGGTCTCGGCAAGGCCAATGAAGTACCCGAGGCCATCCGAAAAGCCACAGACCAGGCCAAGAAGGGCCTTTTCAAGATTCCTCTGACCGACGGTCGCACGATCCCGCACGAGACCATCGGTGAGTTTGGTTCGGGTCGCGTTCTGCTACGGCCTGCATCACCTGGTACGGGAGTCATCGCGGGCGGGGCCGCTCGCGCCATGCTCGAAGTTGCAGGTATTCAGGACATCCTGACCAAGTGCATCGGCACGTCGAACCCGCACAACGTTGTGCATGCTACGACCCAAGCTCTGCAAGGGCTGCACGCACCGGATGAAGTTGCGCGTCGTCGTGGTAAGACCGTCGAGCAATTGCACAGCAGCTAGAGCGGCTCGCTGGGGCGCATACGCTTTCATCACGCGTAGCGGCCCTGCGCGGCCCATCGGAATAGACAAGGGAACTTATCATGGCGCTGAAGCTGAAAGTGACTTTGATCCGTAGCGGCATCAATCGCCCTGAGGATCAGAAGCAGACCATCAAGGCGCTTGGACTGACCAAGATGCACCGCTCCAATGTCCTCAAAGACACAGATGCCGTGCGTGGCATGATCCGCAAGGTGTCGCACTTGGTAAAGGTCGAGCCCGTCGAGTAAACGCAGATCGACGTCGCCGATTCGTGCGTGCGTCGCGAAGGATTGAACAATGGGTACAACGCTACATACCCTGACTCCGAACGAGGGAGCAACCAAGCCCCGCAAGCGCGTGGGGCGAGGCCACGGTTCTGGCACGCACAAGACCAGTGGCCGCGGCACTAAGGGCCAGAAGGCTCGAACTGGCCACCACGGCATTCCGAAGCCTGGCTTTGAAGGCGGGCAGACAGCCATGGCGCGCCGCCTGCCCAAGCGCGGCTTCAACAACCCGTTCCGTCGGGAAGTATTCGCCATCAACCTCGGAGATATTGCTGCCCGCTTTGGGCAGTCAAATGCTTCGGTTGGCGTGGATGCTCTCAAGGACGCCGGCATGGTTCCTCGCTCTGCCAAGATCGTTAAGATTCTTGGCAGTGTCCGCGAGGGGCAGACGGTACCGGCGGGCCTAAAGGTATCGGCACACTTGATCTCGGCCTCCGCGAAGGAACACCTTGAGAAAGCCAAGGGCTCCTTCGAGGTGCTCGCTCTGCATGTGCCGAAGCCTGTGAAGCGGCCTGAGAAGAAAAAGAAGAAGTAATCCCTTCACTGCGTGGTCTCGCTTGTTGGTGCTACCAGCGCCAACCCAGGCTGCGACAAAGAGAAGAAATGGCGTCGAACATCGCCAACATTGCCAAGATCCCCGAGCTGCGGAAGAGAATTTTTTTCACGCTGGCTCTGCTCGCGGTCTATCGCATCGGGGTCTTTGTCACCGTGCCGGGCGTCGATCGCCAGGTGATGAAGAACATCTTGAAGTCGGCCTCGGGTTCATTCCTGGGGTTGCTCAATATGTTTTCAGGTGGCGCGCTAGAACAGCTCTCGATCTTCGCGCTGGGCATCATGCCCTATATCAGCTCGTCGATCATCCTTCAGCTGTTGACGGTCGTGTTGCCGGTTTTGGATCGCTTACAGAAAGAAGGCGAACAGGGTCGCCGGAAGATCAATCAATACACTCGATACGGCACCATTGTAATCTCACTAGTGCAGGCGTTCTTTATTGCGCGCTGGCTAGAAGGCAATAATCGCAGCTTCTCCCAGTTTGGGTCCGTAGTGCTCAATCCCGGTTTGGGGTTTGAGCTCCTCACGATGATCACGCTGACCACGGGAACGGCCTTTATCATGTGGCTAGGAGAGCAGATTACCGAGCGCGGTATAGGCAACGGGATCTCTCTCATAATTTTTGCCGGCATTGTAGCCCGGTTCCCAGACGCAATGACACAGCTCTTTCAGAAGTCCTCATCCCAAGGGGATATGACGGTCTTCGAGCTGTTCTTGGTTGGCGGTATCGTCGTGGCGGTCATCGCGGCGATTATCTTCTTTGAACGCGGATACCGCAAGATTCCGGTCCAATACGCAAAACGGGTGGTAGGTCGGAAGGTCTACGGTGGACAGTCGACACATCTTCCGTTGAAGATCAATGTCGCAGGGGTCATCCCGCCGATCTTTGCTTCGTCCATCCTGTTATTTCCTGCACAGCTTGCGGGATTTGTTCAGTCATCGTGGATGCAGCGCGCGGCCGATGTTC
The DNA here is from genome assembly GCA_964554495.1 of uncultured Myxococcales bacterium. Classification (GTDB taxonomy): domain Bacteria; phylum Myxococcota_A; class Polyangia; order Palsa-1104; family JAEUJZ01; genus JAEUJZ01. Next base: position 37,989 of record CAZKOY010000009.1, read on the forward strand.
TGAACCCTGGTGACTGGCGATATAATGCGCTGTACATTGGACTGATTATCTTCTTTTGCTACTTCTACACTGCCGTCACTTTCAATCCAGTCGACATCGCCGACAACATGAAGAAGTACGGTGGTTTCATCCCCGGTATTCGACCAGGGAAAAAGACAGCGGAATACATCGATCGTGTCCTGACGCGATTGACCTTTGGTGGCGCACTTTATATCTCCGCGGTCTGTGTATTGCCGACGTTTATGCAGCAGAAGTTCAAAGTGCCGTTCTACTTTGGCGGTACTTCTCTGCTGATCGTCGTAGGTGTGGCTCTCGATACCGTGCAGCAGATTGAGAGTCACCTGATCACTCGCAACTACGAAAACGTGACGGGTCCTAAAGGCCCTAGGATTCGTGGTCGGACTACCCGCGCACGCTAGCCGGATATGGATAGAACGATGCAGCATAATATCTATCTGTTTGGGGCGCCGGGGGCAGGCAAGGGAACACAGGCACAGCTCTTGTCTGAGAAGCTGGGAATTCCGCAACTTTCCACGGGCGATATGCTGCGCGCTGCTCGCAAGGAAGGCAGCGAATTGGGCAATCGCGTCGCGGCGTTGATGGACTCGGGCCAGCTCGTACCGGATGAAGTCGTAATCGAGCTAGTGAAGCAGAGGTTGGCTCGTTCTGATCACCAGGCCGGTGTGATCCTGGATGGCTTTCCGCGCACCATCAAGCAAGCCGAGGCCTTGGACGCAATGTTTGCCTCGACTGGCCGCGCACCACTGCAAGTGATTTCTGTCGAAGTACCGTTCGATGAGATTCGCCGACGCCTTGCGGGGCGTCGCTGGTGCAGTCGCTGCAATGGCACGTTTCATGTCACCGACAATCCTCCGCGGCCGGGCCATGTTCCTGGCTGCGATGTGAGCTCGTGCCCGCTGGAAGTTCGCACCGACGATCGCCCCGAAGCGATCGAGAAACGTCTGCACGCGTATAGCCAGCAGACGGCTCCGCTCATGGACTACTACCGACAGCGAGGAGTGCTTCGCTCTGTGCAAGGTACCGGTCCGATTCAGGAAATCTTCGCAGCTCTCCAGGCCTGCCTGTCGGCCTAGTGGCCTTCTGGGTCGCGCCCTTCCTCTCTTGAATGCGTATCTATTACAAGACTCCATCAGAGATCGAGAAGATGCGCGATGCCAACCTCGTGGTCTGCGAGGTATTGGATGTGCTGGAAGATCGCTGTCGCCCCGGTGTGTCCACGAGCGAGCTTAATGAGCTGGCCGATCGAACGCTCAAGAAGCTCAATGCAACGTCGGCCTTCCTGGGCTATGGTCATCCTCCTTATCCTGCGGTTCTTTGCACTTCGATCAATGAAGTCGTCGTTCATGGTATCCCTCGCAAAGAGGAAGTGTTGAAGGATGGTGATATTGTCGGTATTGACTTCGGCGCATTTCGCCAAGGCTTCTGCGGTGACTCGGCACGAACGGTCATGGTAGGCAAGGCCCCAGAGGCCGCCCGGAAGCTAGTTGAGGCGACGCGGCATGCCTTGGACTTGGCGATTGCGCGTTGTGTGCCGGGGAACCGGCTACAAGACATCGGCTGGGCTGTGCAGTCGTTTGTCGAGCCGCTTGGTTATTCCGTTGTGCGCAAGTTCGTTGGCCATGGTATCGGCCGTGCGATGCATGAAGATCCACAGGTGCAGAACTACGGCGAGCCGAACAAAGGAATTCGACTGAAGCCTGGGCTTGTGCTGGCGATCGAGCCCATGATCAATGCTGGCGGTCCCGACGTAGAGCTTCTCGACGATGGCTGGACGGCGGTAACCCGCGATCGGCAGCTGTCGGCTCACTTTGAGCACTCCGTGGCGATCACAGACAACGGTCCAGTTGTCCTCAGTCGCCGCTAAATCCGCGTCGCCAAAGTATTTTTCTTGCACGCGATTTTTTTTTGCGTTACATCAGGCAGCCACGCCGTAAGCAGTGGCCCGAAATCCACGTCGCCGGAGCAGACGATGAAGGTAAGAGCGTCCGTCAAGAAGGTATGTGAGAAGTGCAAAGTTGTTCGCCGAAAGGGCGTTGTGCGGGTCATTTGCGAAAACCCCCGTCACAAGCAGCGACAAGGCTAAGGTACAGATTCCCCGTCGACACGGGAAGCCTCGGAAACGGGAAGGAAGACTCTGAATGGCTCGTATCGCAGGCGTAGACCTTCCACGCAACAAGCGCATGGAAGTAGCTCTAAGGTACATCTATGGCATCGGCCCCTCGCGATCGCGCGAAATCCTGGAGCGCGCGGGGATCAGCTTTGACAAGCGAAGCGATGACCTAGACGAAGCGGAAATTCGCAAAATTCGCGACGTCATTGAGGCTGAGTACAAGGTCGAAGGCGATCTTCGTCGCGAAGTCTCCATGAACATCAAGCGTCTGATGGATCTAGGATGCTATCGCGGACTGCGGCATCGCAAAGGCCTGCCGGTGCGTGGCCAGCGAACGCATACCAATGCGCGTACCCGGAAGGGGCCTCGCAAAGGTGGCTTGGCGCGCAAGAAACCGGCTGCTGGCGGCGCGGGCTAGTTCCGGGGGATACGAGGCTGCTGCTTCGGACAACGACTGCAGAGCGCCTGGGTCCTCACCGCATCACGCTCGGGCATAGCGGCGTGCATGCGATAAACCGGCGCATGAATGGATGAGCATGACGGCGAAGGCAAAAGTTAAGAAGAAGGTTCGCAAGAACATCCAAAGTGGCATCGCCCACATTCAGTCCACCTTCAACAACACCATCGTCACGATTTCAGACGTGTCGGGTAATGTTGTCGCGTGGTCGTCGGCGGGTGTGCGCGGTTTCAAGGGCTCGCGCAAGTCGACGCCGTTCGCTGCTCAGCTTGCTGCCGAGGATGCAGCAAAGAAGGCAATTGAGCACGGCATGCGGACAGTCTCCGTGCTGGTGAATGGCCCCGGCGCTGGCCGTGAGTCGGCGCTGCGTGCGTTGCAAGCGGCTGGCTTTAAGATCAGCCTGATTCGCGACATCACGCCCATACCGCACAATGGCTGTCGGCCACCGAAGCGTCGTCGCGTCTGATTGGGCTGCCGTTCCGCAAATGACCTAGGCCAACCCGGCCTGCGGAAAAGAATCGAAGGGATCTCATGGCTCGATATACAGGACCTGTCTGCCGGCTTTGTCGCCGCGAAGATATGAAGCTCTTCCTGAAGGGCGATCGTTGCTACACGGACAAGTGTGGCTTTGAACGTCGCGCGTATCCTCCTGGGCAACACGGACAGAACCGCCGACGGAAGAACTCAGACTACGGCGAGCAGCTGCGTGAGAAGCAGAAGGTGAAGCGCATCTACGGTATCGCAGAGAGGCAGTTTCGCGGTTACTACTATCGCGCCAGCCGTATGAAAGGCGTTACCGGCGAGAACCTGCTGCAGCTCTTGGAGCGGCGCTTGGACAATATCGTCTATCGCCTTGGCTTCGCCAGCAATCACGCTGAGGCGCGTCAATTGGTCCGCCATGGCCACTTCTCGATCAACGGCTGCCGAGTAAACATTCCCTCGTATCTCGTGCGCGCCAATGATGCGATTGCGGTACGTGAGAGTAGCAAGAAGATGCCGCGCTTGGCAGAGAACCTGAACGCTGTCGATCGCCGAGGCGTTCCGCAGTGGCTGGAACTTGACAAGGACAACTTCCGTGGTCGCGTGAAGGCGATGCCCGGCCGTGAAGACCTGAAGATGGAAATCCGCGAGCAGCTCATCGTCGAGCTGTACTCGAAGTAAGCGATCGACCGCCGCAATCCTGAGCGGATCAAAGAGCTCTAAAGCCGAGATTCGGAGAGTATGAGATGTCTACTGCGCAGGTGAATCCAGCGGTCGTGTCGCGCAACTGGCGTGACCTCATTCGACCCAAGGCGCTCGAAGTGGACAAGGAATCGCTGACCGCTAGCTACGGTCGCTTCTCCTGCGAGCCGCTAGAGCGCGGTTTTGGCACCACCATCGGCAATAGCCTGCGCCGGGTGTTGCTGTCCTCGTTGCAGGGTGCCGCGATTGCTGCCATCAAGATTGATGGCGCACTACATGAGTTTCAGACGCTGCCCGACGTTGCAGAGGATGTTACCGACATCATCCTCAACCTCAAGGACGTGCTCATCAAGATGCACGATCCGAAGACGCGAGTCCTGCGCATCGACAAAGAAGGGGAAGGCCCCGTCACCGCGGGTGATATCCAGGCGGTGGATGGGGTCGAGATTCTGAATCCATCGCATCACATCGCAACGCTATCTCGCGGCGGCAAGCTGCATGCTGAGCTAGTGGTTCAGATGGGCCGTGGCTATGTCCCGGCAGATCGGAACAAGCAGCCCAACATGCCCATCGGCATGATCCCGATCGATGCGCTCTACTCGCCGATCAAGAAGGTCAACTATGTGGTCACTCACGCTCGTGTTGGCCAACAGACTGACTACGACAAGCTGACCTTGGAAGTCTGGACCGATGGCTCAGTTCGTGCGGATGACGCCGTCGCGTACGCTGCCAAGATCATGAAAGACCAGCTGACGATCTTCATTAACTTTGAAGAGACGTTTGAGCCAAGCGACGAGCCAGTCTCGGAGGAGCAAGAGAAGCTCAACGAGAACCTCGACAAGTCGGTGGATGAGCTGGAGCTGTCGGTTCGCTCTGCGAATTGTCTGCAGAACGCCAACATTCGCTACATCGGCGAGCTTGTGCAGCGTACCGAAGCGGAGATGCTGAAGACCAAGAATTTCGGCCGAAAGTCGCTCAAAGAGATCAAGGAGATCCTCGGCGAGATGGGGCTGTCCCTTGGCCTGAAGCTTGAAGGTTGGATTCCTCCGGCGCAGCGCAACAAGGCGTAGGCAATCCAACAAGCGTTGCACCCCCTGGACCACGAGACTAGGAACCAGTGTCAGCCTGCTGGCACGTAGGAACGGGCATCAGAGATGCGTCACCAGAAATCAGGAAGAAAGTTCGGTCGAGAGTCAGCACACCGACGAGCGATGTGGAGCAATATGGTCGCTTCGCTTATCGAGCATGAGCGACTTGAGACGACCGTTGTGAAGGCAAAGGAGCTGCGCCGTTTCGCTGAGCCGGCGATTGCATGGGCTGTTTCCGTGGGGCAGCTGCTCTCCAAGGATGCCGAGAAGCGCTCTGACACCGAGCGAGTGCAGATCGTTCATGCGATGCGCATGGCGCAGCGAGTCGTGAAGGCGCGCCCCGCACTGCACAAGCTGTTTGGTACGCTGGGACCCCGGTATTCCGGCCGTCATGGCGGCTACATGCGGATTACGCAGACGGGTTGGCGTCATGGAGATGCGGCCCCGATGGCGATCGTTGAGCTCGTGGATCGCCCTGCTGCTGAAGCGACTGACGCCAAGTAGCCGTTGCCGACCCTCCGCTAGATCTCGTCGCCTTGGGCCCTTCCTGAGGATGGGCTCTATCAAAATTTTCTGCTCGTGTTCGCCCTGGTTCTCGTCGAGCCATTGCTGAGCGTCTAGTTCCTTTCCTTCGCTCGGTGTCCTGTCTGCGCAGTCGGTCGCTAGATCGTCGGCTGGATGGGGCCTCTCCTCAAGTCAGTATTCGCGACTGCTTGCGCGCTCAGCGGCGCGTTGCGGTGTTGGTGTTCACGACCAATACGACGCGATAACAGCGCCAGCGTTTGCACTGCCCGGCGGGGGCGCACAGGCCCTTTGTGGCGACAGCGCTTGGCCGACGCCCCAGCTCGCTTGTGAACGCGATATGATGTGAGCCTCACGGTTTATGGTCGGAGGCCGCATGTCGTTCGGTTCCATCTTTCGTAGGAAGTGGGTTCTCGGGGGGATGTTTGCACTGTCGCTCGCCAGCGTTGTTCCGTCCGCCCAGGCCTTCTGTGGTTTCTTTGTGTCTGGGGCTGATGCTTCGCTGACCAACAACGCCTCGCAGGTCGTGCTGTTGCGCAAGGGCAGTCGCACTGTGCTCAGCATGTCGAACAACTACAAAGGACCGCCCGAGGACTTTGCCATGGTGGTCCCGGTTCCCGTTGTCCTAAAGAAGGAACAGGTTAGGACGCTGTCGCCCGACGTGTTCCGCCGCGTCGATCAGCTAAGCGCGCCGCGCCTCGTCGAGTACTGGGAACAGGATCCGTGCTATGTGCCTCCACCCATGCCGGCACCCGGAGCCGTAGCCTATTCTGCCGTCCCGTCGGCCCCCCCGATGGAGTCCAGCGCCGGTCGCTTTGGCGTCACCATCGAAGCCAAGTTCGAGGTGGGCGAGTACCAGATCCTAATCCTCTCTGCAAAGGAGTCGGGCGGTCTGGAAGCCTGGCTGCGCTTGTCGAAGTACAACATCCCCAAGGGGGCCTCGCAGGCCTTGGCTCCGTATATTCGCGAGCAGATGAAGTTCTTCGTCGCCAAGGTTGACATCAAGAAAGTGCAGCGCGACAAGCACGGCGTCGTGGTGCTGTCCCCGCTGCGCTTCGCCTATGACGCGTCCGAGCTGAGGCTGCCGGTGCGCTTGGGCCTCCTCAATGCCGACGGAGCACAGGATCTGTTGGTCTATGTTCTGCATCCAAGCAAGCGCTTCGAGCTCGCGAACTATCCCAACGTCTTCATTCCGACCAACATCGAGGTAGCCAACGAGGTTCGCAAGGACTTCCCCAGTTTCTATGCCGAGCTCTTCGACGAGACGCTGCGACGAGCTGGCGGACGCGCAGTGGTCACCGAGTATTCCTGGCAGACCACTTCCTGTGATCCGTGCCCGACGCCTCCGCTTGAGGCCAGCGATCTGTATACACTCGGCGATGAGGACTTCGTCGCTGCCGCGCAGCCAGCAGGCGCAGCCGCGGCTCCCCCCGGAGGGCCTCCGCGTGCTTCGCGTGGCGTGCCCTTCTTTGGCAGCGCACCTAGCTACGTCTTGACCCGCTTGCATACGCGCTACGACAAAAAAACTTTGGACGCGGACTTGATCTTTCGCGAGGCAGATCCCGTCGTTGGTGGTCGCGCCAACTGGGAGGGAGGGCTAGGCGATCAGGGTGCGCAGGTGCAAAAAAGCGGCGAGTCGAACTTCCAGGGACGCTACATCATTCGCCACTACTGGGAAGGGGCGGTGAAGTGCAAGAACCCACGCTATGGCCTCTGGGGCGGGCCACCCGGTCAGGGATACAACCCAGGAGGCTCTGGGCCCGTGGAGGCGGCGCAAGACCTTGCGAACTCACCGCGGGGACGTGTGAAGCTGCCGACGGTGATCGAGAGTGGTCTGCCCGCGTTTGGCATTCCGGCGCGTCCCCGTCCGCTGCGTCCCGGCGAAGCCCCGCGTCGCTAGCAACAGAGCCCGCGCGCTGGCAGATAGAAAAAGCGAACAAGCCCGCAGATCCGCGCTAAAATAATCGCCAATCTTTTCAAGGAGTTTTCTCGATGACGGGCGCCCGACTATCACTCATCGTCTCGGCTGCTGCGCTGCTGGCCTTGCTACCAGCCTCGGCGTCGGCTCAGCGGGGCAGCGATCCAGTACTTTCCCTCGGGGTGCAGTCCGCAGGGAAGTTCGATGCCAAGCTCAGCGCAGGGCTGCGTGAGTCGCTGGCCAAAAGCGGTGAGCTCTTGGTCCAAGATGTCAAAGTGATTCCGGCCGAGCGGCTGTGTACCAACGCAGAGTGCATGACCCAGCTCGGCGGTCGCGAGGGAGCCAAGCTGGTGGTGAGCACTCAGCTGCGACCGAGCGGAGCCGGATCGCAGTACTTGACCACGGTGGTTTTCGACGTCGCCCGCCGGGTGCCGCATGACGAGCATGGGGTCTGCGATCGCTGCAGCCCAGAGCTGCTGAACCGCGCCATTTCCGAGCTGGCCGAGCGATCTCTTCGCAACTATCGCGAGCGAGTGGCGGTGCTGGCTGCGCCTGCACCGACTGCCGCGGCCCCTATGGCTGCTCCGGGAACCGCTGAGCCGCCGATGCCTGCACCCGCCGCGACGCCTTCGAGTCCAGGTCAGGCCGTCGCTGCGACACCGGCACCAGCCGGCGAGCCAGCCACCAACAGCGAGGACTTCTGGGCGCGCATGCCAAAGAACCGCAAGATCGCCGCGGGTATTTTGGGCGGGGCGCTTCTCCTGACGCTGATTCCGACGGTGGCCCTGCACGCGACAGACGGTCAAGAGACCGGCCTGTCCTGTAGCTCGGCCCCCTGCATTCTGCACAACCAACCGCTGTATATCGGCGGGTATGCGCTCAGCGGTGCTCTGGCCGTTGGGCTGACGCTGACGATCCTGTGGCCTACGGGCAAGGGCTCGTCCTCGACAACCGCGAGCGCGGTGGAGGTCAAGTAACATGCGACGCAAGCACAAGGCAGCAACGACTCTGGCGGCAGTGGTGGGATTGACTTCGTTGGCGCTCGGCGGTGGCGTTGGGTGTTCCGTTCCGCTGTGCGAAGAGCGACCGGGAGATCCCCGCTGCACGCCGGATGGGGGAATGACCGCAGACTTGGCTGTTCTATCGACGCGGCTTTCCAAGAACGGCGGGCGCGTCAACGTTACCGCCAAGGGCGCGACCAACGTCAAGCTGGTCCTGCCCGGCAACCTGGAAGTCGGCTGCACCGTCGACGGATCCGGCAGCGGTAGCTGCGATGTATCCATGACTCAGCTCGCAGCGGTGACGCCCGGTCAGATCAGCGTCACTCTCAAGGCGGGCGACAAGAGCCTCTCGGCCAAGCTTCGCGTCTTTCAGCCCCCGACCTTCACGGACGCCACGGGGATGAAGGCGACGTATAGCACGGGCGCTCGTCAACCCACCTGGGTGCAGGTCGCAAAGGGCCATGTCTTTACCGCCGAGGACAACGTCACAAACCGCCGGGTATTCGAATACCAGATCGCTGGTACAACACTGCAGGGGCTGACCTCTCGCGAGGTGTTTGCAACACCGCTACCTCTGACGAGTGTGTTGGATGTAAGTGAGAATCAAGCGCTTCGCGGGACCTCCGGCGGTGCGACCTATTCTATCGAGAACGCAGATCTTGCCTCTCCCGTCGAGATGTACACCTCGTTCAAGATGGTGAATTTGACCAAGGTGAATGCGCTTTCGGTGAATCGCGACAGCACGGTGATGGCGGTAGCGGGCGAGGGCGCCGATGCGCCGCTCAAGGCGTTTACGGTTCCGACGCCGGGCCAGACGAACTCGGCGGCGGTGATCCTGAACGGCAGCTCGCAAAAGGCCGTCACGCGCGTCGGCGTTGGCAAGCTGACCGATACGTCGACGGTGGACATCGTGGCCGCGCACGGCGATGGCGCCAGCGTCTTTCTGCAGAAGACCGGCATGGCCAGCCCATCGCTGGATCAGACGCTGTCTTCGGCTGTGGGAGCGAAGCTGATCGGTCCGGGACTTACTGCGATGGCCATTGGGGACATCGATCGCGATGGCTTGGATGACGTGATCGCTGCCCAAGGCACCAGCATCATCGTGCTGTCGATCGATGGCACAACGGTGACCAGCACGCCTGTGCTGTCCAGTCTGCCCGCTGCCGTCGATGCGGTTGCCGTCGGCGACGTCAGTGGCGATGGCAAGCCGGATCTGGTCATTGCACAGAAGACCGGCGCCATGCTGACGGTCTTTTTGAACCAGGTGCAGTAGGCCCCGTAGCTCTCCTGGCTTCCTTCTCCCTTCGCCCGTATTCCCGTGATATAGACTGAGGCGATGCCGCTATCGCCCGGCCAGGTCATCAACGACACCTATCGCATCGAGCGCCTGCTCGGAGCGGGAGGCATGGCCGAGGTGTATGTCGCGGCGCACACCCGCTTGCCCCGACGCTTCGCGATCAAAGTAATGAATGTTGAGGCCAGCCAGCGGGCCCAGTTTTTGGCCCGCTTCCGTCGCGAGGCTGAGATTCTGGGCATGCTGCGAAACCCCCACATCGTCGACATCACCGACTGGAATGCGCTGCCCGATGGCAGCCCGTATCTAGTGATGGAGCTTCTCGACGGCGAAGATCTGGCGGCGCTGCTTGGGCGTCAGCGAATCTTGCCGCTGCCGCAGGCGTTGGCGCTGACTGCGCAGATCGGCGAGGCGCTGGCCGCGGCGCATGGCGCGGGTGTGGTGCATCGAGATCTGAAGCCAGGGAACATCTTTTTGTGCCGAAACGGTGCCTTTCCGCAGTTCGTCAAGGTGCTGGACTTCGGCATTGCCAAGCTCGAACAGGTCGATCGGACACCTCTGACGGCAAACGCGTCGCTGATGGGCACGCCCGGCTACATGGCGCCCGAGCAGGCACTGGGCAAGGCCAATGAAGTCGACGCGCGCAGCGACCAGTTCGCGCTGGCCGCTATCGTGTACGAGATGCTGGCAGGACAGCCGGCATTTTTTCGTCCTGGCGACTCGGTGTTCAACATCCTTGAGCGGGTGATCCACGAGGATCCACCGCCGCTCAACGAGACGCAGGCCAGCGCCGCTGTCAGTCGAGCCGTAAAGCGCGGACTCAGCAAGAATCGCGAGGCTCGCTTCCCAAGCATTCCAGAATTCTTGGCGGCCGCTGGAGCCACGCGACAGCTTGCCTATGGCCAGGGGGCCGTCGCTGCCCCGCCCATCACCGTCGATGAGCGTGCCGGGGAGCTGACGCACTCGCCGGGAACGCGTCGAAAGATCTATGTCGCGTCTTTGGTTGGGGTGGCACTGACCGCTCTTCTCGGGGGCTCCTACGCGATCTTTGGTCGTGACGTGGGCAGTGAGCCTAGCGCGCCTCTGCCTCGCGGGCCCGACCCTGTCTTGGGCCCGTCTGCAGCGCCCAGTCCGCCTGCGCCGCCCCGCGCTGGCCCCGCGCCAGTCAGCCCCGCTGGAGCCGC
>CAZKOY010000009.1:48865-71161 GCA_964554495.1 uncultured Myxococcales bacterium
GTCCGCCTGCGCCGCCCCGCGCTGGCCCCGCGCCAGTCAGCCCCGCTGGAGCCGCCGAGCCGACGGCGCAGTTGGCTGCGCCTGGGTCTGCGGGGGCGGTGGTACTGCCAGCCGCTGGCCCGCCATCCGACGAGGCAGAGCCGTCTACGGCGGAGGCCGCTGCCTCGCTAAACAAGGCCCCATCTGGCAAGTCTGGCATCAAGCCGGGAAAGACGGCTTCCCCTCGGCGCTTCGTGGTCACGGGGACACGTAGCCCGGCACAAGATCTGGCCGTGACGATCTGCGCACGCAAGGAGCTTGCTCAGGCCAACCTCGCCACGGGGGCGGTGATCAAGCTGGAGCGCAGCGGCACACTGCAGATCGTCGAGGCCCCGGCCGCGGTGCATCAGACGGGGTTTGGCGCGTGCCTAAGACAGGCGCTGGCCAATTTCCCGCAGCACTTAATCCCATCGGAAGTCACCGTGCGAGTGGGCAGATAATGAGTTCTCGTTCGCTCGGCGTGAGCATGTCATCACGGCCCTTCGAGTGGGCCGTGGGCCCTGCGTGTGCGCTTGTTTGGCGGCTGCGTGCGTGCCTGGGGGCCTTGGCTGTCCTGGCCCTCGTCGGCTGTGCCTCGAACGAGGCCGAGCTCGTGAGTCTGCGGACCGAGCTTGCGCAGCAGCGCGCCGAGCTAAATCAGCTACGCAACGAGATGAACGATGGCTTGACGCTGGCTCTCTGCAACCCAGAGCTACGACAGCTTCTGGAAGACGTGCAGCGCGAGTGCATGCAGCCCGCGTCGTCGGGTCCCGCGGCACCGCCGGGGGTTGGGCAGTGTACGACCAAGCAGATTCGCCCAGCGGTGATCTCGGCCGATCCAGAACATCGCGGGCGCTTCCTCAAGCTGATGTCGCACCTGCCACACGAGGTTGTGTACATCGCCAAGGGTGGTACCGAAGTGGCCCCGTATCGCTTAGATCGCCTGCATCGCCTGGTGCGCCGCGCGCTTCTGCAGAGCACCGTCTTTTTGGTCGTTTCGTCGCCAGAAGACAGCGAGTCCGAAGCGCTGCGCCGCGCCGAGATGGTCGAGCGCATGCTGCGTGATCGGCAGGTTGACGCCAGCAAGATCCGTCGCTGGCTGTATGCCTATCCGGCGACCAAGCTCGACATCGATCGCGCTGCTGACCTGCCCGGCCTTGGCGAGAGCCGCGATCTGTTCCGCGGCGTCTGGGTCTTTCGCGCCGACTGCTGACGTCGTCCGCCTTGCGTTGGCAGCGACCCGAAAGACAGAGGCTATTCGACGTAGTTCGAGTCGTCGAGCAGGTCCTTTACGGCCTTGCCTAGCTCGACACTGCCGAAGATCCAGCGGTGCAGCGTGGTCAGAATCGGCATCCGCAGTCCATGGGCGTCGGCCAGGCGGTGCGTCTCGCGGATCATATTGACGCTCTCGCAGGTGCCGCCGATCTCTTTGAGCGCGTCGGCGACATCGATCCCCGAGCCCAGCTGCATGCCCAGCTGATAGTCGCTGGCATCCCGACGCTGACTGGCCACCATCAGGCCACCCACACCGGCCAGCCCGGCGAACGTTCTCTCGCGCCCTCCCAGGGCGACCCCAAGCCGAGCGAATTCGGCCGCACTGCGCGAGACCAATACGGCCCGTGCGGCGACCCCGAACTCCAGCACTTCGCAGACGCCGCTGGCTAGCGCGACGACGCAGCTCAGAGCGCGCGAAAGCTCGACGCCGATCATGTCGCTGCTGCTGTAGATGCGCAGAGTCGGGCAGGAAAGGACCTGGCGCACGGCAGCGGTCACGCCCTCGGTGCTGCTGCCACAGACCAGGGCCGCTGGGCTCCACTCCTCCAGATCCTCGGCAAGGGCGGGGCCGGCGAGCGCGCCGATCCGCGAAAGCGGCGTCTCGTCTTGCACGATCTGCGAGATCAGGCGGGTGGGCTGTCCGCTCTCTCCTGCGAGCAGGCTGCCGATGCTGTGGACCAGGATCTGCTGCGGTCGCAGCACGCCTGCGATCCGCCGCAGGGTCGAGCGCACTGCGGCCGCGGGCACGGCCAAGAACAGAAGATCAGCGGCCGCGACATCTTTCAGGTCGCTGGGCACGCTGCTGGGATCTGGCTCGTCATCGGTCATCGATAGGCCGGCAAACGAGCCGGCGCTCATGATGGTCGCTTCTTCGGCATTGGCTTTCAGCGACGAGCGCAGCGGCTCTGCAGTCGGGGGGCCAGCCAGCGCGGCGAATGAGCCGGCGCTCATGATGGTCGCTTCTTCGGGCTCGGCTTTCTGTCCGCTGCCGGCGCGCATCGGGCGCATCGAACCGCCGAGCCGCGCACTGAGCTGATCGGCCAGCGAGCCACTGCCACCCATCATGGTTGCATCGTCGCTGTCGGCCTTGATATGGGCCTTAAGCGGCTTTAGAGCGCCGCTCAGCGAGCCCAGGCCCATCATGGTTGCATCGTCGCTGTCGGCCTTTGCGACACCGCGAGAAGAAGCCGGCCCGACAGCGCCCATCATGGTTGCATCATCGCTGTCGGCCTTGAATCGCCCGCGCCCTGCACTGCTTGGTCCGACGGCGCCCATCATGGTTGCATCGTCGCTTTCGGCACGAAACGCCGGCCGTGGTGTAGGACCGCGATCAACGACGGCACCGCGCGGTGGCACGTACTGCGAGACGCGCTTGATGATGCCGCGCTGCTTGCGCTGGTTCTGAACGAGCAGGCCCATCAGCGCACGGGCCCAGCGCCCGCCACCAAGGACTGCAACCGAAAGCTCCTTCATCACTTCCTCCCGATTTCGGAGTCCCCCACGGGAGCTCCCCCCAAGAACAACAGGAACCGCATTCTCCCTCGCAGGGCACAGGGCCCTCCAAGGTCATCCACGCATCATATCAGCTTGTGGGAGGGGAAAGATCGCTCGTCTTGTCCGGCGCAGACCTTGGTCCTGCCTTGCCTACGGTCGCTGCTCATGCGCAGCCGACACGTCGGGATCGTTCGGCCAGAGCCGGTGTTTGGCGCAGCCAACCTCAAGCACGGCGTCTGAAAATTCCCGCAGGCCGGTTTGCCCTTTGCAGTATGCTGAAACGACTCGTCAAAGGGGATCTGCATGCGCTGGCTGGTGCGCGGCGACATCGACGGTTTCTTCGGCCTTGCTCTGGACAACTTGGTTCAGTTTCTGCTGATCGATAGTCTCTGCCGATTCGTTCTGGGCTTGCCGCCGGACCTGCTGTACGGCCGCATCTTGCCGGGGGCGGCGGTCTCGCTGCTCGTTGGGAACGTGTTTTATGCCCGGCAGGCGATGCAGCTTGCCAAAGAGACCGGCCGCAGCGATGTCTGCGCCTTGCCGTACGGCATCAACACCGTCTCGCTTCTGGCGTATGTCTTTCTGGTGATGTTGCCGGCCAAGCTTGCGGCGCAAGCAGCAGGAGCCGCCGATCCAGCGCGGGTGGCCTGGCAGGCCGGCTTGGTGGCGTGCTTGGGCTCGGGGCTGATTACCATCGCGGGCTCTTTTGTTGCCGAGCGCGTCCGCAAGATGACGCCGCGCGCTGCGCTGTTGTCGACGCTGTCGGGCATCGCCTTGGGCTTCATCTCGCTGGGCTTTTTGTTCCGCACCTTTGCCAATCCGCTGGTCGGTCTGACGACCCTTGCCATCGTGCTTTTGATCTATTTCGGTCGCGTGCGCTTCAAGGGCGGCCTGCCGGGCGGCTTGGTGGCCATCGCGCTCGGCACTCTCTTGGCGTGGGTCACGCACATGGCTCCCGTCGGGGAACGTCCAGCCGGAGCGATCTCGCTGCACCTGCCGCTGCCCGTGCTGGGCGATCTGTTTTCAGCTCTGTCGAGTGGCGCATGGCTGCGCTATCTCGCCGTGATCGTGCCGATGGCGCTGTTTGACCTGATCGGCTCGCTGCAAAACGTCGAGTCCGCCGAGGCTGCAGGCGATGCGTATCCGACGCGTCCCGCGCTGATGTTCAACGGCGTTGGGACGGTCGTGGCGGCGCTCTTCGGATCGTGCTTTCCTGCAACGATCTACATCGGTCACCCTGGCTGGAAGGCGCTGGGCGCCCGCGCTGGCTATTCCATCTTGAACGGCGGCTTTGCCACGATCGTCTGCTTGACCGGCACGCTGGGTTGGCTGGCGTGGGCCGTGCCGATCGACGCGGGCATGGCCATCGTTTTGTGGATTGGCATCGTCATCACGGCGCAGTCGTTTCAGGCCACGCCCAAAGAACACGCGCCCGCTGTCGTCCTGGGCCTGCTGCCCGGCGTCGGAGCCTGGGGGGCGCTGATGGCCAAGAGCGGTCTGCGCGTCGCGGGCTTTGGCTCGCCCAATGGTCCCGAGTTTTCCGACAAGCTGGTCCCCGCTTTTGTCAACGCGGGAACGTACATCCAAGGCGCCTTCGCGCTAGAGCAGGGGTTCATCTTCACGTCGATGCTGCTCTCTGCCAGTACCGTCGCGGTGATCGAGCGCCGCTTTGAGACGGCGGGCAAGTGGTGCTTGGCCGGCGTGCTGTTCTGTGTCTTGGGCCTGATTCACTCGTATCGCTTTACTCCGGCGGACACCGTCGTGAACTTGGCACCAGCGTGGTGGCATGCCTTGGGCTATGCCGCCATGGCCATGGTGTTTTTCTCGGCCCGTTTTCTAACCGAACCCAGCGATGGGGCAAGCCATTAGGTCGGCATGAACGCATCGGTCTTTATTCTCTCGTATCCGTCGGTATCGAGCCTGGCTGCGGGGGCCTTTGGCCTGCGGCAGGCACTGGGGCAGTGGCTGGCGCTGTGCGATCACATCGCGCGGGCGGGGGGCACGATCCTGCTTCTTGACCCACCAGATGAGGCGCCTCGATCCGCCAGTTCAGCGACGGAGCTATTGGCGACCTCGCGGCTGGGCAGCGTGTTTGTCGGGGCCCGCGCCGACGGCAGCGTCGATGCCTTGTTTCTGCGCGCCCGTCGAGACAGCGAGGGCCCTGAGGCTGCGACCGAAACCATCAGCGCGCAGCTTCGTCGCTTTGGCCTGCGGGTTCGCGATGCAGTGCAGCGCTGGGGCGGCCAGGCTGAGCTAGTGGGTCTGCCGCGCAATCGCTTCATCGTCAGCTACGGCGCTCGCTCAGACGAGGAGTCCGCCGACGAGGTGGCCACCTGTCTGCCGCTTGGGGCTCACTCGCTGCGCGTGAAGGTGGCGGGGGACAGCGGCCTTTCTGCCTGCACGTACCTGCAGTCCGTCGGAGGCAGCAGCGTGCTTCTGATCGACCAGCGCGTCATGCCTGGTGTGACCTTGGCCCAAGTGGCGGCGTTTGCCGGGGACAAAGTCCAGGTGATTGGCGTCGGGGCCGAGGATGCAGCGGCCGGGGCGACACAGATGCTCTGCGTCCATGGCACGGTGCTGGTTCCGCCGGGAATCTCGACGACGCTGCGCGGCCATCTGTGGCGGACCGGCTTTCAAGTGGTCGAAGTCGATCTGTCGGCGCTCGGCGGGCCTGCCGTCGGGACGGGGCCGCGTGCTTTCGTTGTGGCCTGGCCGCAGTGTGTTCTCGACGACACCCTGCCAACCTATGCCACGCGTCGCGGTGAGCTGTATCGTCGGCTCGAAGCGCTGCCCGCCACGTAGTTGCCGCGGGGCGAATTTGGGTCGTTTTTCTGCATCCGTAAAATCACTTTTTCTCCGTCGCTGTTTTCGCTGAAAAGCCCCCGCCCAGAGTTGTCAGACCCACCTGCCATACTGTCTTTCTTCCGACGAAAGGATGGACGACATGCAATGGGTTCAATTCGGCCAGGTTTTTTCTTCTCTTTCCGTGCGTCTTGGCCGTCAATTCCGTCGCTGGCTGCGCGCATTTGGACTGCACGCATCGCCCGTGCGCGGTCCTGAAATCGACGCATATCAGGCGCTGGCTCGCCTGCGCCGTCGTCGTGCAGTCAAGCCTGGCTCCGTCGCTGATTCGTCGCAGCGGCTGGGCCTTGCGGCGACAGCAGTCGACGATCCGCAAGTAAATCTGCGCATCACTCTCTAAGCTGCACTGTCCTTGTCGGCGGCGGCGAGACGCATTAAGGTAGCCGCTTCCCTCGCCGCCCAACATGCCAGAGCAATCAAGCGAAGTTCCATCCTCGACTGAATCGGACCAACACGGTCCCGACGTCCCGCCGAAGCGGGCCATCCTGGTCAGCGTGCAGCTGCCCGAGATCGACGACCGCGCCTTTTCTGAGTCCCTCGACGAGCTAGGTCGCCTAGCCGAGACGCTGGGCCTGCAGGTCAGTGGGCGCGTTACGCAGCGACGAGGCAGCATCGACGCCGCAGCCTATCTGGGCACCGGCAAGCTGGCTGAGCTGACCGAGCTGGTCAAGTCCGTCGATGAACCGACGGTAGTGCTGCTCGATCACGAAGTCTCGCCGTCGCAGTCGCGCAACGTGCAGAAGGAATCGGGGGCGCACTCGGTCCTCGATCGCACGGCGCTGATCTTGGAGATCTTTCACCGTCACGCCCGCAGTCGACAGGCCAAGCTGCAGGTCGAGCTTGTCCGCCTGCAGTACATGGCGCCGCGTCTGCGCGAAAATCAGAAGCTCGGTGATCGGCAGCGCGGCGGCATCGGCGGCAAAGGCGCGGGCGAGTCGCAGCTTGAGCTGGATCGACGCAAGCTGCGCGATCGAGTCGCTGAGCTGCGGGCCGAGCTGTCGGCGCTAGAGATCGAGCATCGCACGCGCAGTGCTCGACGGCAGGGGCTGCGCCGCGTCGCGCTGTGCGGCTATACCAACGCCGGCAAGTCGACGCTGTTTCGCGCCCTGACCGAGAGCGAGGTCTATGTCGCCGACAAGCTGTTCGCGACGCTGGACACGACGGTGCGCGCCCTGCATCCGCCGCCGCGGCAGCGCATCTTGCTGTCCGACACGATCGGCTTTATTCGTAACCTGCCAACGCAGCTTGTTGCCTCGTTCAAGACCACGCTCGACGAGGCGCTGGAAGCCGGGCTGATCCTGCACGTCGTCGACAGCGCCGATCCCGCTTGCTTGACACACATCGAGACGACGCGCAGCGTGCTGTCCGAGATCGGCGCTGGCAGCGTTCCCGAGCTGTTCGTGTTCAACAAAGCCGACAAGCTCGACGACGGCAAGCTGCCCGCGCCCGTCGAGGCATTCCTGGCCAGCTTGCAGCACTCGGTGAAGGACGAAAAAGAGGGCGGCTCCTCCTACGCCGGAGCGCTGCGCATCTCGGCCAAGAACCCCGGCGATGTCGCCCGCGTGCGGCAGGCCATCATCGACTTCTTCGATCGCGATCACGTCGAGACCGAGATCTTCGTCCCCTATAGCCGGCAAGAGCTGCGCGGGGTGGTCTTCGGCAACAGCGAGGTCCTGTCCGAGCGCTTCGACGAGCAGGGGATCTATTTCACCGTGCGCATCGACCCGATCGCGCTGGCGCGGATCACGCCTTCTCTGCAGCCGGCTCCCGTTGGGAACTTAAGCAGTAATACGAATAAAGAGGAGTAACGAGAGACATGGTTATGCAGAAAGGGACGAAGATCCTTCCCGCGGAGGGCAAGCTGGGCGTTCTGCTGCCGGGCCTGGGGGCGGTAGCCACCACGGTGATCGCCGGGGTCGAGGCGGTGCGTCGCGGTCTGGGCAATCCCAAGAAGAAGCCCATCGGCTCGCTGACGCAGATGGGGCGCATTCGCTTGGGCAAGCGCACCGAGAACCGCAACCCCTATATCCGCGACTTCGTGCCACTGTCGCAGCTTGAGGACATCGTCTTTGGGGGCTGGGACATCTTCCCCGACAATGCCTATGAAGCGGCGGCCCATGCCGGTGTCCTTTCGCGCGAGGACTTGAGCGAGCTTCGCCCGCACTTGGAAGCCGTGCGCCCGATGCCGGGCGTCTTCGATCCCTCGTACGTCAAGAAGCTGAACGGCACCTTCGTGAAGCAAGGGGCCAACAAGCGGCAGCTTGCTGAGCAGCTTATGGTCGACATCGCGAACTTCAAGCGCGACAACGAGCTTGCACGCTGCGTCGCCATCTGGTGCGCCTCGACCGAGGTGTATCAGCAGCCAAGCGCATGTCATGCCTCGCTGGACGCATTTGAAAAAGGGCTCGACGAAAACGACGAACACATCGCGCCGTCGGCGATCTATGCCTATGCCTGCTTGAAGTCAGGCGTGCCCTATGCCAATGGCGCGCCCAACCTGTCGCTCGATTTTCCGGCGATGATCGAGCTAGCCAAGCGCCAGAGCCTGCCGATCTGCGGCAAGGACTTCAAGACCGGGCAGACGCTGATGAAGACCGTGCTGGCGCCGACGCTCAAGGCGCGCTGCCTAGGGCTTGAGGGCTGGTATTCGACGAACATCCTCGGCAACCGCGATGGCGAAGTCCTCGACGATCCCGAGTCGTTCAAGACCAAAGAGATGAGCAAGCTCGGTGCGCTCGAATACATCCTGCAGCCGCACCTGTACCCCGACCTCTACGAGCACTTCCACCACGTCGTTCGCATCAACTACTACCCACCGCGCGGCGACAACAAGGAAGGCTGGGACAACATCGACATCTTCGGCTGGCTCGGCTACCCGATGCAGATCAAGATCGATTTTCTGTGCCGTGACTCGATCTTGGCGGCGCCCATCGTCCTCGATCTGGCGCTGTTTATGGATCTGGCGCAGCGAGCCGGCATGTTGGGCATTCAGGAGTGGCTGTCGTTCTATTTTAAGACGCCGATGACCGCGCCCAGCTTGTATCCCGAGCACGATCTGTTCATTCAGCTGATGAAGCTCAAGAACACGCTGCGCTATCTGCGCGGTGAAGAGCTGATCACGCATCTCGGCGCTGAGTACTACGACTAGCGACGGAAAGAGCGCGATCGACGGGGGGCGTTGGGGCAAATCTTCTGGCCAGCGTGGGGGCGTGCGTGTCGCTTTCTCGACAAGTCACAGGGGACGGCGTATCAAAAAAAGACATGCGTCGCTGCGCAGTCTTTACGGTCCTTTGGTTTCTTGCTTGCGGTCTGTTTCTCGACGGGAATGCGGCGGCGCGGGGCACTCGTGGAGCCGCGCCGGGGCGTGCTCATGCCGCCGCTGTTTCGCATCGCCCAGCTGCCAACAAAGGCAAGCGCGCTGAATCGGGGCGAAGTCCCCACGCAAGCGCGGGCAAGTCGCTGCAGGGCAAGCGCCGTACTGCCTCACACAAACGGGATCGCCGCTCGCGTCGCCGGCCGCCAGCGCCACCACCGATGCCGACGCGCATCGATGTGCTGGCCGCTGATCACGAAAGCGGCCTGGTACACGTGCAGCTTACCGGGCCGGCCCGGCCGCCCCATGCGCGCTTGTTCGTGCTCACGGACAGCCGTGGACGTCGCTTTCTGCCCACTGTTGCCGAGTGCTATGCGCTCGATGGAGAGCCCGCTGGCCATGCCGAGGCAGATGCGCCCCTGCCGCGCTGGCGCTGCACGATGAGCATTCCCGCTGCCTACCGTCGGGCGGATCTGACCGGGGTGTCGATGGAGTGGGGCGACCGCATTGTTCAGGCGCTGCCCGGTCAAGTAAAAGCTCGCTGGGCCGCTGCTAGTGGTGTGGCGCTGCCTGCTGGGACAGAGCCATCTGCCTCGGAGTCCAGCGAACCAGGCCCACCTGCGACGCCTTCGACAGAGCCAGGCGTGGCTGCGGGTGATCAGGCCGCGCCTGCTGCCGCTGGGACTGGGCAGCCAGCCTCGACAGATCGCGGGCGCAAAGAAGGCGAGCCCGAGGAGCCAGAGCACGAGCGCGGCGAACCGGAAGACATCGGGCCTGAGTAGCCAAGCGGCTGGACTGCGCAAAAAAACGCGGCGTATCTGACCGCTCTGCGTCGTCGATTCCGCGATATCATGAGCTTCATGCTCGACGCTGCGGTGCCGCCGCTTGCTCTGACCGCCGAAGACGCCAAGAAGTGGGTGGCAGAGCAGATCCCCCTTTCGGGATGGATGCGCCTGTCGCTTGAAGAAGCCTCGGCGCTCCACGTGCGGCTGCATCTTCCATACGGAAGTGAGCTCTGCAATCACAGCGGGGGCTTGCACGCCGCGGCCCAGCTTGCTGCCGCTGAGACGGCGGCACTGGTTATCGCGTACCTGCTGTTTCCCGTGGGCGGCGTCGTGTGCAACAGCAAGGCCGTTGACCTGCGCTTCCGCAAGCTCGCTCGGGCCGATCTGTGGGCGACGGCGCAGCCCGAAAAAGGCGCCAGCGAGTCCGCCGCTCTTTCGGTCCGACTGACGGCCGAAGGCAAGGTCGATGTGCCGGTCTTGGTTGCGCTGGTGGATGGTGCAGGCGAGCGGGTCGCAGACGGCACCATCACGGTCAATGTCCGTCGCCTCTAGAGCTGCGGCCTGTCCGAAGCTCGGCCACTGTCCGAGCCTCGGAATTATCGTCGTCCGATAGCCGGACGCCGCTCTCTTCGACGCGCAGAATACACGCCGTTCTCGTCGAGAAGTTGTTGCGCTGGCGCCCTTTGTGGGCTTGGCACGGTGACTGCACTGCATCGGTCGCGTCGTACGACAGAGCGCAAGCGCAAGAACGGTTGGCGCGGTTGCCAGTCCTTTTGCTGCCCCGTGCAGGCGCGCTGGCGGGCCACTCCGTCGGGCTGGGGCCTGGGCTGGGCGCCGTCCTGCCATTTCGTTGAACCATCAAGCAAGGAACTTTCCACGATGATCATGGCTCAATCACATCCCCCAAGCGGAGCGCGCACGGCGAGCGGCTCGCATCCTCCCGGCCTCGCAGCCGCCATCAGCAGCGACGTCGTCCGAACCGACATCAGCGGTATGGAGCCGCTCTTGCGGTCGCCCGATGACCACGCCCAGCGCGCTCCTTCGACCTGGAAGGTGGTCTACGCGATCGTCGAGCGCGGTCCACGCAAGCACTGGCTACGCATCGGTATGGCCTTTGTGAACCGGGATGGCTCGCTGAACGTGCGGCTCGATGCCATGCCGATCAGCGGTCAGCTACACATCCGCGACAACCCGCCACGCGATCCGCGAGATAGCCTCGGCGAGTCCTTGGCTTCTATGCCGCTTGAGCGCGAGGCTGCAGCGCACAAGTCACGCAGTCGGGCCCCAAGCTCTCTGACCCACGATGCCTAGCCCTGCTCGATGCGAACGGAGCCGGGTGCTGCGTTCGCTCGTACAGGCCGTAAGCCTTGCCACGCAACCCTAAGCAACCACGAACCACAGACCCCGGAGAATCCATCATGAAAACGATCCGTCCCCTGCTTGTTGCTGCCACCTGCGCGATGCTCAGCCTGTTCTGTGGCCGACCCGTGCTCGCCGAGTCAGCCAGCAAAGCCCAGCCAGCCTCGACCGTCGTGAGCCGCAGCGCTCCAGCGCCGACGTCGGCGGTCCCCGGCGTCGTCAATATCAACGAAGCCAGCAGCGAGCAGCTTCAGCTCTTGCCGGGCGTGGGCCCCAGTCGTGCCGAAGCCATCGTCACGTATCGCAAGAGCCATCCCTTCAAGCGCGTCGAAGAGCTGACCCGCATCAAGGGCATCGGTCGCAAGTCACTCTTGCGCCTGCGTACTCTGCTCAGCATCAGCGGGCCCACCACGCTGAAAGAGCGGCCCGCCAAGGCTGCGGCTGCAAGTCCCGTCGCGCATCGGCAGACCGGCTCGCTGCCCGCGAACACCTAGACACGCCACGCGGCCACCATGCTGCCAAGTGATGCCGGGCCGCTCGCTCCGCTCTGGCGGGTGTTCGCTAGGCAGACGCCTCGGCGTCGTTGGCCATGTGAACGATCACCACCGTAATGTTGTCGTCTCCGCCGCGAGCGTTGGCGAGGTCGATCAAGATCCGCGGAGCATCGCTGTAAAGCTGCCGGCTCATCACTTCCGCGAAGTCATCCTCTTCCAGATAGTTCGACAGGCCATCGCTACACAGGATCAGACAGTCGCCAGACTGCACCGGGCAGATGGTTCCGTCGACCTGCACCTCGCGTTCGAAGCCGACCGAGCGCGTGATGATGTGGCGAAAGCGCGACTCGCGCGCCTCCTGTTCCGTCAGAAGCCCTGCCTTGACCTGCTCTGCCACCCACGAGTGATCCGTCGTGATCTGGCTGATCTTGCCGTCGCGATACAGGTAGCAGCGCGAGTCTCCGACGTGTGCCACGTATGCTCGCTGCGAGTGGACCAGGACCGAGGTCAGCGTCGTGCCCATGCCGGCCAGATCGGGATCGCTCTGAGCCGCATCAAAGATAGCCGCGCCGGTAACAAACATCGCTTTCTGCAGGTGGGACAGGACCTCGTCCTTGCCGGCTTGACGTCGCGGTGGCACCAGCGAGTCACGTAGCTTTTCGACGGCCATCCGGCTCGCCTTTTCCCCCGCGCGATGCCCTCCCATCCCGTCAGCCACCGCAAACAGGCTGATCTGTGGAGCCACGAGGTAGCTGTCCTCGTTATGCTGTCGCTTACGGCCGACATCAGAGAGGGCATAGGGGATGAGGCGCATGAGGATCCATTAACACGGACCTCTCTCGGGGCAAAGCCCGATCCTTGCGTCCTCGGACCCGTATCTGAGCGGCTTAGCGGCGCAGGCGGGCTGTGTGGTTCGGCACCTGAACATCCAGCGCATGGACTGCGCCCAGCAGAACACCGACATGCCTGCTCAGGGCCGCGCGGTGCTCGGCCACGCCGTCTAGCTCGGCGTGTCGCAGGCGCCCGATGACATCGTCCAGCGCGCACGAGGGCTGTGGTCGACCGTGCCGCCTTTGGCCCGGCTGGATGCGGTGCTTTAGCCGCTGCAGCCGTCGGGCCATCGATCGTGCGCACTGCACAAGCTGGCCCGCCCAGATGTGATAGCGATCTTCGAGCTCAACGCTGTGGGCACCATCCAGCCAGTCATCCAGCAGCAGGACCGCTTTAAGGGCACGCAGATCGTCGTGCGACAAGCGCGCGGACTGGGTGGCGAGCCAGCGAAACAGCGGCCGGTTGCTCGCCGCTTTCTCGTCGACGCGGAGGCTTAACAGGGTCGCATAATCGCAGCGCTCTTGCTCCGTCAGAAGCAGCGGCAGGGGCAGCCGTGGACCCGTCAAGGCCGCCAGCGTCAGCGCCTCTAGCGCTGCGAGCTGATTTTCCGATGTTGCGGTCAGGGGGGGCAGAAAGCGAAGGAACGCCGAGAGCTCACTGCATCCCGAGAGAGAACCGCCTTTCTTCCTCGGCGGCGAGGGGTGCGCATGCGCCAGCAAGTCACGCAGCCCGCTTGAGACCGCGTGTGAGCCATGGTCCGCAAGCAGGATACGTCCTCCAGCTAGGACTCGGCGCAGTAGCCCCGGTGGTAGCATGTCCGTGCGGTGCTGCGCCTGCGTCGGCGCTTCATTCGGTCCCAGCGAACTTTCAGCGCTTCGCGACGGAACATAGACAATATTCTGCACCTGTGTTCCCGCCCAAGGGCGAGCCGGCAAGCGGTGGCAGAGAGTCAAAAGCACATCTCGACGCGCCTGTGCCTCACGCACCAGACGACGCTGCTTCGGTGTTAGCTCGGGACCTTCGAGCGCAATGCCGAAGGGCAGGGCCGCTCGCAACAGATCCTGGGCGTGACCACGAGCGGTCAGCGACAGCGCGGCGAGCGCCGCTGGGCTGCGCGGCTCGTGCGGTGAGTGCTCGCAGGTATCGAGCAGGCGATGCAAAAGGCGCAGCATCTGGCTGCGCTGTGGCACCAGCACCAGCGTTGGCTCTCGGCGGCGTACGAAGTCGAGCAGTGAGTCTGCAAGCTCACCTGCGCCGCGCCGCAGAGCGCGATGGATCCCATTTGCTGCAACAAACGCCGGATGCTGGAGGTCCTGTCTGTCGATGGTTTTTGGCGGCACCGGGAGCCCGGCCGCTTCGCGGCTGTCGGTCAGGCTGCCCACGACAGGCGGCTCTGGCTCTGGGCCGAGCAGCAGCCGGGCGGCCAGTGGCTCAGCGAAGCGGGCGAGGGCCGCTTGAGCTTGGCTGTGGTCGCACAGAGCCACTACCGGCAGCGACGGAGCATGTACCTGCAGCCAGCGCAGCAAGCGGGCTAGCCAGCGAGCGCGTCGTGCGTGTACCAGTCGGTCTAGGTCGTCGATTAGCAGCAGGTCCAGATCTGCCAGGCTGCTGCGATCCCTACTCAGCCGTCTCAGAAGCTGGCCCAACGAAACGATCCCAGCCTTGGCTTCGTCGGGCGAGAGGACATCGGACAGCGCTTCGCGAGTTTGTCGTCGAAAAGAGCGGCCGTGGCGCACAAGGATCGCGCGCTGACCGCGGTGGTACGCATGCAAGAGCAGCAGGCTGGCCAGGCTGCTCTTGCCGGTCGCTGTGCCCGAAACCACCAGCCAGCGCCCTCGTGCTTCATCGATCAGGCCGGCTCGCAGTGCCCGAACAACCAGTGGAGACAGCCGCAGGGGCTCTGTGCCTTGCGCGTTCCCCATGCGTAGCACCGCCTCGACGGCTTGGACTTCATGTGGGACCAGCCCAAAGGCCACCAGGTCCGAGATGGGCATGCGCTCCTCTGCGCGGGCATTGCAACCGAGGTGGGCAGGATTCATGAAGTGAGCTCGCTGCGTTCCATGCTGGCTGTAGTCGACCTAACCAAGCGGTAGAAACTTCTTTGGCCAAGTCAGCATATCGCGCGGCCGGGATTGGGAACAAGGGGCATCAATCTGCAGCCTGGGTCTTTTCCGCCAAGAGGCGCCCGAACAGCAGCCTGCGATCGGTGGTTCCGACGGTGTAATGGAATGGTGATCTGGACTGACGAGCGGGCGCTGGCCGAAGAGCCGCCATCCCGAGAGCGCGGTGAGTCTGATTCTGATTAGGGTGTGCTGAGCGCAGGTGAGGTCTCTGCGCCGTCGGCCGGGTCGGTGGCGGGGGACGCTTCTTCTTTGGCTGCAGACGGGGGCGGACCGGTGATCAGAAGCGGTGCGGTGCCATCGACGTATTGTTGCACCAAGCCACGATCGGTTGGCTCGACTTGGGGTCGACGCTCGCCAATGGCCAGCAAGAGCCCACCCACCCCAATGTGCAGAGCCGAAAGAGAGAGCATCAGCGCCCCGCCGCCGATATCGGTGATCGCTCGCGTGGGTGCCGCACTTCCGACGGGGTCGAGGCCCGTCATCATGCCCAAGAGCAGGTATGGCAACCCCATGCCCAGCGTAATGCCACCCACATAGAACAGCGGGGGGCGCTCGGCCGCCCGCACGCGAAAAAAGCGGCTGGGGCGGGCTGTGGCGCGGGCAAACTCTTCCTCGCTTAAGGCGAGCGCTTGCCGGCGAACCAGAACCGGCGCCCGATCGCGCTCACGCACCATGGGTAGCTGGGCGCCTGGGCGCAGATCGGTCTGCAGGGTGCTTAGCATCTCGACCGTACGACGCGGCATTAGATATGGCTCGGCAACCTGGCAACCAGCGCACAGGGCCATCGGCAAGACCCAGCCGAGTGGGCGTCCTGCGCGCGGTGTCCGTCGGAGGGCGGTCCCACCTGTGGCTTGCTTGTGGCAAGCCACAGCTTCCCTCTCTGAGGGAGGCGCTTCGTCCGTGTCCTGCGTGCCTCGCGTTTGTGGCATTCACTGCATTCTAAGAGCCAATGCGTCCCGGACAACAAGCCCGAACCCGATGCCGGGCGCAGGGCGCCGATCCTTCACGGGGTGCAGCGGCGGTTCTAGAGGGGCTGGCCAAGTTGGGGGGATCGCTTTCGGTCCACCCGCCAAGCCCGGACTCGGGCTATAATCCAGCGAGACTCAGCAGAAATTTTCGATTCGAAAGGGAAGGGAGCAGCGAATGTACATCCTGGGCTGTGCCAATCCATCCTCGGTGCAGGATGCCGAGCGGCGACTTCCAATCGGCGTGCGAGCGATCTGGAGCCATGTCACGCGTCGAGCGCTACATCGCATCTTGTGCGCCGTGGCGCTGTTCGTCCTTTTTGCCCCGAGTGCGTCGCAGGCTGGGCAGATCTCGGTGGGCTTGCTGGGCATCGACGGAGCCAGCGTTGAACCAGGCATGGGTCAGGCGCTGACCGATGCCTTGCGCAAGCACCTGCCTAGCTTGCCCAATATGCGCGTCGAGATGAAGAGTCAGGACCTGTCGGAAGTAAAGCTGGTCTTTGGCTGCACCGACGAAAAGCCCGCCTGTATGGCCAAGGTTGGGCGCAGCTTGGGCGTCGATCGCCTGATCTTTGGCTCGATCCGCAAGCTGCCGCAGGCGACGACGTATACGGTTTCACTGAAGCAGCTCAATGTTGTCGACAGCACCATCGAAAAGTACATCACCGAAGCGGTGCCGGCCGAGTCGCTGCGCCCCGACAGTCCGCAGCTTCACGAGCTCGTGGGACGCTGGCTGCCGGCGCTGCTCAACGACTCTTCACGTGGTGGCTTCCGCATCCTGACCGAGCCGGCCGGGGCTAGCGTGCAGCTTGACGGCGTACCACTGGGGCAGACGCCGCTTGCCTTTGGCGAGGTCGAGATCGGCGAGCACACGGTTCGCATTGAGAAGCCGGGCTTCCCTCCGATCACGCGCACGATTGTTGTACGCGGTGGCCAGAACGATGAGCTGTTCGTCAACCTGATGAACCCTGGCGAGGTCGCGCGGACACCAGCTCCGGCCACTGCCTCGACGGAAAAAGGGGGCATGCTGTTGAGCAGGTCGCTCAGCAAGGGCTTGCGCATTGGTGCGTTTGTCGCGGCGGGCATCGCGGGCGTGGCGGCCATCTCGGCAATTGGCACCTGGCGAGCCTATAGCGGCGCGCAGGATGCCGCCTCGATGCAGCTCAACCCCCTTTACGATCGGCTGGCGGCCAATGGCACGCTCGGTCAGTACACGAGCTTCTTTGGCAGCTCGCAGGCGCTTTCGACCTGTGCATCGGTCGCAACCCTGATGGGTGACGCCAACTATCAGGGCTATCTGTCGGAGTGTCGACGCGGCAACTCACTGGCGGCAGCGACGACCGGGCTGTGGGTGGTGACCGGCGTATTTGGTGCGCTGAGCCTGACTGCAGGCCTGCTTAGCTCGCTGCGCAGCAGTGATGTCAGCGATGGAGCAAGCCCAGCGAAAAAGGAAGGCCAGCCGCCGGCCAGCCCCGAAAAGTCCGGTCCTCGCTTGGTTGGTATCTCGCCTGCTATCTCGCCCGAAGGCTTCGCTGCCACTGCCACCGTTCGCTTCTAGTCCACCGGAGCCTCTTTCTTCACGCAGAGATTCGCTCGATAGAGATCGAGAGAAGCGCAGCCCGAAGGCGTCCCCCGAGCCACAATCCGTCGGCATCACTGCGGAATTGACGACCCATCGCGCGCTTCGTAGGATGCTGCCTCGGGTACCCAGCGCTAGTGCTGGACGCCTTTTCCCGTCGGAACGGCAGTGAACATGGCTGCCGTTTCCTCACCTACGGCCCTGGCCATATCAGCTGGCTTGGCCCCTTGGAGGAACCAAGATGAAGACGCTCCTGAAGGCTCTGTTGGTGTTGCCGCTTCTGTGGATTGCCGCGGGTTGTGGCCCGAAGGCGCAGCCGGCGCAGACGAACCCCAGCAACACGCCGCCGCCCGCCTCGCAGCCGACGCCGTCGAGCGTGCCAGGCGGTCCGCCCGCGTAGTTCGTCTGAGACTGGCTCTGGCCAGCCAAGGCAGCACCCTTTCTGGGGCGCTGCCTTTTTTTGTGCGCACGGCACGGGCGGCGCGGTGCTAGTACGCGGTGTAGCGTGTCTCGGGCGGCGGCGGTGGGGCCGAGCTTGCTGCCGAGCGAAATTCCAAAGTCAGAAGCCGTGCCACGCGCACTTTCATCCCCGAGCGCAGCGCCACTTCCTGTCCCTTGGGCACCGCGTGGCCTTCGACCTCGGTAATTTGGTCGGACACCGAGCGCAAGACAAAGCCCTCGGGGCGCCTGCGCAGCTCAAACTGGAAGCGGCTAATCTGCAGCGCCGTCTGCTGATCCGGTAGCTCCAGCACGATGTCGTTGGCTGGCACGCCGTTGATATCGCGCAGGCGACCAAAGCTGATCAGGTCCTGATCCGGCAGCGGTCGTAGCTCGCGCATCTCGACCAAGTACACCGCCGAGGGAAAGTTCGCAGTATCGCGCCACTCCAGCGTCAGCACCTCGACCGGGCGGCCGATGCCCTTGAGCTCAAGTGTCTTTAAGTCACGGCAGCGCATGCGAAAGCTCGGCAGAAGCTCTTGAAATGCGGCGCGCGTTACGCGGATCTCGCCGGCACTCGCCGATGACGCGACGCGGGCGCACAGGTTCACGGCGTCGCCCGAGACCAAGACACCATCCGTCAACACTTGGCCGAAGTGAATCCCGCAGCGCACCGCTAGCTGCTGCTCGCGGTTGTACATCGTGTTTTCGCGCATGATGCCGGTCTGCAGCTCGACCATCGCTTGACGCGCGGCATCGGCGCTGGGAAAGCAGGTAAACGCGCCGTCGCCCGCCGTATCAACGATGCGCCCCGCGACGGACGGCAAGATCCGCTGCAGCAGATCGATATGCCGCTGCACCAAGCGGCGCCCCGCTTCGTCGCCATACCGCGCGAAGTATTCCGTAGAGCCCGCGACATCGGTAAAAGCCAGCGCCAAAGACTTCTCGAAGCGACGCTGCAAGGTCTGCGACAGCTGCGTCTGCAGCTGGATAATCTCGGTCAGCGTCAGGGAGTCTAGATCCCATTTCATCGTTGCCCTCCGGCGCGGTGGCGGGCCGCTCCCCAGCAGTCTTTGCCACCCATACCCGGCGGATGCAGACAGCACGCGCCGAGTACGTCGCCTATGTTACCGCAACTTGGCTGCTTCCTTCGGGTCCTTCCCTTGCCGCGGAATGACTTCCTGGGGCTTTGGCCAGGACGGCAAGCCGAGTACACTGCCGCCTTTGGCATGCCGAAAGCCGCTTCCGAGAGCAGCCTGCACCGTCTCTCTGCCTCTTCCGGTCCGGGGGAGGCGCTGCGTTCGTCGTGGCTGTCGCTGCCGCACCTAAGTCGAGCCAGCGCCGACGAGCTAAGCGAGACGCTGGTGTGGGCGCCCCGGCCGGGCAGTCGCGCCACCTGCTTGGTTGGACGTCGCATCGGGATCGGTGGCTTTGCCGAGGTCTTTGAGGCCGAGCTAAGCCTGCCGCGCAGTGGCGGGCCAGCGACGGTGGGGGGCGGCGTACAACGCGTGGCTCTCAAGCGGCTCTTGCCCAGCCTGCGCGGCGATCCCTGGCGTCAGCGGCAGTTACGACGGGAAGCGCAGATCGGTGCTCAGCTTAACCACCCGAACATCGCGCGCGTGCTGTCGCTGATCGAGTTTGGCGGCGAGCTTGGCGATGAGGTCGCCCTTGCCATGGAGCTGATCGAGGGCTTGCAGTGCAATCACCTGCTGCACCGCTTGACGCAGCGAGGCCTGCGCCTGCGGCTGGCGACGATCTGCCGTATCGCCATCGGCCTGTTTTCAGCGCTGCGCTATCTGGAGGATCCAGAAGACAGCCGCGAGCGATCCGGTCTGGTCAGCCAGCGTCCGATCGTTCACGCCGACATCAGCCTAGAAAACCTGATGGTGACGCAGAGCGGCGAGATCAAGCTGATCGATTTCGGGATTGCCGCCGAAGATCTATCGGCAGCCAGCAGCGATCCTCTCGATGACGAGGCCTTGACCAGCTTGCACCAAGTGGCGGGCAAGCGACCGTACCTCCCTCCCGAGGGCATGAATCGCCAGGGGCCCTCGTCGCAGAGCGATCTATATGCGGCTGGCGTGTGCTGCTGGGAGCTCTGCACGGGCTGCCGCTTTCCGGTGCTGCCGCGCGGGGTCAGCGATCGTGAGCTAGGCAGCTTGATCGCGTTTGCCGCCCGTGGTCAGCCCGAGCCACTGTGGCAGCTTCTCAAAAGCTGCTTGGCCGTCGATCCGGCGGCTCGGATGCGCTCAGCCAACGAGGGTCTGCAGCTTGTGCAGAGCCTGATGGTCCACCAAACAGGCGCAGTGGCCAAAGCAGACCTCAGTGGTCTGGTTTTGGCCGCCAGTCGCGCTGTGGCCGAGCCTGCTCGCCTGAGCCTGTCGGCAGAGCTTTCGACGGTGGTGGAGCCGCAAGACTATCTGACGACGCTGGTTTCACGCCTGCGCTTTGCGTTCTGCGCCGAGCGGGTCCTGGCCTTTGCGCCCCGCTCGACTCTGCAGTCCGATGACGCCAGCGTGGTGGATAGCTGGTGTGATGTCGACAGCGAGCCCAGCTTTAGTCTGCGAGCCGAGAGCAGCGAGGTAGCACCCGACGGTGAAGCCTGCGATGCCGCGCTGTCCGAGATGTCGGCCGCGACGCAGGCCCGCCTGCCTGACCACGCCCATCTGCGCGAAGCCTTAAACGTCGGCGTGGTCGAGGCTCCCGACGGGATGCTGCTGTTTCGCGTGCGGCCGCCGGGCGACGTCGCGCATGTCCTTGCCGTCTCGGCAGGACCAGGAGCAGCGTACGACCCAATGGCGCAGGCGCTACTGCGCAATCTGCTGTGCCCGATTCCGGGATAATGCTCGATTTCAACAGCCCTATTATTTGATGATAGCATCATGGCTCGTTGAATAAAATCTATAAAACAGACAATATAATCGCCTATGGTTGCCAGGCTCATATTATCGAAATCTGATACGCGAATCTTCGGAACTTCTCTCAGCGCTCTCTGAGTCACGTATGCTTCGCGATCGGCACATCGACGAAAGGCACGCTATGTCAAGCACGCAAGCAGCAGTGGTTCTCGGTGCATCGGGATCGGTCGGCAACGCGCTGATCAAGGAACTGATTCGCAATGGATCGTTCAAGCCCATCCTGACCCTGGTGCGTCGCTCGCAGCCCGATCTGGTCGCGATGGCACGTGATGCGGGTGTCGAGCTGCGCGAGGTATTGGTTTCCGCCATGGATCCAGCCAGTCTGGAAGCCGCGACCACAGAGGCCATTCGTTCCCTCGCTGGCGATGTCGTCGGGTTGAGTGTGCTGGGCGTTGGGGCCGGCACCGCGAAGCTGACGCTCGACGAGCATCGCGCGGTCGACGTGCAGTTGAACGCGGCTTTTGCAAGAGGGCTGAAGGCATCTGGGCGCGTGAAACACCTAGCGTTTATGTCCGCCGCTGGTGCCGATCCCAGCGCGTCCACCACCGGATCGGGGGCCGCGGGAATGGCACGCTACGCCCGCGTAAAAGGCGAGGCCGAGGAGGCCGTGAAACAGAACGGCCCAGCGGTCGTCAGCATATTCCGCCCAGCGATGATCATTGGCTCGCAACACACACCGTGGCTGCTTGCGAAAGTGCTTCCGGTGTTCTCGTTCGTGACGCCTGCGAAATACAAATCCATCACCGTCGAGCAGATCGCAAAGGCGATGATCGCGATGTCCATTTCCCCGCCAGCAAAATCAGACGTCTACCACTACCCCGAAATGGTGGCGCGGAATGGGTGACTGCCAGCACGCGACGGCCAGGCCAGGAACAAAGATGGGACGAAGCGGCCGGCCTGCAGCGGAACGTGGTAGCTCAGGGCTCCACACTCTGCCGGCTCGGATCGTCGAGGAATCGAGCACCGTAAGCGAGTGCGTTGCGCGCGGCATTGAGGCCGCTGGCTTCGAGGTTCTCGTCGTGGAGCCGTGCCCCTAGCCTTCGACGGCGGACGCTCACTCGCCGCGTCGGTCGCTAGCGGCTCTGGTTGCGAAAAAGAACGGCGTCGCTGGCTGCCGAGCTGTAGACAAAGTCCGCTTTGCCGTCTCCCGTTACATCACCGACCGCAAGCGTGTGCAGGCCGCTTTTGTGCCCCATCGGGGCTGCGAAAAGCTGCGGCGGCTTCAGTGTTGTGCCGTTGTCATTGAGCAGCAGGCCGAAGTTGATCGATGCGATGCCACTCGTCGGACCGATCAGCACATCGGGCAGACCATCGCCGTCGACATCTCCGCTGGCCACGCTGGCATAGTCACTGGGCAGGGACACCGTCGCGACGTTGCCAAAGGTTCCGTTGCCATTGCCCAATAGGACCGACACGTGTCCGCTGATCGCCGCGCCGCCGTTTAGCACCACCAGGTCCAGTCGCCCGTCGAGGTTGAAGTCGGTTGCCGCCATGCTGATCGGTGCGGACATGCCTTGTCGCGTTGGCGTGTTGAGCGGCGCGCTGAAGTTGCCTCCCCCCATGTTCAGGAAGACGCGCACGCCCATGCCGCCACACTCCAAAAGCGCGATATCGGGCCGTGTATCGCCGTTAAAGAGCCCGACTGCCAGATCACATGCCTGTGGTCCAATGCCGATGATCGTGCTTGCCGTGGCGCTGAACACGCCGCCTCCCAACCCTGGCTGCACGTACAGCTGATCCGGCCCCGACTTAGTAACCACCAAATCTACCAACCCGTCTTCGTTGAGGTCCATGTCCAGATTTTTTTTCGTGGCGACGGATGAGAGCCAATTATGGGCTGCA
>CAZKOY010000010.1:0-70551 GCA_964554495.1 uncultured Myxococcales bacterium
CTCTCCGTGTGCCTATGTGCGTGCATCACGGAGAGGTTTAATTAGGCTAGGCGTCGCCGTCAGCGGCTCGGCATGTTGCTGTCTGTGGGGGCTTAAAGAAGGGCCTGGGCGCTACTGTGAAGCCAGGGGGCGACGACGGTGCGGGGCTTGTTCATGCCATCGTTCCCGTCCTGAGGTTCCCGGCGAATGATCCGGCGCGCGGATGTTTTATGTTTATTAATAAAAGAAATCCCCGTATCCGCAAATGAGTGCGCGGCGAATTGCCTGGCAGTATTGAAAGCGCCAGTCTGGCGAGTCGGGCGGGCTGCGATCAGGCGGATCCGATGACAGAGCCCGGCGCCGCTCCTTCGCGGGCGACGCGGTACAGGGCCGGCGCGAACTGTTCCATCGTCGAGGCAATCACGTGAAACAGAAACCCCAAGCCCTCGTCGTTGAGCTCAAGCCCGCGGGTTGGCAGTGTGATGCGGAAATACGCCTCGCCTTTGTCGGTATTGATGGCCCAGGCGCCCATCAGCGTCTGGCTGTTGAGGATTGCGGTGGCCAGCGCGACCGCCTCGGCACGCACCCCTGGGACGACGATCGGCAGGGCCAGAGCGAACATGTACATGCCGCGCTCGCTCCACGGCAGACACAGGATCGGAGCCGGCACGCCCAAGACCTGATGCCCAACCGCAAGCTGCGTACCGTCGGGGCTTCGCGTGTATGAAAGGCCCTGCCGGGCGCAGGAAGCGGCCACGTTTTCCGTGGACAAAGCAAATGAAATCGAGGGTTGCGTCGGCACCATGAGCGTCCTTTGTGCGGGTGGAAATCAGTCGGCGAAAGCGGTTGGATGCGGGGAACTCAGCACCTTGGAACGAGCGCAGAGAGACCACAGAAAGATCACGGAAGGCGCGCAAGAAGAGGCTTTGCGTCGTCGCTGCGCGCTACCAGAACTTCAGCTTCTTGAGCAGCTTGCCACCGCCTTCAACCGCCGAGTTAAAGCCATTTTTGATCGCCGTACCGGTGTTGCGAATGCCTTGATCGACATCGATCTTGTGGCCAAACGCATTGATGTCGAGATTGCCTTTGCTGAGGTTGAGATCCGCGCCCACGCCGTTCTTGCCGCCGAGGTTGACGTTGGCCGCGCCCTGCGAGACGTCGACTCCACCGCTGGCCTGAGCCCAGCTGGGGACTTCGACCTTGCGTCCGGCGAAGTTGACGCTGCTGCCCGCCAAGCTCAGCGAGCCTTGCGCCTGACCGCGTGTGAGATCGACATTGCCGCTGCCCGACGCGTTGACCTTGTAGCCCATGTCCGGCAGCGCAAGCTGGTTGCCGAGGACGTTGATCTTGGCGTTGTTGATCTGCGTGCCCTGTGACAGGTTCTGGAAGCTGCCCTGGGCCTTGCCGGACAGCACGTCGTAGCTGCCCTGGGCCTTGTCGAGCCCAGCCCCGGACTGCAGGTCGCCTTGCACGCCGGCTAGCTGCTGACCGCGGAACGACAAAGACGCGTTGCCGCCCTGGATCTTGAGCGCATCCAAGCGCGCTTGCTCGACGCTGGCGTTGCCGGTAAGCCCAAAGTTGTCGCTGTGCCCCTGAATGCGTCCGACGTTGAGATCGAGCGCGTTGAGCTGCGATGCGCCGTAGTCCGCCCGCGCGTCTCCGATGCTCTGATTGCCTTTGAGATCCGTGGTGCGCAGACCGTGGGCCCCGACGTTGGTGGCGTTGATATCCGAGGTCTTGCCCGTGTTCTGGAAGTCAAGGTGACCGACGTCGACGCCGCCGACAGAGATCTCTTTGGCGCCGATGCGGCTCTGCGTAAAGCCGCCGAACATCGACGAGCCGATCGAGACGTCTTGGCCCGACAGATAGCGATAGTTGCCCTTGTCGAGCGCACCAGACAGACCGTTGCGATCGAGGTTCAGCGAGGCGCTCTGCGCGCCGAAGTGGTTGTAGCTGCCCTGACCAAGCCCCACATCGACATTGGCCAGGTTGCCGAGCCCAGCCTGCGCCTTTAGGTTCTGCAAAAGAACGGTGTCGTATGTGGTCTCGCCGACCCGCGCATTGATGCCGCGCTTGCTGATGTCGACGTTGGCGTCGTTGATGTTGAGCTCGGTGCCACCGATGTGTCCCAGCTCGCCCTTGAAGTTGGCGCCGAGCGGGCCGTTGATGTCGGCCTTGATCCCGTCGGCCGTCGGCCCCGAGTAGCCGAGCTTTTTGAAGCCCGCGCTGAGCCGCGGATCGGTGAGGTTGTTCAAGTCGTACTTAACGTTCGCGCCTTCGATCGAGTTGGTCATGCTGATCGAGTCGAAGCCGAGCTGGCTCTTGATGCCGAGTAGCTCGTTGTTCGAGTTGATCTGACCGTTTCGCATGACCCAGCCCATGCCTTCGGCCTTGCCGACGCTTACCTCGCCCTGTCGCAGGCCCAGGTTGGCTTTTACGTCATCGATGACTGTGTCGTTGGTGAACTCGCCAAGCCGGGCATCGACGCTGCCAAGTCCGCGCACGCCATAGTTCAAGTTCGCGTCTTTGACCTGCACGCCGCCGCCGCGCCCACCGCCACGGAACTGCAGCTGACCCGCTTCTGAGTTGTACGAGAGCTGGCCACCGCCTTCGATGCCGCCCGCGCGCACCATGCCGAAGCCGCCACCGACGTGGGCAAGCCCATCGCCCAGCTCGCTGCTGAACTGTCCATTGCGCAGCCGAGTGGCCCCCATATCGCCGCCGGCTTCGAGATACGGCGCACCGCGCTGACCGTCCCAGCCACCGCGGAAGTGCAGGTTGTTGCCGGTATCCAGCGAGCCAAGCGAGGCCTGCTGGTGCAGCGATCCGATGCGGGAATCGGTGCGCAGATCCTCGGCGCGCACGCCGCCGAAGCGAGCGCCACCAAACACCGAATGCGACCCGTCGGGAGCATTGGCATAGCCGAGGCTGTACTGGTTGTTGGTGTCGACCTTGCCGGCGTGAAGCCGCATGTCACCACCCGGCCCGTGGATGCCCGCGTTGAGATCGTGAGCCCGCACGCCTCCCGTGCTGAGATCGCCCGAGTACGACGTAGTGCCATCCGGGTTGGTGGTGTAGTTGAAGCGGCCCTGCGTGCCTTGGTTGATCGTGCCGACGGACAGATCGGCGCCGCGATCGCCGTTCTGAATGCCGAACTTCAACCGATCGACGCCCGAGGTCCGCCCCAGCGTCGCTGCGAAGGTGTCGTTGCCGAACTGGTCGCGGTAGCTTTCGGCGCCTAGCTGCCACTTGTCGCGATAGACATCGCCGACTTTGCCGCTTACCGAGGTGTCGCCGTTTCGGAAGGTGCCACCGATGTCGCCGATCAAGGGTCCGGTCCCGCGCAGCGGCGTCATGTCGAGCTTGAAGCCCTCGCCCTCGCGGTGTGCGTTGGGCAGACCGGTGCGCGGATCGATCGCGCCTTTTTCGTTGATGTCGTAGGCGTTCTTTTGCGCGTTCTGAATCAGGCCTCGCAGCCCCCACGAAGCCCA
Source organism: uncultured Myxococcales bacterium (assembly GCA_964554495.1). Lineage (GTDB taxonomy): Bacteria > Myxococcota_A > Polyangia > Palsa-1104 > JAEUJZ01 > JAEUJZ01. The sequence continues at coordinate 3,471 of CAZKOY010000010.1, forward strand.
GTCCGTCGACGGTGCATCGGGTCCAACGTTCTTCCCGCTGCTGATCTGATCCCGAATGCCCGACCGGATACGCGAGTGGTATTCGACATCGCCGGGCGTGGCGGGATTGCCATCGCCAATCTGGTCACTGTGGCTGCCTGTCAGGGGGCTGGCCAGCGAGCGGTTCTGGTGGTGCCAGGGGATGTTCTTGAACTGGTCGTTTTCCGGCAGCTTGTATCCGGCTTCGTTGCCTACCTCGAAGCCGCGCCCGAAGCTGCCGAAGCCTGGGTACTGACGATCGCCGCTCAGGATGTTCTTGCCGGCCAGCGTCCGCACCACAAAGTCATCGGGGTTGTAGACGTTGTAGAAGTTGTTCACGCGCGAGCGAAATTCCGGGTTTTTCTCGACGGGATCGTGCTGCTCGCGGAACGGCGTGTCCAGGTACATGACGTTGCCGAACTTGCCGTTTTCCAGCACCGCCGCTTCTTTGCCGAGCTGCTTTTTTACCGACGAGGTCAGCCCAGGATCCTGGCCAGCCAAGGCTTTTTGGTGCTTGGTGATCTCGCCTAGCTCGCCCTGCAGGTCGCGCAGAAGCTCTCGCTCGCCGCCGGCCGGACGATCGCCATAGGTGGCCTTGAACTCGGCCAGATCGGCGCGAATCATGCTCTGACGCTCGGCCAGCGCCGCCTGTGCTGCTTTGTATTCCTTGCTCTCGGGGTCCGCGCCCAGGCCGCTGGTCAAGCGCTGCAGATAGCTGGCGCGCTCGACAAGCTCGCCGCCCATCTCGTTCACCGTGTTGCCGCCGTGCGAGTGCGCAGCCAGGTTCACTTTTTTGCCGTCTTCCCAGGCCGGCATGACCTGTTCGCGCAGCAGCTTGCGGCCGCCAGCTCGACGGGCGAGCTCGTTGTCCAGTCCGCCATACCAGTCGAACTCGGTGTGCTGTCGGTTGTCGAAGTGCGATCCGTTCGAGGGCTCAGCGGCGCGATCCGCGCTTCCGGGATCCAGCATGGTGTCGTATTCGGTCATCGCCTGCTGACCGAAGTACGAGTTGTGCTGCATGCGGCCCTGGTCCATCTTCCACATGCCGCCGCTGTTGGTGCCGCGGACGAAGATGTTGACGCTGTCGCCGCCCTGGTGGTTTTGCGGGTTGTATGGATTCGACGAGATGGGCACCTCGGGTCCATAGTTGCCCGCCGTCGGAGGCGGCGCGGATCGGACACCGATTGGCTGATAGTACGAAGGCTGCGAGCTGCCCATCATGGGCGTCGAGCTCAGCCCGGCGCCTGAGCTTTCGCTTTCTGTCGTCTGACCCGCTTCGCTGTGATCCGACATGGTGCCCCCAGGTGATCCGCCCCGCGCGTTACCAAGCGTCCCAGATCGCGTGGAGCTAACGTAAATTTTCGTCACGGCGGCGCGCGGGTTGTGCCGCCGCTCTTCCGACACGCCCCCACCCCACGCTGGCGCGGCCACGCAAGCCCGTATTTTCATTCCGGGTTTGCGTGGTGGCTGGCGGGCATTTCGTCTGGCCGCAGCGCGCACAGGGCTGGGACTGCGACCCACTGTGAGCGGTATGATGCAAAACAAGGAGGCGTTGGATGTCGCGATCGGACAAAGGCAGCTCGCTAAATCGTGTGGTTCTCGGCGTAGGGGCGGGCCTTCTTGCGCTGTTCGTCGTGCGGGCGATGCGCGGCAAAACAGACGACTCCAGCGTCGGTGATGGGACGACACCCGCAGCCAATCAAGCCGTGTCCAGTACGTCTGCGACACCCGGCGGAGGAACGAGTGTGGACAGCATTTCAGAAGCCACTTTGGCCTCGCTGCGCGAGCTGGCTGTGACGGCCGAGGGCAGCTATCGCGGTCGCTTGGAGTATGCGGTGAAAGAAAAAGAGCTCCTCGATCCGATGATCCGCGAGCTGCTTTCGAACTGGGGGGTCCGCGACGTGCCGGCGGATGAACCGAAGCGGGGCCAGTTCCTGCACGCTCTGCGCTCGGCCTATGCCGCGTCGCAGAAAACCCCCGCGTGGCTTTCCGCTGTCGAGCAGATCGTCGAGCGTCGCTTCGCTGCACCGAGCGTGCGCGAGCAAGGGGACGTCGTCGAAGTCGACTACGGCCAGCTTCCCGGCAAGCTCACCGTGCGCGGCAAAAAGGGCATCGTCATTGAGAGCTCGCCGCATCTGCAAGCCGGCCAGTGGAAGAGCGAGGAAGTGGCCAAAGCCCTCGCCGATGCCGCCGCAAGCCATCCGCGCGCCAAGCGAATCCGCGTCCTGGTGCAGATCGAAGACCAGACCTATCCGCGCGAGTGGGTGTACGAGTACGAGCGAGCCAGCGACGTCGTGATGGTGTCGTTTCCCGCTCGCCCCAATGAGCTCTACACAAGCCCGCGTCTTGGCGGTCGCTTCGACGTGTACCTGCGCGGCGACAAGTCGCTCAACGTGGCGGACCTGACCGCCGGCAATCGCGCCGCCTTCCAGCGCTGACCCAGAACCCAGCGCGCCACTCGCCGTACATCCGCTCATCGCCCCCAGTCAGCGCCTGCCCGCATGACTATCTTGATGTTTATGTGTAAGTATAATTAATCAAAATTTAGATTATTCTTATACAAATAGAAAGCACATTCCTCACGCCCATATGACTCGCTCAGTGGCTTATTTTGTGTTGATATTTGAGCTGTGCGCGATGTAGGAAAGCTGCCGCGGGGCGTAATTCGGTCAGGCGTCGCCGTCAGCGGCTCGGCATGTTGCTGTCTGTGGGGGCTTAAAGAAGGGCCTGGGCGCTACTGTGAAGCCAGGGGGCGACGACGGTGCGGGGCTTGTTCATGCCATCGTTCCCGTCCTGAGGTTCCCGGCGAATGATCCGGCGCGCGGATGTTTTATGTTTATTAATAAAAGAAATCCCCGTATCCGCAAATGAGTGCGCGGCGAATTGCCTGGCAGTATTGAAAGCGCCAGTCTGGCGAGTCGGGCGGGCTGCGATCAGGCGGATCCGATGACAGAGCCCGGCGCCGCTCCTTCGCGGGCGACGCGGTACAGGGCCGGCGCGAACTGTTCCATCGTCGAGGCAATCACGTGAAACAGAAACCCCAAGCCCTCGTCGTTGAGCTCAAGCCCGCGGGTTGGCAGTGTGATGCGGAAATACGCCTCGCCTTTGTCGGTATTGATGGCCCAGGCGCCCATCAGCGTCTGGCTGTTGAGGATTGCGGTGGCCAGCGCGACCGCCTCGGCACGCACCCCTGGGACGACGATCGGCAGGGCCAGAGCGAACATGTACATGCCGCGCTCGCTCCACGGCAGACACAGGATCGGAGCCGGCACGCCCAAGACCTGATGCCCAACCGCAAGCTGCGTACCGTCGGGGCTTCGCGTGTATGAAAGGCCCTGCCGGGCGCAGGAAGCGGCCACGTTTTCCGTGGACAAAGCAAATGAAATCGAGGGTTGCGTCGGCACCATGAGCGTCCTTTGTGCGGGTGGAAATCAGTCGGCGAAAGCGGTTGGATGCGGGGAACTCAGCACCTTGGAACGAGCGCAGAGAGACCACAGAAAGATCACGGAAGGCGCGCAAGAAGAGGCTTTGCGTCGTCGCTGCGCGCTACCAGAACTTCAGCTTCTTGAGCAGCTTGCCACCGCCTTCAACCGCCGAGTTAAAGCCATTTTTGATCGCCGTACCGGTGTTGCGAATGCCTTGATCGACATCGATCTTGTGGCCAAACGCATTGATGTCGAGATTGCCTTTGCTGAGGTTGAGATCCGCGCCCACGCCGTTCTTGCCGCCGAGGTTGACGTTGGCCGCGCCCTGCGAGACGTCGACTCCACCGCTGGCCTGAGCCCAGCTGGGGACTTCGACCTTGCGTCCGGCGAAGTTGACGCTGCTGCCCGCCAAGCTCAGCGAGCCTTGCGCCTGACCGCGTGTGAGATCGACATTGCCGCTGCCCGACGCGTTGACCTTGTAGCCCATGTCCGGCAGCGCAAGCTGGTTGCCGAGGACGTTGATCTTGGCGTTGTTGATCTGCGTGCCCTGTGACAGGTTCTGGAAGCTGCCCTGGGCCTTGCCGGACAGCACGTCGTAGCTGCCCTGGGCCTTGTCGAGCCCAGCCCCGGACTGCAGGTCGCCTTGCACGCCGGCTAGCTGCTGACCGCGGAACGACAAAGACGCGTTGCCGCCCTGGATCTTGAGCGCATCCAAGCGCGCTTGCTCGACGCTGGCGTTGCCGGTAAGCCCAAAGTTGTCGCTGTGCCCCTGAATGCGTCCGACGTTGAGATCGAGCGCGTTGAGCTGCGATGCGCCGTAGTCCGCCCGCGCGTCTCCGATGCTCTGATTGCCTTTGAGATCCGTGGTGCGCAGACCGTGGGCCCCGACGTTGGTGGCGTTGATATCCGAGGTCTTGCCCGTGTTCTGGAAGTCAAGGTGACCGACGTCGACGCCGCCGACAGAGATCTCTTTGGCGCCGATGCGGCTCTGCGTAAAGCCGCCGAACATCGACGAGCCGATCGAGACGTCTTGGCCCGACAGATAGCGATAGTTGCCCTTGTCGAGCGCACCAGACAGACCGTTGCGATCGAGGTTCAGCGAGGCGCTCTGCGCGCCGAAGTGGTTGTAGCTGCCCTGACCAAGCCCCACATCGACATTGGCCAGGTTGCCGAGCCCAGCCTGCGCCTTTAGGTTCTGCAAAAGAACGGTGTCGTATGTGGTCTCGCCGACCCGCGCATTGATGCCGCGCTTGCTGATGTCGACGTTGGCGTCGTTGATGTTGAGCTCGGTGCCACCGATGTGTCCCAGCTCGCCCTTGAAGTTGGCGCCGAGCGGGCCGTTGATGTCGGCCTTGATCCCGTCGGCCGTCGGCCCCGAGTAGCCGAGCTTTTTGAAGCCCGCGCTGAGCCGCGGATCGGTGAGGTTGTTCAAGTCGTACTTAACGTTCGCGCCTTCGATCGAGTTGGTCATGCTGATCGAGTCGAAGCCGAGCTGGCTCTTGATGCCGAGTAGCTCGTTGTTCGAGTTGATCTGACCGTTTCGCATGACCCAGCCCATGCCTTCGGCCTTGCCGACGCTTACCTCGCCCTGTCGCAGGCCCAGGTTGGCTTTTACGTCATCGATGACTGTGTCGTTGGTGAACTCGCCAAGCCGGGCATCGACGCTGCCAAGTCCGCGCACGCCATAGTTCAAGTTCGCGTCTTTGACCTGCACGCCGCCGCCGCGCCCACCGCCACGGAACTGCAGCTGACCCGCTTCTGAGTTGTACGAGAGCTGGCCACCGCCTTCGATGCCGCCCGCGCGCACCATGCCGAAGCCGCCACCGACGTGGGCAAGCCCATCGCCCAGCTCGCTGCTGAACTGTCCATTGCGCAGCCGAGTGGCCCCCATATCGCCGCCGGCTTCGAGATACGGCGCACCGCGCTGACCGTCCCAGCCACCGCGGAAGTGCAGGTTGTTGCCGGTATCCAGCGAGCCAAGCGAGGCCTGCTGGTGCAGCGATCCGATGCGGGAATCGGTGCGCAGATCCTCGGCGCGCACGCCGCCGAAGCGAGCGCCACCAAACACCGAATGCGACCCGTCGGGAGCATTGGCATAGCCGAGGCTGTACTGGTTGTTGGTGTCGACCTTGCCGGCGTGAAGCCGCATGTCACCACCCGGCCCGTGGATGCCCGCGTTGAGATCGTGAGCCCGCACGCCTCCCGTGCTGAGATCGCCCGAGTACGACGTAGTGCCATCCGGGTTGGTGGTGTAGTTGAAGCGGCCCTGCGTGCCTTGGTTGATCGTGCCGACGGACAGATCGGCGCCGCGATCGCCGTTCTGAATGCCGAACTTCAACCGATCGACGCCCGAGGTCCGCCCCAGCGTCGCTGCGAAGGTGTCGTTGCCGAACTGGTCGCGGTAGCTTTCGGCGCCTAGCTGCCACTTGTCGCGATAGACATCGCCGACTTTGCCGCTTACCGAGGTGTCGCCGTTTCGGAAGGTGCCACCGATGTCGCCGATCAAGGGTCCGGTCCCGCGCAGCGGCGTCATGTCGAGCTTGAAGCCCTCGCCCTCGCGGTGTGCGTTGGGCAGACCGGTGCGCGGATCGATCGCGCCTTTTTCGTTGATGTCGTAGGCGTTCTTTTGCGCGTTCTGAATCAGGCCTCGCAGCCCCCACGAAGCCCAGTCCGTCGACGGTGCATCGGGTCCAACGTTCTTCCCGCTGCTGATCTGATCCCGAATGCCCGACCGGATACGCGAGTGGTATTCGACATCGCCGGGCGTGGCGGGATTGCCATCGCCAATCTGGTCACTGTGGCTGCCTGTCAGGGGGCTGGCCAGCGAGCGGTTCTGGTGGTGCCAGGGGATGTTCTTGAACTGGTCGTTTTCCGGCAGCTTGTATCCGGCTTCGTTGCCTACCTCGAAGCCGCGCCCGAAGCTGCCGAAGCCTGGGTACTGACGATCGCCGCTCAGGATGTTCTTGCCGGCCAGCGTCCGCACCACAAAGTCATCGGGGTTGTAGACGTTGTAGAAGTTGTTCACGCGCGAGCGAAATTCCGGGTTTTTCTCGACGGGATCGTGCTGCTCGCGGAACGGCGTGTCCAGGTACATGACGTTGCCGAACTTGCCGTTTTCCAGCACCGCCGCTTCTTTGCCGAGCTGCTTTTTTACCGACGAGGTCAGCCCAGGATCCTGGCCAGCCAAGGCTTTTTGGTGCTTGGTGATCTCGCCTAGCTCGCCCTGCAGGTCGCGCAGAAGCTCTCGCTCGCCGCCGGCCGGACGATCGCCATAGGTGGCCTTGAACTCGGCCAGATCGGCGCGAATCATGCTCTGACGCTCGGCCAGCGCCGCCTGTGCTGCTTTGTATTCCTTGCTCTCGGGGTCCGCGCCCAGGCCGCTGGTCAAGCGCTGCAGATAGCTGGCGCGCTCGACAAGCTCGCCGCCCATCTCGTTCACCGTGTTGCCGCCGTGCGAGTGCGCAGCCAGGTTCACTTTTTTGCCGTCTTCCCAGGCCGGCATGACCTGTTCGCGCAGCAGCTTGCGGCCGCCAGCTCGACGGGCGAGCTCGTTGTCCAGTCCGCCATACCAGTCGAACTCGGTGTGCTGTCGGTTGTCGAAGTGCGATCCGTTCGAGGGCTCAGCGGCGCGATCCGCGCTTCCGGGATCCAGCATGGTGTCGTATTCGGTCATCGCCTGCTGACCGAAGTACGAGTTGTGCTGCATGCGGCCCTGGTCCATCTTCCACATGCCGCCGCTGTTGGTGCCGCGGACGAAGATGTTGACGCTGTCGCCGCCCTGGTGGTTTTGCGGGTTGTATGGATTCGACGAGATGGGCACCTCGGGTCCATAGTTGCCCGCCGTCGGAGGCGGCGCGGATCGGACACCGATTGGCTGATAGTACGAAGGCTGCGAGCTGCCCATCATGGGCGTCGAGCTCAGCCCGGCGCCTGAGCTTTCGCTTTCTGTCGTCTGACCCGCTTCGCTGTGATCCGACATGGTGCCCCCAGGTGATCCGCCCCGCGCGTTACCAAGCGTCCCAGATCGCGTGGAGCTAACGTAAATTTTCGTCACGGCGGCGCGCGGGTTGTGCCGCCGCTCTTCCGACACGCCCCCACCCCACGCTGGCGCGGCCACGCAAGCCCGTATTTTCATTCCGGGTTTGCGTGGTGGCTGGCGGGCATTTCGTCTGGCCGCAGCGCGCACAGGGCTGGGACTGCGACCCACTGTGAGCGGTATGATGCAAAACAAGGAGGCGTTGGATGTCGCGATCGGACAAAGGCAGCTCGCTAAATCGTGTGGTTCTCGGCGTAGGGGCGGGCCTTCTTGCGCTGTTCGTCGTGCGGGCGATGCGCGGCAAAACAGACGACTCCAGCGTCGGTGATGGGACGACACCCGCAGCCAATCAAGCCGTGTCCAGTACGTCTGCGACACCCGGCGGAGGAACGAGTGTGGACAGCATTTCAGAAGCCACTTTGGCCTCGCTGCGCGAGCTGGCTGTGACGGCCGAGGGCAGCTATCGCGGTCGCTTGGAGTATGCGGTGAAAGAAAAAGAGCTCCTCGATCCGATGATCCGCGAGCTGCTTTCGAACTGGGGGGTCCGCGACGTGCCGGCGGATGAACCGAAGCGGGGCCAGTTCCTGCACGCTCTGCGCTCGGCCTATGCCGCGTCGCAGAAAACCCCCGCGTGGCTTTCCGCTGTCGAGCAGATCGTCGAGCGTCGCTTCGCTGCACCGAGCGTGCGCGAGCAAGGGGACGTCGTCGAAGTCGACTACGGCCAGCTTCCCGGCAAGCTCACCGTGCGCGGCAAAAAGGGCATCGTCATTGAGAGCTCGCCGCATCTGCAAGCCGGCCAGTGGAAGAGCGAGGAAGTGGCCAAAGCCCTCGCCGATGCCGCCGCAAGCCATCCGCGCGCCAAGCGAATCCGCGTCCTGGTGCAGATCGAAGACCAGACCTATCCGCGCGAGTGGGTGTACGAGTACGAGCGAGCCAGCGACGTCGTGATGGTGTCGTTTCCCGCTCGCCCCAATGAGCTCTACACAAGCCCGCGTCTTGGCGGTCGCTTCGACGTGTACCTGCGCGGCGACAAGTCGCTCAACGTGGCGGACCTGACCGCCGGCAATCGCGCCGCCTTCCAGCGCTGACCCAGAACCCAGCGCGCCACTCGCCGTACATCCGCTCATCGCCCCCAGTCAGCGCCTGCCCGCATGACTATCTTGATGTTTATGTGTAAGTATAATTAATCAAAATTTAGATTATTCTTATACAAATAGAAAGCACATTCCTCACGCCCATATGACTCGCTCAGTGGCTTATTTTGTGTTGATATTTGAGCTGTGCGCGATGTAGGAAAGCTGCCGCGGGGCGTAATTCGGTCAGGCGTCCCTTGCTTTGACTGCCGATGGCAGGCCGGGCAGGAGGAAGTCTTGGTCTTGGGGGCGCAGAACGCCGACGGGGCTGCCGAGAAGCAGCCGGACCCGCGCCACGCGGGCGTCCCACAGCAGGATATCGAGGTTGTCGTCGCCGTCGAAGTCAGCGCTGAGGAGGCGGGTGAAACGATGCGGCGAGCCCACTTGATATTGCACAGGCGGGTTGAACATGCCGCCGCTAGTGCCTATCAAGACATAAACGGAATTGCTGATCCCGACATCTACGCTAGCGACAATATCCGGGACTTTGTCTTGATTTAAGTCGGATACAAAAATAGAACTAGGAAAGTTGAATAAATCCTGTATCCGTTCAAAGGCGCTTGTTGGGAATTGTATTTTACTAGAAACGACCGCAAGTATCCCAGTTGCGGTAACTCCACCCATCGTCGTCATTTTCCCTGAAACCACGAAATCGGCAGCAGCGTCGTTGTTTAGATCCAGCATTCGCAGGTTTGAGATTTGCTGGAACGTGAATGGCTGCGTAAATCCATACCCTGATGCCTGAGTAGAAAAGCGCCCCGCGCCGATCCCATGGAATGCGACGAGGTTATGGATACCAGCGCCGTCGATGAACGCGACCAGCAGGTCGATCTTGCCGTCTGCGTCAAGATCGCCAATGCCAATGCGCGTTGCCTTGTTCTTACTGCCAAGCGGAAGTTGGCTGTTAAATTCGAGCTTTCCTTGGCCATTATTCATGAATACGATCAAGACTCCATCATCAGAATTAGTAACGCTTTCTGTTGGAGCAACTAGATCGTCAAAACCATCTCCGTTGATATCGCTGAATGCGATATCGCCTGTCAGTTTGCCATATCCAGATACGGGCATAATATTCCTGAAATACCCTGTCCCGTCTCCGATTACGCTAGATAGGGAGTTATTGCCATAAGCGGCCAGGTCAATCACTCCATCGCGATTTAGATCGGTAAGTGCCAAATCGTCGGCGAAGAGGGTGCTGGCGGCATCGGGCAGCGGCGAGAAGTTGACCTGCCCGACGTTGTACGAGAACAGGCCCGAGCGCTCGGTCTCGCCACCATCGGCCTGCACCAGGCGAATGATGGATGGCCCCAGACGACCCATCGAGGACGGCAGCGTGGCCACCAGCTTGCCTTGGTTTACGACCTCGACATGGGGCGACACGTATTGGTCAAAAAAGACCTTCATGCCGTTTCTGAAATAGCGGCCGTTTATGGTGATTGGAATGCCGCCGCTGGCCGGGCCGAGTGGGGGCTCGACCGTATCTAGGATCACGTTGGTGGCGCAGTGCCCGAGGTGCTCATAGCAGATCTGGTCGGGCCCCGTCGGCTCACAGGGCGGCTGGCCTACGCCGCAGGAGGGACCAAAAGGCACGCAGGTCTCGCGCTCGGGGTGACAGTACTCGACGTCCTGCTTGCAGTTGCCGGGGTAGGCGACGCAGTTTTTGAAGTTCTGCCGGCTGAGGCCGCCCCATATCGCCTCGCAGCTAACCAAGATGGGAAGCAGAAGCAGGGCAAAAAGCGCCCGCTGCGTTCCCCGCAGACTGACCTGGGATGCATGCATCGTCGATGTCCTATCCGGCGGCTGCATGCGGCACTGCGCCGCTCACTCGGGAGGCAAGGCTCTTATTAATGTGCGTCGCGGTACCGCTTACTTGCGACGCGGGCCGGGGATGGCAACAAGAATCACGCCGGCCAAGGTCAAGGCGACTCCACCTAGCATGATGCCTCCGCCCGTCGGTGCCGAGTTATAGACCACGCGGCAGGTGCCATTTGAAACCATCGGCGGGCGCACGCACTGATCTTCCAGAAGGACTCCCGATAGGCCGAACCCGACGAGGCCGAGGCCGAGACCCATGGCCGTAATGCCCGTCGCGATGCGCCAAGTGGGGCGGGGCTCGCGTCCTTTCGGCGGCGCTTTTTCGACCAGCGGCGGCGGCGGCGGTGGCGGGGGAGGAGGTCTGAGTGCGGCCGGGGCTGGCTCTGGTGTATCGCTCTGCAGCGATACGGACAGAGGGACACGCTTGTTTTCTCCGACGCGGATGCTGCGTTTTTCTGGGGAATAGCCGGGCAGGGCCAGCGCCACGTCGTGGCTGCCTTCCCAGACCGTGACCGTAAGCGGCGTCTTGCCCAGCACCTCGCCCGAGGCAGTGCGGACCTCGGCACCCTGCGGCTCGCTCGAAAGCTCAATCGTGCCGCGCTTGCGTCGGACGCCGTCTTGAAGAAGCTGTGCGACGGCTTCTTTCAGCGTGCTGGCCGCTTGCTCCAGCGTGCAGGGCCCGCAGCCTTTGCTGGTGCTAGCGGCGGGCTCGCTGACGGCAGTGTGCAGCAACGTTAAGTCAAACTGCCAGCTCTGTCCCGTCGGAGCCTCTTTGCTTTGCGCTTTGTAGCTGACGATGAATTCTGCCTTGTTGTCGCGGGCCAGATCGCGCTGACAGCCCACTTGATCCAGACAGTCTTTGTGTTTCGGCGCGCTGGCGAGTGCGACATCGAGCGGCATAACCGCCAAGCGCTCGGTCAAGGCCACCTGCTCGAACTGCTCGCCTAGGTTGCGCTGCGTCGCATCGGGCAGGCTGCGCGTCGATGGCGACGGCACGACGATCAGAGCCGGACGCAGCGTAAAGACCACCGCACTCGACGTTGCATTGAAGCGCATCTCGATCAGACGGCCGTTTACCACCTGCACCGGGCTCGCGAGCTTTTTCGACGCATATTCCAAGGACAGGTTGTGCAGGCCTCCCGGCAGAAGCAGCGGCAGCGGCAAGGGCAAGACGCCAATCGGGCGATCGTCGACGACAACCAATGCTCCAGGGTCGGCAAGCAGCGATAGCTCGCCAGCTGGTGGTCGCGCCTGGCGCAGCACCTTCTGGGCCTCTTCCGTCGTTTGTGGAGCATCTTGCACGCGCTCTGGATCGGCCAGATAGCGACGCATCAGATCCTGCGCTTCGACCTGCTTGCCTTCGGCTGCGGCCACGCGTCCCAGGTGAAACAAGGTCTCGGGATCGGCATCGCGGCGGTACGCATCACCAAGCTGTCGCGCGGCGGCGGCAAAGTCGCGCGAGGCGAGGATCGCGTTGATGCGATCGACAAAGGCGGCATCGAGCAGCTTGGCATCTTTGCTGCGCCGGCTCTTGGACTTGGGCTTGCTCGCGCTGCTTCCGTCCTCGGTCGATCGCGACGAGCGATGACTGCGGGCGAGAGCCTGTTCAAACGGCCACAGGCCGACGAGCAGCAAGCACAGCCAAAGCACCATGCGCAACAACCCAGGCCAGCGCGTCAGCACTTCACGCGGTCCATTCGATCTGCGCTGGGCCACGAGCGGCGTGTCGGTCCAAGACTGTACCCGAGGCTGTCTGACGATCAGCGAGTGCATGCGTGGGCAGAACCAGCATATCACGCTAACCCGCACCGGGACGCAGGCAGGTCTTGCTTGATATGCTCGATCGGAGGCTCTTATGCACGACGAACATCGCTTACCCTTCCCCCAGTGCGGACCCCAACGGCCGGGCGCCGCTGAAAGACGCTGGCCGCGTCGAAAGCGCAGCCTGGGGCTGGCTTTGCTGGGCGCGCTGTGCGGGGCTGGCTGCGGCAGCGAGCAGGCGAGTCAGCGCATGGCGGCCGATCTGTTCTTGGCCCGTGCTGATCTGGTCATTGGGGTGGCGCCCAAGGCTGTGGTGATCAACGACTTCGATCGCGACGGCCAAGTCGACATGGTCGCAGCCCGCGCCACGGGAAGCGGGTCCTTAAGCATGCTGATCGCCCGCGGCAACAACACGTTCGCCCGTGCCGAAATCAACAACCGCTTCGGCGATACACCATTTGACTTGGTCCTGGCCGATCTCGATGGCGACGGCCGCACCGACGCGGCTGCCCCGCTGTATCTAGGAGGCGAGCTAGCCGTGCTGTGGGGTGCCGACGCGCAAGAGCGGCTGGCCATCCCCAGCGAAGGCTCGCATCCCTATGCCCTGAATGCCCTCGATCTCGACGGAAAGAACGGCCGCGATCTGCTGACGACTACGCAGGTGGGAAAGACGCTGAACGTCTTTTTGAACCAGGGTTCGCGGATGTTTGGCACCGCAGTGAAGTACACGTTTGACACGGCCCCGGCAGGCTTTGCAGTCGGCGACTTCGACGGATCGGGACCCACGAGCCTGGATATCGCGATCGCCTTGCCGGGCAGCAACAAAGTTCGGGTATGGCCGGGCAATGGCACCGGAGGCTTTGACACCACGCGTGCCACGGATCTAAGCGTTGGCAAGAACCCGATCACCGTTGTCGCGGGCCTGCTGAACGCAGACAGCCTGCCCGACTTGGTTGTTGCCAATGCTGGCGAACGAACGATCAGCGTGCTTTTGGGCAGCAGCGCAGGGTTTGGCAGCGCCCAGACCTATTCCGTCGGAGACAACCCAACAGGCATCGCCATCGCCGACCTCGATCAAGACGGAATCGCCGACGTCGTGGTGACCAATCGCAGCAGCAACAACCTGACCATTCTGCGCGGCACGGGCTCGGGCGCCTTGCAGGCCATCGGGGACTTGGCCACGCGCGAGCAGCCCGAGGGCCTGGCCATCGGCGATGTCACGAACGATGGTCTTCCTGATATCGCCGTCGCCAACGTCGACGCCGACGTCATTAGCGTCTTCGCCGGCAAGGCCAAGAAGTAGTCACGCCGCCTCGCCTCTACCAGCGCCCCAGCTCAACGCCCGATCCCAAAGCCCGATCCTAAAGCCAGATCCTAAAGAAGATCCGCGGCTTGACCCTGCCGCCTGACGCGTGGGACGATGACGACATGGCCACCGTCAGCGGTACGCCGGACATCGGCGCCCTGTTCCGATTGCATGGCCCCATGGTGTACCGACGCGCTCTACGCCTGCTTGGTCGCAAAGAAGACGCCGAAGAAGCGACGCAAGAAGTGTTCATCCGCGTCATGCGCAGCATGCATGAGTTTCAAGGCCGAAGCAGCGTCACGACCTGGCTGTATCAGGTCACGACCAACTATTGCCTGAACCAGCTACGCGATCATTCGCGACGAAAACAGCTCTTGGCGGAAAACGTTCTGCGCGAAGAAAACAGCAGCGCATCCGAGAGCGATCTATTGCACCTGCGTCGCCTGCTCAGCGAAGCCGACGAACAGCAGGCGCGGGCTGCTGTGTACGTCTATCTTGACGGCATGAGCCACGAAGAAGCGGCTGAGCTTCTGGGGGTTTCCAAGCGCACGGTCGGTAACTTCATCGAGCGCTTTCTGACCTGGGCCCGCCAGCGCGGCGCCGAACGCGACCAGCCCAAGAAAGAGTCCGCATGACAGGCTGCGTCGATCTCGGTCACATTCGTCGCGTGCCCTTGCCCAACCAAGGACGCAGCGGGTCCAAGTCTGCAAATGCGTGTGTAAGCCAGGTGGACGATGGATAGGAACCCTCAGCAGGAGCCCTGGATGCGGCTGGCCTCCGGCAATCCCGGCTGCCCATCCGACTTTGCGCTCGATCGCTTGCAGGCTGGTGAGCTGGGCGAAGCACAGGCTTCGTCGCTGCGGCAGCACATCGCCCAGTGCTCACCGTGTGAAGGGCGTATGGCCACGCGACAGGCCGGCTTTGCCGCGCTCGTCGATCTCGACGAGCGTCGCATGCTGGCCAGCATTCGCCGCCGGCTCGATGAGGACCCACCCTCAGCGCGAAGTCGGCTGCTGGCGGCGCTGCGCCGTCTTTCCGTTCCCCTCGTGGCAGCGACGGGGCTGGCTGTCTTGGCCGTCGTGCTGATCGGCCGCGCGCCGCATGAAACCGGTCGCGGGCCTGGCACGGAACCTGGCACCGACCCTGGTGCCGATCAGACCCGCGAAAAAGGCGGGCTATCCCTGTCCGTGTTTCGTTTGGTCGACGGTCACTCCCAACAAGCACTGAGTGGAGATCACTTCACAGCGGGGGACCGCCTGCGCTTCGTCGTCGATCTGCCGACTGCAGGGCAAGTGGCCGTGCTCGGCGTCGAGTCGCAAGGCAGCCTCTATGTGGCTTGGCCCACGCTGCCTCGTGACACCCTGCGGCCAGCCGGCAAGAAGCAAGAGCTACCAGGAGCCGTGGCGCTCGATGCCTCCGTCGGAAAAGAGACCCTGTATCTGGTCCTGTGTCCAAGCTCTGGACCGGCCCCCAGCAGTGCCTGCGAGGCGGCCGGCAGCGTCGATGCACCGCCCCGCTGCCCGCGCGGCTGTCAGCTTTCCGCCTTTGTTCTAGACAAGAACTAACCCCCATTCCCGTCGCGCACGCTCCGCTCTGGCGATTGTTCTCGCTATACGCGGGCGGACCCTCGTGGCGGTCGATGCATCGCCGCGCTGCCGACCACGCCAAGCGCGCCAACGGCAATCGGTCCCCAGATAAATTTTGCCCGCCTCGAACGACTGCGCGACTATCGCTGCGCTAGAAACAACGCATTTACCGTTAAAGGAGCTTGAAAGGAAATGAGCAGCGCATCCCGTCGCCTACTTACCCTAGGTCTTTTGTCTTCGTTCGTTTGGGTTGGCACCGCTTCGGCTCAGACCGACGCGCCGCCGCCACCGGCTCCCGCTCCGGCCCCCGAGGCACCCCCGCCGCCGCCCCCACCGCCGCCCGGCAAGGACGCCAAGTACGAGTTTGCCAAAGTCGAAGAGGTCAAGACCGTGGTCTGGAAGGCGAGCGCCTCGGCTGGCTTTTCGGCCGCGACCGGCAACGCCAACATCCTCACGTTTTCCGGGGGAGGCCTGGTCTCGCGCAACGATGGCAAGAACAAGATCCAAGCGACCATCGACGCTCTGTATGGCCGTACATCGCAGTATACAGGCTTTGATGACCTAAACACGAACGGAACGATCCAAGCCAACGAGCCTCTTGTGTCCGAGGCGACCGAGACGGCAGCCTTCCTAAAAGGCCTGGCGCGATACGACCGCTTCTTCACGGCAAACAACACGATCTTTGCGACGTTCTTTGCCGGCTTCGATAACCCCGCTAGCAAGCAGTACTTCTTGGGCGGGCAGCTTGGTTATGCGCGTCAAATCGTAAAGACCAAGATGCACGAGATGTTCGGTGAAGTCGGTGGCGATTTCACGTATGACTATTTGCGTGCGCCAGATCCGACCCCTATGGGATTTAATCCCGAGGTCATCCTTGGCTCCGGTCGTTTGTTCCTGGGCTATGTGCTATCGGTGAGCACCCACACAGCGGTGCGAGCCAACATCGAAACGCTGATCAACTTCAACTCACTGACGATTGGCGATCGCGCCGTCGGTGTGGCTGAAGCGACGCGCGTAAACGGCAAGCTGGAATTCACCACGCAGATCTGGAAGCCGCTTAGCTTCCGTGCCGCGTTTACCGCGCGCTTCAACAATGCACCAGCGCCGTTTGCCAAGTTGCCGACGCCGATCGATCACCCGGACCACTACAACCAAAAGCTCGATACCCTGACCGAGCTAGGCTTGGTCGTGAACTTTATCTAGCTGCCTGCTGCGCAAGCCGTCGTCGGGGGGCGACGGGAAAACGCGCTACGCCACTGCTGCCTGCATACCGGTCATAGCTGGTTGGGGCCAGGATTCGATCTGCAGTACGCAGCGAGATCTCGCAGTTTTCATTCTTCACAAGCGCTGCAGCCTAGGCCCACAAGAAGCAAGCTACCATGTCGATACTTTGTATTCCTTGGCGCGGTTGTCATATCGAGTCTTGGCCGCAGCGTCGATCTTCTGGCAAAACTGCTGAGCTGGCGTCAGCTTGTCTTCAGTTCCCGATGGTACATATCCCCACTCGTACATCCATACCAGGATTTGATTCAGTACAGTCTCGAACTCAATATGTGGATTGATGCGACCATAGTCGAGCTTGTTGTTCACATCGGCAAGCTGCTGCGCCGTCAAGCTGGTCTTTGCCTTGTTTGCTTCTTTCTTTAGCGTGTCAAGCGTGGCGATAATGCCATTGTTCTTCGCTTGATCCATCCATGCACCCTGGCGGTCCGCTTCGTTGGTGCGATTGTCGGTATTGTTGTAAACCGCAGGTGGAGGGACGTTCTTGCTGGCATAATTGACAAAATCGCGCTTGTACGATTCATTCACAGCAATATGCGTCAGCTCATGGACGAGGTTACCGATATTGCCAGATTGATACCTGACTTTGTACCCATCAGAGGCTCCCGTTGCTTGATCATATTTGCAGACTGCGTTGCCGCCTCCGGGGACTTGCGAATAGTCGGAATTCTTCACAAGCGCAGCCATCTTGCAGGCTTCCTTCAGCACATTGCTGAGGGTTGTGCCTGGCTTCATGACTTTCGCCATGTCTTGCAGCTTCTTGAGATCCTGGGCTGGGGTGGTCGGCATCTGTTTTCCTCCGAGGGGCTCTGTCGAGCAATTGCGAGCGCCTGTCCTGAGCGAACCCGAGAGACTGCTGACCCAGCCAAGCCGATGTCGAGCGCGGCGGCCTTGACGCCGTGTGCTCCCGCATGCAGCGACGGTGCGGCAGACTCGCTTCAGGTACGTCTGCAGGACGTGCTTGGCGCAAACGCAAGCCCTATGCCGTGTTCGCCGCGTGGGCTTGCCGCCCAGGGACAAGGCCGTGGAATCCGCCAGCTTACCGCCGCGCCCTCGTCGAGAAATGGCCCCAGGCGCCTTGGTCTTGGGTCGCCGAATCAACGTTGAACGGGCCGGCTGCGCGCAGCGTTCGCACAGCGTTCGCACAGCGCACAGCGAGCGTTCGCACAGGCGTCGAATAGCAGCCGCGCGGCAGGCGGGGACGAACGCAGGCTATCGGCAGGCGCTCTTAGACGGCGATCGTGAAGCGTGCGCGGTGCGTCCCGCCGGGGGGCAGGGTGCGCAGGCCGATGCCGCTATTCAGTGCATCGGCTGGAGCGCTCCACGGCTCGATGCAGAGGAAGTCCTTGAGCGCGGTGGTCCAGACCACGATCTGCGTGTAGCTGTCATCCCAGGTCAGGGTGCGGCGCGGCTTGCCGGGAATGTCCAGGGTCGCGGTCTGCCCGAACAGATCAGACAGGTGCAGATCCTGAATGCTAGCGCTGTAATCGATGACGCCGTCCCACTCTCCGCGCTCTCCGCTGTGGTTGTCGACCCGGCTGCGGGCGGGGATGCTGACGCGGGTCTGCGGCTTTTCTGCGTCGGTCACCAGAAAGTATGGATGGAAACCGAAGTGCAGCGGCATGGGCTTGTGGCCGGTGTTTTCGAACTCGCTCTCAAGCACCAGCGAGCGGAAGCCCGCGTGTCCCAGATCGATGGCCAAGCGATAGCTGAAGTCGAACGGAAAGCTCGCCTGCGTGGCGGGGGTGCTGCGAAATTCCAGCACCAGGCGGGCTCCGCCGACTTTGTGGACGGCCCAGCTTGCTTGCCGCGCGAGCCCATGCTGTCGCATCGCAAAGCTGCGTCCCGCCACTTCGAAGCGATCGCCGCTGAGCGCGCCGGCAATCGGAAACAGCACGGGGATGCCACCCCGGACCTTCTGCGTGCGGTCGCGCAGCGTCGCCTGATCCATATAGAGGATCTCATCGCCGTCGACGCAGAAGCGAGTCACGATACCGCCGCGCGATGGAGCCACTTCGCACACGGCGGTGCCGGCTTCGATGCGCCAGGTCTCGATGGGATTGGCTTTGCCGGGCCCGGTGCCCCGAATGATCTTGGCCTGCGGCGGAACACGTTCAGAGGGGACAGACATGGGTTAGGCCAGTGTACTGGATCGCGCGCCGCGGTCTGTAGATCGATAGCTCCATAGCTCGATGCACGCGGCACCCAATCGCGCAACCCGCGGTGCCCATCACGTGATGGAACAGGCGTCGCTCAAGCCGTGCCGCGACAAGCGCGTTCATCGCGAGCCTCGGCTGACCCGCGGTGCTGCGACCCAGGATGCCAAGGTGGCGGGACTGGCCGCGACACGACCACATGCAGCGACGGGGATCCTGAAAATTCGGGGTTGAAATGGCGCGATTTCTTCGTGATAAAATGACCCGGCATCCGCGTGCGTTGGGGGCGTGGATGCAGGGGTCGGGATGGCTGCACAGAGCGCGCTTGTAGACAGCAGATCAAGACGAAGCAAAGGCCTGCGGGCCGGGGTCGGCTCGGCCGTGTTGAGTCTCGTGCTCATCGGTCTCGGCGCGGCCTGCAACCCGACACCGACTGCGGTCGCGGCCAACGCCTATGAGGAAGACGCCACACCCGAGAGCCTGCCTTCGTTTGCGCTGCGCTGGCTGTTTGGCGTCGGCATGGGCAAGAAGGTCAGCGACGGTCGCCTGCAGATGTATTACGACGCGCCGGTGACCGAGTCGCAGGCGCGGGCCACGGCACGCTTTCTGCGCCGCTTCGGCCTGGGCGATCGCGAGGCGTTGGTACAGATCCGGCGGACGCAGACCAGCACGATGACGGCGCCTGCCAGCTATGAGATCCGCCTGAGCACGCCGTACACACGTCGCGAGCACATCGATCGTGAGACGCGAGCCGCGTTTCAACTTCTGGCCTTGTCGGCGGAAGGCGCGGTGTTCGATGGCGAGCCGGTACATCTATACGTCTGCAATTCGATGCTGCAGCCGCTTGTCATCCTGCGTCCGCGGCTGAAGCCGCTCCCGCCCTAGCGGCGGCTGGCCTTCTCTCTGGTGGCTCTCGATCCCCCCGTGCTGGGGGCTGAATTCGTTCGTCCCGAGAGAAAAAAGCATCTAGGCGAATGGAAAAATTTGGCTACGATGTTTTTTTATGTCATTCAAGTCACGTTTGTTCTCTGGGGTACTTATCTGGCTTCTTCCCGTCGCAGGGTGCTTCCTGCGACCGCAGACGGTGATTGATCGCTTTGCCGCCGAGTTTCGCTGCCCAAAGGATCAGGTCAAGGTCGAGCAGCCTGACAAAAATTCGAAAGATTTTTTTCGTGCGATCGGTTGCAATCGCCGCGCGAACTATCGCTGCAGCGGTGACTACGGCGAGTTCTGCGAGCGCATTGGCCAGCCCGAGACCATCACGCCCGAGGCTGGCGAGCTAAGCGCAAGCACGCCGCAAGGCGAGTCTTCGCCGTCGACGCCACCGACCTCATCCGCTTCGCAGCCCGCCGCCCCGCCGAAGTAACGACCCTTCGTCGCATCTCACGGCACGATCCCAGTCGACCTGCATCGCGCGTATCGACGCGCGGAGCGCTGCTTGGGCTTGGGGCTAGGCAGCCGTCACGGGTCGGGGCGGGACAGGGAAGCGGAACGCATCCATGGGGGATGCCGGAAGGCCAGCCAGCGGGCGCAGAATTTCCAACGCTGAACTGGTGCCGGCAGCAGGCCGCGATCTACCCTGCGTCGCGATGCGGGTCCTTAGCAACACGGCCATCTCGCTGGATGGACGGATTCACACGCGCGACGAGCGTCCGCCTGTCTTGGGCACGCGTCACGATCTGCGGCGCATGCGGGTCCTGCGCGGTCAGGTCGATGCGGTCTTGGTTGGCGGCGCCACCTTCCGTCGCTGGCCAATCGCCGCACTGCCGGACGATGACGCCTTAGCCCGGCGCACGCAGCCATTCTGGAATATCGTGGTGACTCGTCGCGCCGATATCACACCAAGACCAGCATTTATTGCAGAACAGCGCATCAAAAAACTGATATTAACGACTCCCCATTATAAAACGCCTGCGTTTGACGCAGATATTGACATATGCTCTCAGGAAAATATCGATATACAATGGATGATAAACGCCCTTGAGCGTCGAGGCATCAAGAGCGTCATGATCGAGGCAGGAGGCGACTTGATGGCGCAGTTTCTGGCGGCAGATCTAGTGGATGAAATGTTTGTGACGATTTGCCCCATACTGATTGGCGGAAAAAGCAGCGCAAGCCTGGTGAATGGAGCAGGGTTTCTTGCAGAACAAGCACCAAGATTGAAATTGCAGCACCTAGAGAGAATTGAAGACGAAGTATATTTGCATTATTTCGTAATAAAACGACAGGGCAACCGCTAGCTAATCAGCCCGAGCCTCTGGGCGGTCAGGGCGGCCTCGGCGCGCGACGAGACGTTGAGCTTGCGATAGATCTCTTTGACGTAGCCGCAGACGGTGTGGGTGCTGATGCCAAGCATGCGAGCGGCTTCACCCTGCGTGATGCCCTTGGCGATGAGCGAAAGGACCTCGGTCTCGCGCGGGGTCAGAGCGTCAGGGATTGCGGGCGGCGTGGCGTGAAAAAAGCCCAGCAGCTTGCGGGCAATCGCTGGCGACAACGGCGGGCGTCCCTGGCTGATGCCCTGCAGAAGCTCGATCATCTGCTTTTGCGGCTGGTCCTTGAGCAGGTAGCCCTGGGCGCCCGCGCGCAGGGCCGGAAAAAGGTGGTGGTCATCGTCGAAGATGCTGACCACCACACAGATCGTCTGGGGCATGTCGCGCTTGATCTGCGCGATCAGATCGATGCCGCTTCCGTCGGGTAGGCCCAGATCAATCAGCGCTAGCTGGGGCCGCGGTAGGCTGCTCAAGCGGGCTCGGGCATCGCGTAGCGTATCGGCAGCGACGACAGAGACACCGGGAAAGCTGCTGGCCAGTGCGAGGCTTAGCCAGGCTTGTGCTTCCCGCTGATCTTCAACCACCAGCGCACATACTGGGACCTGCTCACGGCTCACGATGACTCCTGCGCGAACAGAATACCAGGGACGACTCGGCGGCGGCTGACAAGAACGCCTAGGAACACGCGCTGCACCGTGGGCACAGGTTCCCAATTCCAGTCCAGAAAAAGGAATATTTTGGGTCTGCAATCCAGTTGACGATCCCCCCTGTTCAGGGGGTTGACCTGCATGCTGTTTGAGCCTCTATTGCCGACGGAAAATGACCCAGCTAATGTGGCAGCGCAACCTGGGGCTGTGGTGGCACAGCTTGGGTGCAAGAACGCGAAGGAAAAGGAGCAAACATGGGATTCCGATTTGTGCCTTGCAGCATCTTGGCAGTGTTCAGCGCCATGCTTGGCATGGGCTGTGGTGGCAACAGTGCGCGCTGTGACATGCGCCCCAGCTCTCCGCAGTGTACGGACTGGCGCGGCTCGGTGTCGCCGGTCTGGGTGACGCAGGAAGCGCTGTGCCGGACCCTAGGAACCACGTCGGCCGGTGGCACGTTTACGGCGGGTGCGACGTGTCCCGTCGAAGACATGCTCGGCGGCTGCCAGGCCACGCAGGGCGACGGCAGCAAGCAGACCAACTGGTACTACAAGAGTCAGCAGATTCCGACGGAAGCCGAAGCGCAGAAGAAATGTGACAGCAAGATGACCTGGCTCCCCCCGCAATAGCGATCGGGTCTGGCGGCACACCGTCTGACACGCGGCCTTGGGGCGAGATCGGATGATCGGCACAAAGAATAGGACCCCGCGGAGCCCGGCTTCTCGTATGCTCCTCCGACTCGGAGGAACGCCATGTTTGTACGAACTCAAGCTCTGCGTGGTGTGCTGGTCGCTTTCAGCTTCAGCGTGATCTGGCTGCTCGGCTGTGCTGCTCGCGACCTTGGGATCGACGGCGAAGAAGGAAATCAGCCCGGCGAGACTGAGGATGGCGGCAGCAAGCCGAGCAAGTGCCCGGCTGCCCCGTGTGCCGCCGGATCCCTGTGCATCGACGGGTCATGCATTCCCACCGAGGGGCCGTGCGGCACGGATGAAGACTGCATCAACGATTCCTACTGCGAAAAAGGAGTCTGCATTCCGTACGGTCCCAAGACACGGAAGAACGACCCGATGTGCAAGGGCGGTGGCTTCATGGCCGAGAAGTTCGAAGCCCCCAAGATGAAGTGTCAGTGGACCAAGTCGCCGGTCATCATGACCCCCGTGGTCATGGATCTCGACGGCGACAAGATTCCCGAGATTCTTTTTGTCACCTTCAGTGGCGGTCAGCTTGTGGCGCTGCGCGGCACCGACTGCAGCGAGGTCTTTACGCAGCCCGCGAACTTGGGCACGCGATCCCAGCTTGCAGTCGCCGACCTCGACGGCGACAAGGTGCCCGAGATCATCGGCATCGATGGCAGCGGCGTCGTCAAGGTATTCAACAAGAGCGGTGTGCTTCTGGCTTCTGCGTCGGCGCCAGCGCCTTCGGGATCGTCCAGCTTCAAAGACGGCGGCGCGGCCATCGCGAATCTCGACGGCATAGGCCCGCCCGAGATCGTCTATGCCGGTACCGCGCTGCGCTTTGAAGCGGGGCGTCTGACGACGCTCTACAGCGTCTCAGTCGACGGCGGACAGTGGGGCGTGCTGACTGCAATCGCCGATGTCGATCTAGATGGCAAGCCGGATGTGGTCACCGGGAATCGCATCCTGGAAGGCTTGACGGGGGCCGACAAGACGCCGCCTGCGGTTCGTTCGTTCGCGGCCGGATACGTCGCCGTCGCTCAGTTTGACACCGCCACGCCCGAGCCAGAGATCGTCCTGATCTCGTCGCAGAGCAGCCAGCAAGGCGTGCTGCGCGTATACAACCCCAAGACAGGCGCCATCGTCTTTGGCCCGTATACCTTCGGTATGCAGTGGGGCGGCCCGCCGACCGTTGCGGACTTCGACGGCGATGGCAAGCCCGAGATCGCCGCCGCGGGGTATCAAGGCTATGCCGTGTTCGATCTGGACTGCGCCGCGACTCCGACACCGGCATTCTGCCAAGGTCCGGGCCTGCGCTGGCTCAAGACAACGCGCGACTTCAGCTCGGGCTCGACGGGATCTTCGGTCTTTGACTTCAACGGCGATGGCCAGGCCGAGGTCGTGTACCGCGATGAGTGCTGGCTGCGTGTCTATGACGGCCCGACGGGAAAGGTGCGCTTTGCGCAAAACCTGACCTCGGGAACGATCTTGGAAATGCCGGTGGTTGCCGACGTCGACAACGACGGACACGCCGACTTGGTCGTGCCGACGCACCAAGTCGGCGGCTGCGGCACCGAGCCCGATCTGGGGATTCCGTCGGGTCCGGGCACCAACGGCATCCAGGTCTTGGTCGATCCGATGAATCGCTGGATGCCATCGCGCCCGATCTGGAACCAGCACACGTATCACATCACCAACATCAACGACGACGGCACGGTCCCCTTGGTCGAGATGAACAACTGGGCCAGCTGGAACAACTATCGGCAAAACGTGCAGGGCTTGATCAAGGGCGAGGCGCCTGCTCCCGATGTGACGGGCGGGCGGGCCTCGGTTCCCGATAGCAGCAACTGCACGACAAGCTGGGTGCTGAGCGCGGCCATCTGCAACCGCGGCGCCAACGTCGCATCGTCGGCCGTTCCGGGGACATTTTATGTCGGGGATCCGCGTCGCGGTGGCAGCAAGATCTGCAGCACGCAGACCACCAAGGCGCTCTTGCCCGGCGACTGCGAGGTGGTGCGCTGTGAATACAAGAACCCGCCCGCGGGAGCCGTCGACCTGTGGTTTGCCGCCGATGACGATGGCACACCCGGCAGCGGTCGCGAGGTCGAGTGCAAAGAGCGCAACAACCTGCTCCACATGCCCGACGCTACCTGCAGCATCATTGGCTAGGCCTTCGTCGTGGACGCGCCTCAGCCACTGCGCAGCGCAGCTCTGTTCGAGCCGCTGCGCATCGAATCGCTCGCGCTGCGCAATCGCGTGATCAAGACCGCGACGTACGAAGGCATGGTCGTCGATGGCCTGCCCAGCGAGCTGCTCAAGCGACATCACGTTGCTTTGGCGCGCGGTGGTGTGGCCATGACCACGGTCGCGTACTGTGCTGTCTCGCCCGAGGGCCGCACGTTCGCCAACCAGCTCGTCATGCGACACGAGAGCGTCGCTGCGCTGCGGGCTCTGACCGACGCCGTGCATCGCGAAGGCGCCGCGGTGATGCTGCAGCTCGGTCACTGTGGTGGGTTCAGCAAGAACACGGAACTCAGCATACGAGGCCCACTTGGGCCCTCACTTGGCTTCAATGCGTACGGTGCGCTGGTCGGGCGCCCCGTGGTTCGCGCCATGAGCCCAGCGGACATCGAGCGCACGACCGCCGACTTCGTACACGCCGCGCAGCGCGCCATCGAAGCGGGCTTCGACGCGGTCGAGCTTCACCTGGGCCATGGCTATCTGCTGAGTCAGTTCCTAAGTCCGCGGCTGAACCGACGGCGCGACGGCTATGGCGGCCCACTTCCGCACCGTCTGCGCTTTCCGCTGGATGTGGTGCGACGCGTGCGTGCCACCTTGGGCCCCCGCGTGCCGATCTTTGCCAAGATGAACCTGGATGACGGCGTGCGCGACGGGCTGCACATCGACGAAGCGGTGCGGGTGGCACGGGCGCTGGAAGAGGCGGGGACCAGCGCCTTGGTGCTGTCCGGCGGCCTGGTTTCACACAGTGCGCTATACCTTCTGCGCGGCGAGCGGCCGCTGCACCAGATGATCGCCGTCGAGCCAAGCTGGCTGCAGAAGCTCGCCCTTATCGCCTTCGGTCCGTTCTTTGTGCCCAAGACACCGTTTTCGCCGCTGTTCTTTCTGCCTTTGGCCAAGCAGGTGCGAGCGGCTGTGCGCATGCCTTTGGTCTATGTCGGTGGTGCCACCAGCCTCGAAGACATCATGCAAGTGCGCCGTGAAGGCTTCGAACTGGTGGCCATGGGTCGGGCGCTGCTTGCCGACCCCGACTTGATCCGGCGCTATGCCACCGGGCAAGCCACGCGCAGCACCTGCAGTCCATGCAACCGCTGCATCACCGAGATGGATCGCCCCGGCGGAGTCGTCTGTGCGCGAGAGCCTGCGCAGCTTGCCCGACGGAATGACGAAGTCCGCGCCGGACTGCACCTGCGCGTCTGTTCGTAGGACGACCATGCAAGTGCGGGCCGGCAACGCACCGCTATGGCGCGCATCGGGAGCCCGACAATTGGTGCGTCTGATGCAACAGTGCTTCGCGCAAATGAGGGCTTATCAGCCCCGCGCACCCTGGTTATGAATGGTGTGCGACGTTTGTTGCTGTCACGTTCCCTCGCACTGCAAGGAGATCTCATGAAGCGCTCACTGTTTCTGTCGGCAGCCTTGGCCCTGGTTTCGTTGGCTGCGCCGCGACTGGCGGACGCCGCGGCCTGGGAGATCGACGCCAGCCACTCGGCGGTGTCGTTTTCCGTTCGTCACTTGATGGTCAGCAACGTCCGCGGCGAGCTTGGCAAGGTCAGCGGCACCATCAACATCGACGACAAAGACATCACCAAGTCGACGGTGGAAGCGACCATCGAGGTGGCTGCGATCAACACGCGGGACGCCAAGCGCGACGAACACCTGCGCAGCCCAGACTTCCTGGATGTGGCGAAGTTCCCAAGCATCACCTTCAAGTCGACCAAAGTCGAAAAGGCCGGCGCCGGTCTGAAGGTCACGGGCAACCTGACGCTGCACGGCGTGACCAAGGAAGTGGTGCTCAGCGTCGAGGGGCCGATGCCTGCCGTCAAGGATCCCTGGGGCAACACCAAGAGCGGCTTTACTGCCACGGCCAAGCTGAACCGCAAAGACTTCGGCGTGACCTGGAACAAGACCATCGATGGCGGCGGCATGGTGGTCGGCGACGAGCTCAGCGTCACTATCGACCTAGAAGTCGCGGCCAAGAAGAAGTAGTCGATTCCTGGATGCTGGATCGACGGTGCGCGATTTGATATGCGTAGGCGTCGATTGTCAGGAATGCCCATGCTAAACCCCGAACTGCTCGCCATCCTTCGTTGCCCCAAGTGTCGGGGTGTCCTTCAGGAACGATCCTCGGCTTCAGCCGCAGCGAAAAGCGGCGATGCCGAGCCGACGGCTACGCTCGCGCTGATCTGCGCAGCCTGCCAGCTTTCGTATGCCGTCGACGATGGCATTCCCAACCTGCTGATCGAAGAAGCGCAGAGCTGCGCCGCGTAGCTTCGGACGAAGTGCCATTCGCGCCGGGCCGGAGAAGCCATCCGCGCGGCGTCTGGCGTAGGCCAACACGGCTTCGCGGCGTCACGCGCCGCAAGATCCACAGTCGATTCCACAGTCTGCAGCAGAGTCCTGCGAGCCGCTTGTATCGCCGGCCAATATTACTCATCCTGGATGCATCATATTGCGCCTGACGGGGGCGGCGGTGAACTTAGGAATATTCGCCGGCCTCGGAGCGCACGGAGGGGGATATGACGGAACGGCACCGAGCGAGTCAGTCTGGGCAGGCTCTTTTGCGCCGCGCGTGGTCCTTGGGGACCTCATGTGTCAGGAACGGCTGGCACGGAATGGCAGCGCTGGCGCTGGTGGGACTTCTGGGCTGCCCGAGCAGTCCAGGGGGCAATTCTGGGAATGACGACATGCAGCTCGGTGGGCCGGACATGGCGGCGCCCGTCGACATGGGGCCGTCGCGGAGCGAGCTATACAACACAGATGTGACGATCGTGTATCCGCTGCCACCAGCCAACGACATCGGCCTGATGGTCTGGGGCAATACGCTGTCGAATAGCTATGGCCGCTTGGTGCCGCAGACCGCCTTTGCGCAGATTCCTATGCCGCTGGATCCTCGGCCCGGCAGCAAGACGCGCACGACGGGAATCAGCGCCTGGAACGAGCTTCGCTTGGTGGGCATTCGTCTGGATCCGTGCTTTGGATCGCGTGGCGAGGTGCCCGATGCGCAGTGCAAAAACCAAGTGCGCTTGGTGTTCCAGGGCATCCATGGCGTCAACACGACCAGCGTCGGGGAAGATGGCGCGATTCACATGCTGTATGAGCTTCCGCGGGCCGAGCTTCTGACGCTAACGCGCGAGATCATCAGCTTGACCGATCGCGAAGGCGGATACACGCCAGGGCCGCTGGGAGTGCATCCGATCCTGCAGCGACAAGGAGTGTGGGGTTCCTTTGCGCAGGGACTCAAAGCGCTGCTGCGCCAGTATGTCGGCGAGGATCGCGCCGTTCGCATGACATTCTTTGCGCGCGTGGATGCGCTGCAGTCGGCGTGGCGCTTCGGCGGCTTTGATCACAAGCCGGGCGGCTGGGAACGAATCCAGATTCCGACGACGATGACGACGGAACAAGAGCTTCTGGGGGGCTTTCCCAATGCCGGAGAGCTGGCAGGCTCGACGACCACGCCGGGAACCTCGGGCGACGATGTACGGCTGCTGATCAACAGCACCTCGGCCAACCTGGCCAATGATGCGGCCCGACGCACGGCTTTTGGTGCAGCACTGCGCATCGAGCATCCGGCCAAGCACACGCCCGATACCGTCGACTGCCTAAGCTGTCATGTGGCGATGGCGGCGCGCAGCCTGGGCGAGACGCAGTACGGGCTAAGTGTGGTGGGGCACCCGGATCGCTATACGTCGACGCGCGACCTGCGCTACACGCCGCCGGCCGAGCCGAGTCTGGAGAACCTGCACGCGCTGAGCTATCTGGGCACTGAGCTAGGCGTCAACCAGCGAACCGTGAACGAGACCGCCGAGATCGCTGCAGCGCTTTCGAGCCTGCTCACAAAGTCCGTGCAGTAGGACCGGTTGCGGCGTCGGGGGCCATCAGGCCTGCGCGACCTGAACATCCAGGGTCTTGGCGCCGGCCTGCGCCAAGAGCGCTCGATACCACGACGCTGCCTGCTGCACGCGGTCCGAGAGTACACGCGTGCTCCACAGGATCGACAGAGTGCGGGTTGTTTCGGCCTGCGTCTTGGTGCGCTGCGCATCCTTGACGGCGTTGGCGCAGGGACCTTGGGCGTCGGCCAGCAACAGCAGACCTTCGAGATCAATCGTCTGCCCCGAGGCATTGAAGACATACTGATCACCGGCCTTTCCGACGTAGATCGAAAGCGGCGGCGCGGCGCGATCGAGGTCGACCACGCTGATCGGCAACCCGCTGTGCAGCGAGACGGCGTTGCATGCGTCGACGGCCAGGTTGATGCTGCCCAGTGCGCCCTCGCTGGCGGCGCGCAGCAGATATTCCGACGCAGGCTTGCCGCGACCCGTGGGCTTGTAGCCACCGTGGCGCAGCAGATCGCGGATGGCACCGCGCACCGCGTCGTCCGCGGAAAGCGGCGCGACCGCATTCAGGTTCAGCAGCGCCAGCAGCCAGTCAGGGCTGGGCGACTCAGCGAGGGGGCGAGGGAAGATCGTGACGAAGCCCTGCACCACCAGCAGAGGGTGCGCTGCGATCTGAACCGAAGCGACAAGATCAAGCGAGGACATGAGCCAGCGTTCTTGCACGGATGCGCGGCCGCTGGGAAGAGTCATTCGGGAAGACAAGTCACGGTGAGTCGCCGAAGCTGATGCCGATGGTGCGGGCGGCACGAACCAGATCGCTCTGTGGATCGACGAACTTCATGGTGCTGCAGGCCTCGCGCAGCGACACCGGCACGACCTCGGACCCGCGCAAGGCCGCCATGTATCCGAACTGACCGCGCGCCAAAAGCTCGACGGCTGCGACACCGAAGCGAGTGCTCAGCACGCGATCAAACGGCGACGGCGATCCACCGCGCTGCGTGTGTCCGAGCACAGTGACGCGTACCTCGCGCCGGGTGCGAGCCGCGATTGCATCGCCAATCAGATTGGCGACCGGCGTCTTGGTCTTTGCCGATGCGGCGCGAAGCTCGTCAGGCAAGCGCACGCCTTCAGCGACGACGATCAGGGTATAGCTCTTGCGCTTGGCGTCGCGACGCGTGATGAAGTCGCACAGCCGGTCGAGAGAAAACGGAATCTCGGGCAGCAAGATGGCATGGGCACCGCCCGCGATGCCGGCGTGCAGCGCAATCCACCCGGCGTCGCGGCCCATCACTTCAAGCAGCATGATGCGGCGGTGTGACTCGGCGGTGGTGTGCAAGCGATCGACGGCATCGGTCGCGACGTGAAGGGCGGTATCAAAGCCGAACGTGCTGTCGGTGGCAGCCAGGTCGTTGTCGATCGTCTTGGGGACGCCGACCACCGGCAGGCCCTTATCGTGCAGGCGCAGACCGATCCGCTGCGTTCCGTCCCCACCGACGACAACCAAGGCATCCAGGCCCAGCGTGCGGGCGTTTTCGATCACGCGATCGGACAGATCGCGAACAACCTCTATGCCGTTTTCTTCGACCCGGTACTCAAACGGATTGCCGCGATTGGTGGTGCCCAGGATCGTCCCGCCGCGCGGCAAAATATCGCGTACGTCGTCGAGAGACAGCCAGCGCGACTGCTCGGGGTGCAGCAGGCCGTCAAAGCCATCGCGAATCCCAAGGACGCGCCAGCCATGACAGCGAATGGCGCTGCGCACAACGGCTCGGATGACGGCGTTTAGACCCGGACAGTCGCCGCCGCCTGTTGTGATGCCAATGGTTCGCACAGAGTGTGAGTGCATGCGTCGTTTCCTAGTGCGTGGCCGCGCGATGTGAGCCCGACGAGACGGAAGAATGCGTCGAACCCAAGGCGGCGGACGTTCCTGCCTGCAGGCGCAGCGCGACCAGATCGTCAGCGAGCAGCATCGCCAGGGTGTCGTTGCCCTGCGCCGTCAGGTGATCGAGGTCTTGAAACTGCTCGCTGGTCAGCGCTGCGGATCGATCGTGGGAAACATAGGGCAGGCCCGCGGATCGGAAGATTGTCGCCACGTGCCGTGCCCACGCCTGATACGCCGGACGCGCCGTGTATTCGCCGACAAGCGCGTGGTTCTGCGGCACCTGCTCGACCAGGACAGAAAGCTCGGGATGCCGCGCGAGCCACGCAGCCAAGCGCGCAGTCAGGAGCATGTTGTGGGCTTGCGGATCGTCGAAGGCGAGGAAATCGTAGCTCGTCGCGTAGCGCTCGGCCGAGAGGCCCTGCGAAAACCACGGCTGGTTGCTGCGCTGCGCTGCGGTCGCGAGAGCCTGAGGCGTGTGCCCGTGCCGCCGCGCTGCCATGGCTGCGTGCAGGGTGTCGCGCAGCGCGAAAGTGGCTTCGCCGATGCGCCGCCGCTGTTGGTACAGGTACCAGGTGCGCGCCAAAAGCTGCGCGGCGGTGCGCTCGTATTCGGGGGCGGGGCGGGGCACCACCAGGCTGCGCCGCAGGGCATCGGCCGTCGCGCTGCCCCCCAGCACAGCGTCCGAGAGATCTTCGAAGAGACAGGGATACAAGGCCGGCGGCTGGCTGTGGCGTCGCGAAAAAAAGATCGGATTCACCGACAGCACCACCACCAGATTCTGCAGGCCCATCGGCTGCGGCGACAGGCGCTGGACCAGGCCCAGCAAAGCGGCGAGCTGATCGGCGGCGTGCGCTCCACCCGCCGACAGGTTGTGGACGCGAGCGGACAGGCCGCGCTGGGACAAGCGCTGCGCCAAGCGATCGTGCAGGCGCTCGCCCGCGGGGTTGTTGACCGAGCCCAGCACCGAGTCGCCGAGCAAGATCACGTCGAGAGGCGGCCCGGCGCTGTCGCTGAGATCACCAAGAGCACGTAGATCCACCAGAGCATCAAGCGCGGCATCGGCCATACACGCATGGGCGCGCAGCGGCTGTCTCAGCACCCGTCGGTCTGGCGACAGAGACAGGCGCAGCACGATATCCACGAGGATCAGCAGACCCAGCGCAATCGCCCACGGCCGCAGCGAGAGCAGCGGTCGGCTCAGTGGCAGGGCTTGGGGCGAGCGTAGCGCGTCGAAAGAAGGCTGCGACATACCGGGCAGAACAAGGGCGATGTGGGGTCTAGCTGGACTTGGCGGGACGGTTTTCGGGCGGCTCAAGCTGCCAGGGATCTTCGAGATAGCTGCGCACCACCTTGGCCAGCACGCCAAGCTGTGCTCCGTCGACAAATCGGTGATCGATGGTGCCGGTGATGGTCAGGTGCGGTCGAATAACCAGCGAGCCATTTTCGACGCGAGGCTGATCGCGCACAGCCCCCACCAAGATGTAAAGCGGCACGCGAGCGAACGGCGTCGGGGGCACAAAGCCCTCATCCAGGCCGAACATGCCGACGCTGGTGACGATGCACGAACCGAACGGGAAGGGCTCGACCCCCAGCGCCTTGATCGTAAGGCCCAGGCCGCCGGCCAGAAACCCGGTCAATGACACCATGCGCTTGAGCAGCCACATCGGCATGGTGCGAATGGCGCCCTTGCTCTTTTCAAAGTCCGAGTCCTTGCCGTCGCGCAGGCGGCCGACGCGCTCGCGCAGTTCACGGGAGATATCGGACAGGTGCTTCTTGTCGACTTCGCAGATCTTGGCTTTGGCGAGATCCTGACCGTTTTCCAGTGCCACCAAGAACGCCATATCCACCGTCGGAAATGGAATGTATCGACCCATCACGACGCGGCCGTTAAGCGTCGGCGCCTGCGAAAGCGCCATGCTCACCGCCTTGCCTACCAAGTGCGTGACGGTGACGTGCTCGCCGGTTCGTTGCCGTAGGAAGTCCAGGTATGCAAGAGCCTGCGTCGCGTCGACGGTCAGCTTGCCATAGATATTGCCTTCTTGCGGCGCACTCCACGTCGCGATGGCCAGCTTGCGGCGCGTGCTCATCCTGTAGCTCGACATCCCCGATCCTCCGGTGTTCGATTGGCTGTTCGTGCCGGGTCGTTGGCGTGCTGAAGTCGGCACGCGATGCCTTGACCGGGCGCTGCCTCGTCGCTACGCCAGCTTACGAGATCACAGCTTCTGTGTCGCCATAGATGTGCATATCATGACGACATGCTGAAACAACGGACGGGTTTCTTGTGCTTCGGGGTGGCCTTGCTTCTGGGGACTTTTATGGGCGCGGCGCGGGCCGACATCACGCGCTGGTCGCGCAATGATTGCAAAGCAATTGCATCTGGAGACGCCAGCTACTGCGATACCAATGACTGCAAGGGCATCGTTCGGCGTGATGCCAGCTACTGCAACAGCAATGATTGCAAGGGCTGGGCGCGCATGGATGCCAGCTACTGCGACTCATCGGATTGCAAAGGAATTGCAAGAAAAGACAAGAGCTACTGTCAGACGAGCTTCTGCAAGGGCATTGCCAGTGGCGATGCCAGCTACTGCGACGACAACGTCTGCAAAGCGATCGCCAAGCACGACAAGAGCTACTGCCCATAGCGTCGCGTCGACGGGGTCGTCGAGCCGAACGCTGCGGCGACCCGGCTAGACGGCCGCTTGCGCCGCAGCCCGTTGCACGTGATCAGAGGGTCTTGCGCAGGACGGTGCCGTTGCTGCCCGTCAGCCAAGCGCGTGTGCCGCGGATGTGGATGCTGAGCAGATCGGTGGCAGCGCCGGTCTTTTCGCGCGTCCAGGTGGTGCCGTTAAAGCGCGCGAGTACGCCACCCAGGCCAGCGGCCCAGAGATCGGCGGGGCCAGTGCCGGATAGGGCACGCAGACCCGCAACGGGTGGAGCAGGCAAGGAACTAAAGCTGCCCCCGGCGTAGCGATAGACCGCGTTGTCGGCGAGTACCCAGACCGCGCCGCTTGCGCCCCAGACGTCGTACAGGTTGCTGGTGACACCGCCGGGCAGAACGACCGGGCTAAAGCCTCCGCCGCTGCTGCGCTGCACGATGCCGCCGTCGCCAACCGCCCAGATCTCGCTGGCGCTGGCCGCCCAAACCCGACGCAGCGTCGCGCCCGATCCCGAGCTGACGATGGCCCAGCTACTGCCATCGAAAAAGCGGATGATTCCGCTGTCACCGACGGCCCAGATCTGATTGGGCCCCAGACCAAAGACGCCGTTTAGGCTGGCCGTGGTCTTGCTGTCGGTGGCTGTCCAGGTGGTGCCGTTATAGCGCCAGGCTTGGCCGCCGCTGCCCACGGCCCAGACATCGCTGGGGCCAGATGCCCAGATGGCTTGCAGGCTGCCCGTGGCGCCGATGTTCTGCGGCGAGAAGTACGTGCCGTTGTAGCGCAAGACCGATCCGCCATTGCCGACCGCCCAGACATTCTGCGTATCCAGCGCGACGATGCTGTTGAACGTGGCTGTGAGGCCGCTTGACCTGGGCTGCCAGTTGGTGCCGTTGTACTGCCAGATCGTACCGGCGTCCCCGACGGCCCAGACGTCGTTGGCGGCGCTACCGGCGATGCCGAAGAACGTGTTGGGCGCTCCGGCTCCTGTTACGTCGCGCTGCCAGGCGGCGCCGTCGAAGCGCAGGACGGTGCCGGTGCCGCCGGGATTGCCGCCTGCGACGTATGGCGTGCCACTTACGACCGCGATGCCCCACAGGTTGTCGTTGGTGTTGCGACGCGACTCGGTCCACGTGCCGGCGTTGCGCGAGATGCCGCCGTACGAGTCGATGCCCCAAAGAGTCGTGCCGCTGCCGGTCAGACCGCGGAACGTGTAGGAGGCATAGGCAGCCTCGGTGCTGCTGGTCCACGCCGTGCCGGTGCCGGGATAGCGCGTCACCGTGCCGGCTGCGCCTACGGCGGTCAGCGTGGAAAGCGAGCTTCCCCAAAGGCCCCACAGGTCTTGTGTGGTGCCGCTGCTGTCGGCCATCCAGGTGCCGGTGCCGGTGCGACGGACCACCGTGCCCGCGCTGCCCACGGCAAAGGGAATCCCGGCCCCTGCGAAGACATCCAGCAGGTTGCCGCCGACGCTGGGCTCGGCAGCATAGGCAGCGCCTTGGTAGTGCAAGACGGTGGCAGCATCCCCGACGACATAGTGATCGCTGCTGTTGCCCCAGATGGCGTTTAGGTTGCGCTCGCTGCCGGTGGGCATCAGCGCGAAGCTGCCATTGTTCCGACGCAGGACGGTGCCCGCATCCCCGACGGCCCAGATCTCACCAGCCCCCGGAGAGATGACGCGGCGCAGACGGTTGCCAAGCGGGCGCGGATTTTCCCAGCAGAAGCCGTGCTCGTTGCACAGCGCCGGCTGTGCGGCGTCAATATCGACGGCAAAGTTGACCAGGACGCGCAGCGGATTGATGGTTCCGTCGGGGGTCAGCTCGCAGCGATCCGTCTGGCTGCTGCAGCCGATGGAAAACCCGGCGACCTTGGAACCCGCCCCCGGCATCGCGGTCAGCGTGACCTTTTCACCGACGGTAAATGGGCTGCTGCAGGTGCTGCCACAGGTGATGCCAGCGGGCGTCGATGTGACGGTCCCGGTGCCGTCGCCGGTCAG
Source organism: uncultured Myxococcales bacterium (assembly GCA_964554495.1). GTDB lineage: Bacteria > Myxococcota_A > Polyangia > Palsa-1104 > JAEUJZ01 > JAEUJZ01. The sequence goes on from CAZKOY010000010.1 coordinate 38,179, forward strand.
GACGACTTCCACGGGGACGGTGGGCGGTGGCGTGATGCAGCGGCCATCCGTCGGACGACAGATGGTACCCATCGGGCACTCGCTGTCGGCGCCGCAGCCCTTGGCCGACTTCATGGTGGCGTCGCATCCAAGCTGCACGCCAGCCAGCGTGGTGGCGGCCAAAATGCCCAATGTCATGGCGCGCAAAGAAGGCGAAAACACGGTGCTCAGGTGGGCCCACTTCACAGTGCTTGATACACGTCGCATCCGGGTGCTCCTAACTACAAGGTGTATGGGATGTTTCTAGACTGAAGCGAGACAAAGCCAAAAGGCCTCGGGGTGCCGAGCCGGTGCAGGGACGCATCATGTCGAGGGCTTGCCGCGCGCAGCCAGCGACGACAAAAGCCGATGCATTTGCGCAAACTGCGGCCAGGCCCCGGCATGGAACTCAACCTCTGTCATGCGACCGTCAGCGGCCATCGTGGTCAGCGAGAACAGCTGCACCATTCTGTCGCCGCGGTGCTCTAAGCGCGGGTCTCCGACGACGATCTCGCTGGCAGGGCTGCGCTTGCCGTTGATTGCGACCCAGTCGCTGCCGATGACGATCTGCATCGGGGGGCGCAGCAGCAAGAAGACCAGGCCCGCCACCGCCACGACCAACGAAGGATAGCCAAGAAAGTACAAGAGCCGGCGATCGTCATCGGCATGACCGACGACGATCAGCAGCAGCGCCGCCGCAAGCAGGACGAGCAGAATGACAGTGAGGTACATGCGCGATGCAACAAAGGTGACGGGAGCAGACTGTGACGGGACAAGCTCAGCCATCTTGCGATCCTCGGGTCTTGCCTGCCGCGCTTAGGCCCCGTGGCCGCGCTGCGTTTGGCCCGAGTGTTCAGTATAGGGCCGACCTGCTGTTCTGTGCGCCGCCAGCCCCCGCTGCCGCCGCAGCGGCTACCTGCGAAAGAGGTTCGACAGCAAGAACCAGACGTTGGCCGGACGCTCGGCGAGCCGGCGCATGAAGTACGGATACCAGTGCGTGCCGTACGGGACGTAGATGCGCACGGGATAGCCCTGCTGAACCAGCGACTCTTGCAGGTCGCGCCGAATGCCGAACAGCATCTGAAACTCGACGCGATCCTTGGGCAGGCCGCGCGCCTCGGCCTGGCGCTGCACGGCGGTGATCATGGCCTCGTCGTGCGTGGCGAACGCGGCCAGCGGTGGGATGCGGCCGGCGTTCTCGGCGCGTGGGCAGTCGGGACGGGTCATCGCGTCGAGCAAGAGCCCAGCGAGGTGAACATAGCTGCGGTCGACATCGGCCTTTAGGGGAAAGGCCTTGTCCGCAGGCTCTTGGTAGGCACCTTTACATAACCGAATGCGGGTCCCGGCGGCGGCCAAGCGCTGCAAGTCGGCCTCGGTGCGGAACAGATAGGCCTGCAGCACGGTGCCGACCCAGTCATGGCTGCGCCGTAGCTCGTCGACGACAGCCAGGGTGCGGTCGGTGTGCGGCGTCCCTTCCATATCGATGCGGACAAAGGTGCCCTGCGCGCGTGCCTTTTCGACGACGCGCAGCACGTTGTCGACGCACAGGGCGTGGTCGATATCCAGCCCAAACTGCGTCAGCTTCAGCGACACATTGGCGCGCACGTCACTGTCGGCGATGTGCTGCAGCGCCCGCAGGTATTCGTCGCTGGCTCGCCGGGCTTCCTCGGGGGTGGCGACGCTTTCGCCCAGGAAGTCGAGCGTGGCCAGCATGCCTTGCTGGTTCAGTGTCTTTAGGACGGGAATCGTCTCGTCGATCGTCGAACCAGCCACGAAGCGGCGGGCCATGCGGCGGCTCAGGGGGAAGGCCGTAATGGCGCCCTGCGCAAAAGGGGCTCGCGACAGGAACAGAAAAAACTCACGCAGCATCAACCGGCACCCTGTGATTCGGGCTCTGCCCGCAGCGACGAGGCTTCGTTCGTCTGCGGCGCAGAGACATGTTCGAGGTGTATCAGATCGTCCACCGCAGGCGCGAGGTCGTAAAGCGGTCCGTCGTGGCCGCGGCCGGGCCAGTCCATCAAGTCGATGGCCGGGCAGGGCGCAGGATCGCCGGGTCGCAAGGCTGCGCGATGCTCTAGCCCGTCGAGGACCAGCCGGTTTAGCTGCGCGTCGTGCTCGAAGTAGGCCAGAAGTCCGGGTAAGTGGCTCGCGGGCAGGGTCACGATGCGGTGCCGTGGCGAACAAAACACTGCGGCCAGAGCGCCCTGCAGCGGGGCTTCGTGCGGGGCCGCTGCGCGCTGCAGCACAAGCAGCGTCTGAGACCGCGTCCAGATCGACTGCAGCGGGCCGTGTGCAACTTGAAGCAGATCCCAGATCGGCGGGTCAGGAAGCTGCAGGCCTTCAAGCAGCTTCCACCGCAGGCCAAAGCAGGCGTTGGCATAGCGGCCTGATGCGATGAGCGCGACGGGTGGCAGATCTCCGTCGGTGCGGAGCGACATGCCAGGCGGAAGGACACTGGCCTGGTTCGCCTGATACACCGCCGGAATCTGGCGCAGCAAAGCCGGGGCGAAGCCAGCCAGAAAGGCCGCGGCCAGCGCATGCACCGCCGGGCCAACGACGCGCAGCAGCAGGCCCTCTTCGTCGGCCGGAGGCAGGGTCAAGACCTGCACGCCACGCGACTGCGCAGACGCCGCAAGCCTCGCCGTTAGGCGCTGCTTTTCCCGGCCGACGTTTGCCGCCGCTGGGTCGACCGCCGTCACAAGCAGGCAGCGACGGAAGCGTTGGGCATGCAGCAGGGGAAAGCGCGCATTGGGGGCCAGGCCTTGCGAAAAGATCACCAGCGTCCCATGGCGCTTCGAAGGCGCGTCGTACGCTGCATCTGGGTCAGCAGCGCTGCCGACGAATTCAGACAGCGGGACATACTCGGCTTGCGTGCCTCGCTCGACGAGAAGCGCGACCAAGAAGCGCGCGGGTCCCTCGGACATCCCACCCCCAGTCACGCAGATCGGAGCATCCACACTCGAAAGGGGCGCGATCGGCATTGCGGTCTGATCAAGAACGCCAAGCGCTTCGGAAAGCGCGCTGGGCAAGCTGGCCATGCGCTCGCCCAGACGCCGCGCCGATGCGGAAGGCCACGCAGAATCCACGGCGCTCACGGCGTGTCCTGCGCGGACTCGGGGTCGAACTTGCGCGTCTTCATCGCGGAAAAATACGCCAACAGCGCATCGAGATCGTCCTTGCTCAGCTGCGGGTGGGCCGGCATGTTGCCATAGCGAAAGCGGCGCGGGTCGACGATGTACTGGCGAATTTGTGCGACTGGCCGGTACTCGACGATGCTCTGTGGCACGTTCAAATCCGGGCCGACGCGACCGCCTTCGCGGTTGATGGCGTGGCAGCGAATGCACAGGTCGGCAAAGACGCGCAGCCCGCGCCACGCAACATCGCCTGGCGGCATTCCGGTGGGCAGGACATGGGGGAAGCGCTGCTCGAAGCGCGAAAGCTCGATGGCGACAAGCTGCCAGGGGCGGGGATGCGTCTCAAGCGAGCGCTGATCGGCCCCGGTCCAGAACAGGTAAAACGGCCGTGGATCCGCTCGCTGTGGGCCGATGGGTTCCCATTCTTCCGTCGCCGATGATCGATCGGCCAGCGCCAGATGGGCCCCCGGTTCAAGCAGCCGATCCGCCGGAAGCGGCACGGTATAACCATCTTTGGCGCGCAGCAGGATCTCGTGCCCGGCAAGCTCTAGGCCGGCAAACCCGCTTTTCAGCACGGGCAAAAGCGGTACCGCCAGGAAGGTCTTGTTCTTGTTGTAGTACGGGTCCCAGGCCTCGGTCAGGCGTGGCGTTCCAAGCTGTTCGCGATGGAGCTGACGCACAAGCTGTCCGTCGCGCAGAAACGACAGCACGGCGGAAGACTCCGTTGCGGCGCCGCGCGAGCAAGCGATGAGCAAAAGCAGGCAGCACAAGCCCAGAGCCGACCTCGCAGTGCGCAGTCCCCGTCGCTGCGGTTTGGCTCCCATCGGCTAGGACCGGCCCGCTGACTTGCGCAAAGCGGCAGCTTCCGACACACATTCATCGTCGGTGTCATAGCTGCCAGCACACACCGCGAATGGCACAAACGCGACGTAGTACAGCGCATTGGGGACGATGCGCAGCGCATAGCCCATGTCGCTCCAGCGTTGGGCGGACAGGATCACGATGTCGGCGAGGGCCCACAGGCCGTACTGCGCAACTTCAAAGGCAAGCATGCGTCGCTGGCAAGCCTTCCGCTGCCCATCGGGGCGACGACAGAGCAGACCCATCAGGACCAGGCAAGCGACAAACATCATCAGCTCGTATGTCAGAAATAGATGCCGAGAGCTGGTGAGCTGCATCGGTAAAGCTTGCTTTACGGCATAGGCCGCGACCGAAAAGGCTCCGCTTATCAGGACGGCGTGCAGGATGCGCAGACTTAGGCCTCGCGAGGACAGGGCTGGGTCGAGCAGGACAAAGAAAAAGCGGGCATCTCCGAGGATGACAAAGACTACGGCACTCGCTGTAGCCAGGGCAGATGGCGCAGGAATCGGAGACAGGGCGCCGGTACACAGCGCATCCAGAAACACCGCAAGCTGCAGCGTCCACAGCAGCAGGATGCGTGAACGGGACAGCGGGCATCGGGTCTGCGAAGCAGGCAGCGCGCCTTGTTTGCTTCGCTGCAGCGTGGCCCATAGGAAAACGGCCAGCGTCCCCAGCCAGGCCAGGCCAGGGTGCTGCCATGCGCTGTCGTAGCAAGTGGCAAAGGACATCGTCGGCTCGTGAAGGCGCGGTAGTCTATCGCATGCGCTATCGAACCGCGCTCATAACGGGGGCTTCAAGTGGCATAGGCCGCAGCCTGGCGCACAAGCTGGCACAGCAGGGAACGCACGTCGTGGCGTGTGCCCGTCGCGAAGCCGAGCTAGCTACGCTGGTTGAAGGGATCCGCAAGGCCGGTGGTGAAGCCGACGCGCTGGTCTTGGACGTCGCCGATGCGCAGGCAACGCAGGCTGCGATCCAATCGGCAGATGCCCGCCTGGCCGGGCTAGACCTGGTTGTGGCCAATGCCGGAGTCGGGGCACCTCCGGCGGTGCCGCCTTGGTCGTGGGAAGCCCTGGGCGCCGCCTGCCAGATCAACTTCGTCGGGGCTGCGGCTACATTGACCGCGGTACTGCCGCAGATGCTGGCGCGTGGGCACGGCCACCTCGTCGGAGTCAGCTCGCTGGCATCGTTTGGCGCACTGCCGCAGGCGGCTGCGTACTGCGCCCCCAAGGCCGGGCTGTCGATGCTGCTCGACTGCCTGCGCTTGGATCTGCACGGAACCGGAGTGGCGGTCACCACGATTCACGTCGGCTTTGTGCGCACGGCGATGCTGAAGCACGCGACCCACCGACTGCCCCAGCTGATGGAAATCGACGCTGCGGTCGATGCCATGCTGCGCCGGCTGCCAGATCGTCCCGCTGAGATCAACCTGCCGCAGCCCTTGGCGTTCGCCACCCGCGTTCTGGCCCGCTTGCCGCGCTGGTTGCGCGAGCCGCTGCTGCGCGCCGCGCGTCCGTCGTAAATGCAGCGAAAAGCCCGGCAACGGGCGGCGTCTTCGTTAGCGACGCCACAGCGTGTTCGTTAGCCACAGAGCGGCCAACACCAGAGCCGTCACAACGCTGAGCAGCGTCGCAATCGCCCAGGTGGGCACCTGAACCGGCTGGCCATGTCGACGAACGGTGAAGCCGCGCTCGACAGGAGCCAGGGCCTGTGCGCGCTTGCGGGCCAGCTCTTGATAGCGCGAAAGCAGCAGCGCGCCGTCGAGCCCAACCAAGCGAGCATAGCTGCGCAGGTAACCCGAGACGAAGACCGGAGCCGGCAAGATGTCCAATTGGGCATCTTCAAGCGCTTGGATCCAGCGCGGCGAGATGCGGGTCTTTTCCGCGACTTCGTTTAGCGACATCCCCCTGGACTCGCGAGCCCGACGCAACAGCAGACCAAAGTGAAGCTCACCCGGCGCAGCAGTCGGAGTGGGCGGATCAAAGTCGACCTTGACCGAGGCTGCCGCGAGCGCGGCGTCGGGCACGGCGGCTGCATCCTGGGTCGGCATGGGGCGCGTCACAGATGGACGCGAGCCCCGCGGCGGCGTCGGCAGAACGATCTTGGGCTCGCTGGGGTCGTCGCGTTCCGGTTCCGCCTGGGCAAGCGACAGGGCAGGTGGATCCACGGGCAAGAGCAGCAGCTTGGACGAACCCGAACGAACCGAGGCGGAGCGGCCCGACATCGCCGCCATGTGACTGTCATCTAACGACGACGAGCTGACGAGCCGGCCTGCGGTATCAGAGGACGAGGCAGGCGAGCGACCAGAGGCACGCGACGAGGCGCGCAGCGAGTTTCCGGCGGCTTTTCTCATCGCGGTTTCCGATAGCCTGCTTGCGAACAACACATGGTGGTGGGGCGCCGATCTGTCGCACGCAGGCTGTCGCTTTGTCAACCGCGCGCCGACGCTTTCTGATACAAGCCAAAGGATGGGTGAGACGCAGAACGAACGCGACATTGGGTCGATAAGTGCTCATGCACTGACGGCCAAAGACGGCATGCCGCTGCGCGCCGACTTCTATGTTCCGGCCGCTGCCTCCGCGACTGCCGAGCGGGGCTTGATCGTGTTGATCCATGGATACTGCGAGCACCGCGGTCGCTATCGCTATGTTGCGGAGCACCTGTTGAAGCAGGGGTACACGGTGCTTGCCGGCGACTTGCGCGGCCATGGCGAATCGGGTGGCGAGCGCGGCTTCGTCGAGCGCTTCTCAGACTATGTCGAAGACGTGGATGCGCTCTTGGAGCTCGCGCAGACGCTGGACGCCAAGTTCCGCAGCAGCCGGCCACCGCGCGAGGGGTCCGCGGCGGCTCCAAAGCAGCCGGTCTTGGTGGCGCACAGCATGGGCGGCCTCGTCGGTCTGGAGTATGCGCTAGCCCGCCCTGATGCCTTTCGTGCGCTAGTGGTTTCGGCTCCATTTCTGGGGCTGCGCCTCAAAGTGCCGGCGTGGAAGCGCGGCCTGGGTTTGGCCGCATCGCTTCTGCGTCCGACGCTGCGCTTGCCCAATGAGCTGGCATCGAGCTACCTGTCGCACGATCCCGCGATCTGCCAGGCCTATGACACCGATCCCCTAATCACGCACGAAGCCACGGCGCGCTGGTTTACCGAGTCGCTAGCAGCGCAGGCCGATGTCCGTAGTCGGGCCAGCCGCATTCGACTGCCGGTGTTTTTCATGTGTCCTGGAGACGACAAGATCGTCGACCCCGTGGCCTGCCAAGAGGTCTTCGATCGCATCGGGGCGACGGACAAAACGCTCAATACCTATCCCGGCCTGTACCACGAGATCTTCAACGAGGTGGAAAAGGACCGCGTGCTGACCGATCTCACGAACTGGCTGAAGACCCGCTAGCTCGCGGCGGGCTTCCGTCGGGTTCTAGGATTCCAGATCGAAGGAACAGTGAACGACGGTGAGGATGTCCTTGTCGAGGGAGCCCGTGTCATTGTTGCCCTCGTTTGACACCTCGGTTGAGTTCGCGGGATTGACGTTGATGACGCCCATGTCGGCGCGGCGCAGCTTGCCAAGGTTGGCGCCGCCGGTTGAGGCGAGCATGCGCTCGGCGCGCTGCCGACAGTCCTTGGCTGCCTCAGCAAGCATCTCGATCTTCAGGGCCCCCAAGCCGGTGTAGTAGTAGTTCGGCTGGCCCGAGTCGATCCGCACGCCGGACTCCATGACCTGCGTCACCTCGCGCGAGACGCGCTCGATCTTGTCGACGTCCTTTGAGTTGATCTCGATGGTCTGTGTGGTGCGGAATCCCTTTTTGATCTTCCGCTCGATGCGGTCGTCGCCTTTGCCGATGTACTCGGTATCGACGATCTCATCGGTCTCGACGGCCTGAACGCGAAGCTCGGCTTCGGCAATGCCCAGTTTCTTCAGATAGGTCAGCGTCCGCTCGACGTGTTCGCGTAGCTGACGATAGGCGGCGGTGCGGTCGAGGTTCTCAGTGGTGACGGTAGCTCGCCACTCGATGAGGTCGGATACGATGCGCCGCTTGGCCGATCCGGTCACTTCGATGTGTCGATCGCGATGCAGGCGCACTGTGACCCATGAGCGCGCGGCAATGCCGGTTGACACGACCGCTGCCAGGGCCACGGCCAGCCAGCCCAGCGACGACGGTGTGGCAGATGTACTGCGAGAAGGGTTCATTTCTGCTCCTTGGATTGGCGATGCGGACTGCCGGCGTCACTACTCGCCGATGATCTTGATCAGCACGCGCTTGTCGCGGCGACCGTCGAACTCGCCGTAGAAGATCTGTTCCCAGGGCCCGAAGTCAAGCTGGCCTTCGGTGATGGCGACCACGACCTCGCGGCCCATGATCTGTCGCTTGTGGTGGGCATCGCCGTTGTCTTCGCCGGTCCGGTTGTGGTGATAGCGACTGGGGCTGGCGTCGAACGGAGCGAGCCATTCGAGCCAGCGCTTGTAGTCCGCGTGCAGGCCTGGCTCGTCGTCGTTGATGAACACGCTGGCCGTGATGTGCATGGCGTTTACCAAGCACAGGCCTTCGCGTATGCCGCTCTTTTGTACGGCGCGTTCAACGTCGGGGGTGATGTTGACGAAGCCCATGCGCTCGCGCACATGCATCGTCAGGGTCTCGCGGTGGCTCTTCATGGCTTGCAGGAGGGCGATTCTGAAAAACGGCAGGGCGGCCGTGTAGATTCGTCGTACCGTCGCTGGCTAGCGCACCGTCGGCTTGATGCGCCCGTCGTGGGCTTGGATCTCGGGCGTCAAGCAGGTCGCACTGGAATAGTCGAAGGGACCGTTTTGGCCGATGCCTTTGATATTGCTCCACTGCGGATCCGTGGCTGAGCAGCGGGCCCGCGAGTCGGTCTCTGGCAGCGAGCGGATGTAGTCGGCCAAGGCATCGCGCAGGCTGATTCCGGTGTTGAAGCGCGTGGTGTTGCGCTTGAGCACGACAAAGCCAGATCCACCGACGGAAATGAAGTCATTTACAGCCGCCTTGTAGCTAGCGAAGCAGTCCAAGGGGCGGCACTGCTCGCGATCGATCGACCCATCGGGGCGACGGCAGTTGTCGCCAAAGACGATGTCGTACGCGTGTGGGCCGATCCATTGCTGGCGCTCGGCCTCGGTAGCGCGCAAGCGCTCGGCGCAGGATCGCGGCACGGTCCAGGCGCTGCGCGGCCGGTTGTCGCACAGGATCGAGAAATAGATTCCCGAGACCTGTACCTGGGTGCGGCAGCCGCGCTCGGAGCTTCGTTCTGCGACGAAGTCGAGCATCTGCAGCACTTCGTCACCGGACAGAAACTGCGTGGTGATGGTGTTATCGAAGGGGAAGACGTTGTAAAGCTGCTCAAGCGTAAGCGGCCCAGACTCAAAGTCGGCGCGAATACCGAGTGCATTGGTCAGGCCGAAGTCGGCTTCGACGCGACGGCGCAAGCGCATGGCGGTCGCAACCAAGTTGCCAAGCTGCGAGTCGCCTCCTCCTGGATCGTTGCGCAGGACCTTGGGACAGGTCGCGCTTCCCGTCGGACAGGGCACAACCGCATAGACCTGATTGAGGTTTAGTAGCTGCTTCATGCGGATCTCATACGGCTCAAGCAAGCGCAGCATGTTGGGATCCGGCGGAATGCAGACGACGCGCGGCTTGGGCGGCGCACCCGATCCACGCCACGGGCAAGCGAGCGGCGGGTTCGACGGATGCGGCGGATCACAGCGGATCAGCGGATCGCAGGGATCCTCGGGATCGCCTTCACGCCATGGGCGTTCGGTGACGGGGATGGCGCGATAGGTGTAGCTCTTCACGAAGGTGCGGCGCAGGCGCGGATCAAGCGAGTCGGGATCGCCCATGCGCACGACCATATCGAGCGAGCCCACGAACTTGGCGAAGGCTCCCGAGTTCACGATGATGGTGTGGCCGATGAAGTTCCCGTCGCTGTCAAAGTGCGCCAGATCGACCGGAGGGTTGTACACAACGTGCAAGTGACCGCCCAAAATGACGTCGATGCCCTCGACGTCGCCGAGCATCTGCAGGTTGGTGTCCATGCCCTGCGCTTCGACCGCGTCATCGGCGATCTCGGCTGCCACCACCTGATCTTCGTCGGGTCCGGCATGGCTGAGCAACACCAGCAGATCGACCTGCGGTCGCACCACGCGCACAAGATCGGACACTGCTTGCTTGGCCTCGCGAGCGCGGATACCCAGCGAGTTGTCGCCTTCGACCGAGCTATTCAGCGACGAGACATTTCCCAGGCCGATGACGCCGATGCGCACGCCCTTTACGTTGTAAATCGACACCGGATGGATGAAGCGGCCCAGCTTGGGAGCGCGCTGATCATCAGCATCCGCCCATTCATAGTTGGCGGCGAGAATCGGGAAGTTCGGGCCGTTGTTCATAAGCTGTAGGCCCAGCATCACCGCGCCTTTGTCGAACTCGTGATTGCCCAGGGCCATGCCCTGCACTCCGAGAAGCCCCATGGCGCGGACTTCGGTCTCGCCATTAAACAGGTTGAACACCGGGGCGCCTTGGAACATATCGCCCGAGTCCAGATGCAAAGATCGCGGGGCCCGCTCGCGCTCACGCTTGATTAGCGTCGCCATGCGTCCCAGCCCACCCACCGATGCCGTCGAAAACGCCTGACAGTCGAGGTCTTGCGTGCAAGAACGGCCCAGGTTCGTGCTGCATGTTCCGTCGCTGCGGCAGACACCAGGCAGGGCCAAAAGACCCAGCGCGCGGTCCGGCGTGTTTGGCGCGTATTGGTACGGCAGCAGGCGCGAGTGAACGTCCGAGGTATGGACAAGAACCAAGCGGACATCTTGGCCAGTCAGATCGTCGGGAGAGCGATGGTACGTGCATGCGGACAGACAGGTGAAAGCAGCCACTAGCAACGATGCGCACGAGCGCAACATCCAGCGCAGCCAGACAAGACGCGTCATGTGCGCAGAGTAACAAAAGCCCTCCGGCGGGGCGAAGTGATTTTCAGACGGACGACCGGAGGCACAGGGAACGTCTTGCCCGCCAGCCAGCCAGTGCCCCTAGGCCCGTGCGTCGAACGTGCCATGGTGCGGCGGGCCTGCAGCGTCGCTGGGCTGGCTCTGCAGGCCCGCAGGTCTTGCGCGGCAATCAGGGGCAGCGCGCAACGATCTCGCGGTCAGTCAGACGCGACGGGGGGCGGGGTAGCGACTATTCCACGTGATAGTGGCGCTCGACAGCTATCGAGGCACGAACCGACACAGTGCCCGCTTCAACGGGGGTCCCGACTTCGAGCGACTTGCTCATCCGCGTCACAGAAGCACCGCTTGTCGACAGGATCTCGATCAAGTGCGGCGGCTGCAGCTTGGCCCCCAGGGACTTGGCCACAACCCGCGCTGCTCGCTGGGCGTCTTCGACGGCGGCAGCCAGCGCTTTTTCGCGCAGCGGCACTTCGTTTTTCAGCGCGAAGCGCACCCCGCTTGCGATGTTGGCCCCGGCCGCGATGCCGGCATCCAGGGCAGCCCCCGCTTGCTCGATATCACAGCGCACACGCAGCGTGTCTTCGACGCGATACGCGATGATCTGGCCACGCGTTGGGCTCTTTTCGTCGTTGTCATAAACCGGCATCAAGCTGATTCCCGAGGTCTGCAGCCCGTCGCCCAGAATGCCGAGCGCCTTCATCTCGGCGATGACTCGGGTCATGCGCAGGGCATTGTCCTGCATGGCCCCCCCGGCGGTCTTTCCCTCGGTGACGACGCCTAGATCCAACTCGGCGACATCGGGTCGGGCCGATGCGCTTCCTTCGCCGTGCAGCTTCAACGTGCCTTGTACATCGGATGTGTGGCTCATCTTGGACACTCCTTTCGGGATGCATCGGCCATGCGCAATCGCTGTGCCACACGGCCTGCACCTGCAGGGTGCAACTGCAAAGCGCGAACCAGCGCCGCGGACGCCCCCGCGGGCTGGGCGGCCGACGTCGCGTCCGCCCGATCCAGCGAGGACGGCATTGGATGAATCAAGCAATGAGCCAAAATTAAATACGAATATAAATTTCGTTACATTTTAGTGTTCCGCGGTCGCGATCTGGGCTCGCTGAGGCGGGGCGGCAGCCCGCACAAGCGGTTGAATCAAGTCGCACAGGTCGGCTCCCTGCAGCCCCGATAGAGCCACGCGTGCATAGCGAGTACCTGGCGGAGGCGCAGCGCCGAGCACAGCTTCGGCCACCTCGCTCGGCTTGGCCCCCCCATCTGCCGCGATGCGCAGGCGGGCCAATAGGATCGGACCGGCCGTCATGCTGTCCGAAGCGACCTGGTCAAGCTGCAGGCGATGGCGAAGATCCTGGGCGGCTTCTTCGGGAAGCACCTCGGCATGGACCAGGTAGCGTCCGACGTCGATGTCTTTCACCTCTCGCCGTTCGCGCGAGCGTCGCTGCACTGCCAGCGGTCGGTCTTTCCACGTCGCGACAAAAGCCGGATCGCACACTGCAGCGGCCGGGCCGGCGGCACATGGGGAATCGGGCAGCACAATCGCGAAGTCCGTGCTTTCGATCAGGCGAGACAAGCTCGGCGCATCATCGGGCAGCAACACCACACGATCGATGACGAAGCCTTCGGGTGCGGCAGCGGCCAGGCGCTCGCCTAGCTCTTCGGGTGACAGGGCGCGGCGACCGGTCGCATCGTCGCTGGCGACGCTCTCAAGCCGCATGTCGACGATCTCGGCGAGGCTCGACACCCCAAGACCCAGCGCGGGGCCAAAGCTCATGTCGGGCTTGGGATGAAAGCCGCGCGTGTAAATCATCTCGACCCCTGCGCGGCGCAGCATGCGAGCGAGCAGGCGCATGGTGTCGAGGTGCGCGATGAATGCGGCTCGGCCAACCTTGCGATAGCGGATGCGATAGCCATGCCCGCGCGACTGCGTGAACGCCGCCTGCGGCTTGGCCGTGTGCTTGGCAGGCACCGACGAACGCGGTCCCATCGCGACGGTCTGCGCAGCCGGCTCACCTGGTGAAGGCGAAGGCAGCGCGCCATCGCTGGACGCGTTCGCTTCGCGGACCTCGATGGGCGACGGCGTCTTTTCAGCGCGCCGGGCCAGGATCTCGCGGCGGCGCTCTTCATTGGACAGCGGCGGCGGTGGGCGCTTGTCGGCGCCTAGCTTGCGCAGCGCGATCAGGCGTTCCTCGCGCATCTGCGTCAGATCGCAGGCGACACCGCAGTCGTAGCAGACTAGCTTTCGCGGATCGGCCAGCGCGTCTTCGAGGTTGTTGTGATGCAGCAGCGACCCATACGGCTTGCCACAGGGCGGCGACAGTCGGTTCTTGAGAGCCTTGCGATACTCCGCGAGCAGAAAGCCGTCTTCCAAGCCCACATCAATGTGGTCCCAGGGCAGCCGTGCATCGACCGGCAGCGTCATAAAATATGGCGCGGGATCGACGCCGCACTCAGAAAGAGCATCCTCCCAGCGGACTCGATCGAACTGGTCGTCCCAGCTATCGAAACGGGCGCCTTTGCGCCACGCGCGCTCGATGACGTCAGCCAGCGGACGATCGCCGCGCGACAAGATGCCTTCGACGAAGGACTGGTGGCGGTCGTGGTGCCGAAACTCGATGCGCTCGCGTCGGCACAGGTCGCGCAGCAGGGTCTGCTTCTGCGCGATCTCGTCCGAGCTATCCTGCGCGCACCACTGAAACGGCGTGTGCGGCTTGGGAACGTGGCTGCTGACGGACACGGTGACATCGGCGTCGTTGCGAATTTTTTTTCCCAAGCGACGCAAGCGACCGCCGGTCTGCGCGATGCCCGACACGTCGTCGAGCGTCTCGGTCGGCAGGCCGATCATGAAGTAGCACTTCATGCGCGACCAGCCGCGCGAAAAGATATTCTCAGCCGACTGCGTGATGTCGTCTTCGGTGATGTTTTTGTTGATGACATCGCGCATGCGCTGGGTTCCGGCCTCGGGCGCAAAGGTCAGGCCGGTAGCTCGCACCGATGCCATCTCGTCGAGAATCTCGGGGTTTAGGCCGTACGCGCGCAGCGAGCTAACCGACAGCGACACCTTTTCCTGTCGCAGCCGAGCCATCACTTTTTTCATCAGCGGCAAGATGCATGAGAAGTCCGCCGTCGACAGCGAGGTCAGCGAGGTCTCGTCATAGCCGCCGTTCTTGATGCCAGCGACCACCGACTCGACGATCGAGTCAGGATCGCGCTCGCGCACTGGGCGATAGATCATGCCGGCTTGACAGAAGCGGCAGCCCTCGGTGCAGCCGCGGGCAATCTCGACGCTGACCCGATCAAAGATGGCTTCCGCATACGGCACGGGAGCATCGGCGGGAAAGGGAAAGCGGTTGAGATCGGGAACCCACGTGCGCAGGACTTTTTCCGGGATGGCGCGCTCGCCCAGTGTTCCGGGCTCGGCGCTCGTCACCGGATCCGGCAAAAGCTCGACGGGGCCGGTCACGACGACGCGCTGGCTGCGCGCATCGAATTCGGTGCGATATAGCTCGGGAACATAGATGCCGCCGCGCGCCGCAAGGCGAATCAGGCGCTCGCGCCGCGACAAGCCAGCGCGCTTGAGAGCGGCATAGAACAGCAGCAACTCAGGCAGAATCTCCTCTGCTTCACCGACGAGAAAGCAGTCAAAAAATGGCGCCACCGGCTCGGGATGGGTGGCGTTGGGGCCACCGCCGATGATCAGCGGATCGCTCTCGCCGCGCTCGACGGCTCGCAGCGGAATGCCCCCCAGGTCCAGCAGCGTCAAGCAGTTGGTATACGTCAGCTCGTACTGCAGCGACATGCCGACCACGTCGAAGTCGCGCAGCGGACGCGCTGATTCCAGCGTCACCAAGGGCAGGCCACGCTGGCGAAGCTGAGCTTCCATGTCGACCCAGGGTGTGAACGCCCGCTCGCACAGGATGCTCGGGTGTTTGTTCAGCAGCGAATAGAGGATCTTCGTCCCCAAGTGCGACATTCCGATTTCATAGACATCGGGAAAGGCCAGGGCCAAGCGCACAGCGACGCTGTCCCAGGCCTTGCGCACCGACTGAAACTCGCCGCCAAGATAGCGGGCGGGCTTGTCGACCAGGGCCACGAATTCGGAATATGGATGCACGGCGGGACGCGCCGCAGCGGCGGGCAGACCAAGGGAAAGAAGCGACTCACGCATCGACCTTCCGCGTACCTTGCGTAGCGACGGGCGGTCAAGGGGGATCTGACGTTAGGTCAGGAATTTGTCACGGCTAGGGAAGCATGGTGGAGGCGGCAGGCGGCTTGGGCCATAGCAGGCGGACGGGGCGCTCGGCCAGATCGATGCGCATAAAGTCGCGGTGCTCGCCCTGGATGTCGCCGCCGATCTGCATGGGCACTGGGTGCTCCATGTGAATCTCGACCGCGTCGCACAGAAAGTCGCGCAGCGACGGGCTTTGATACGTACCGCGCAGCACACTGGGCAGGTGCGACAGCGCTTCAAAGGCCGATGCATCGGTGCAGCGCAGCTGGAACTTGTCGGGACGCGCGTCAGCAAATGGGAAGATACGCACCCCAAAGCCGTAACAGGGCACGGTGGCAGCGCCAGCCAGCGTGCAGGGCCCGCGATACAGCACCGTTCCACGCGGCAGCGAAACCGGATCGATGCGTCCGTCGCTGCCGATGGCGTACGCCGGCCCACCGACGTTGACCACTTCGACCTGCGGCAGGCGCCGCATCATGAAGCGTGGCACCGAGCGCAGCCCGACGGCCAGCGTATATCGCAGGCCCGATCCCAGGACGCGGCCAAGGCCCATGCGATCGATGGTCCGTGTCGTCGCGGCGTAGTCATCGAGGATCTGCGAGTCCAGGCCGGTACCGGCAAAAGGCGCCAGCTTTCCGTCGACGCGCAAAAGTGGCAGCTCGCGGGTGCTGCTCTCGCTCTCGGCGGCGCGGGCTAGCTCGGTGCGCAGACCGCGCTCGGTCGGGGGCTCGACGCCGACGTAATAGCCAATCGCATTGCCAGTTCCCAGGCGCAGCACGCCGACGCGAGGCAGCGGGCGCGCTTGCCGCATGCACTCGGCCAACAGATCGTTTACGCAGCAGACAAACGTACCGTCCCCCCCGCCAAACAGCACGGTGTGATAGCCGCGCTCGACGATGATCGTCGCGAAGCGTCGGCTGTCTTCGATCGAGCCCGAGACGAAGACATGGCCGTCGCCGTTAAGCTCAGCCAAGCGGCGAATCTGCCGCGCGGTCACAGCGCGAGCGTTCTTATTGAGGACCACCGCCACCGCAAAGGGGCCATCGACCGTCGACAAGTTCGACGCGGGCACCTGCGGAGCATCACCGGCCAGCAGCGTTGAGGATTCCATGCTCTGCGGCAACTCAGCACGATCGGTGCCAGCGGGCGGGGCCGGAGAATTCGCGGACTTGTCGTCGCAGACGATCGACAGGTGCGAAGCGCAGGCAGCGACAGCGATGCATCACCGAGGTGGCAGCTGCATAAGCGACTACGCGCCTGGTGTGGTCCGCCGAGGGCCCGCGTTCGCGCCAAGGGCCCCCATCCGGCGCTATCGACTCGCGCGGGCCGCAGCTAAGATGCGCGCATGGCTGCCCCTTACGAGTCGCGATTCCGTCGCGTCCTGCGCTTGGCCCTTGTGGCGCTGATGGTCTTTGTTGGGATCTCGCACTTTGTCGTGCCGGACTTTTTTTCGGTCATGGTGCCGCCGCAGCTTCCGTCGCCGTTCTTGCTGGTGCTGATCAGCGGCGCCGCCGAGATCGCCCTGGGCCTGGGCCTGCTGCACCCGCGGCTGCGGCCTCGCGCTGGGCAGGGCCTGATCGCGCTTTACATCGCCGTGTTCCCGGCCAACGTCTACATGGCCCTGGCCGAGGTACCGCTGGCCGGAATCCCGACGCAGCCCTGGATGCTATGGGCTCGGCTGCCGCTGCAGGCGGTGTTTATCGCGTGGGCCTATGCCGCAAGCCGTCCTTCGCCGGCAAGTCCCTTGGGTGCATCGATTAATGGTGGAAAATAAATACACAATGACGCGTTGATTTACTTCATTATATCGGGTCAGCTTATCGTGAGTTATTCGCGAATATCAAAATAGCAACCAAGGCAATAATTCCCTTTCTCTTTAGCCTCGTCGACGAGGAAATACAATAATATACGAACCTTGTTGCCTGCGAATCACCGCCGTTTGTCCGGGACGCACGCGTTTTTTGTACAGTGCAAACCAGGGCTCTTTGACCATGCTCGGGTCGCGCTCGATGTATTCAGGAACGTACAGGTCGACTTCGAGATAGCGCCCCTTTTGTTCATCCATAACTTTGGGGCCGAAGGTGTACGCGGCAAGCTCGGCGCGCGGCTGCAGATCGTTGTGCAGACCACCGCCATAGACCAGGATCAGCTTGCCCGCCGTCGACGCAGGCGCGGCAGGTGAAGCAGGGGGCGGCTGCGCTGGCGCTGCTTCGACGGCGCTCGCTGGATTTGTCGTCGGGGCTGCTGGCGGGGGCGAGGCGGGGGCGGGGCTGCTGGCGCCCGCCTTTTCCACGGCGGCCGGGCTTGCCGAAGGGGCCGCGGCCGGTCGCGAGCGCGCCGTGGCAATCGCCGAGATCTTCTTGTGCAGCAGGCTCGTCAAAAGCCCCAAGAGCTTCTCGAAGTCGACCTGGCCATCGTCGGCCAAGATGCCTTTGTAGTCGTCGCAGCTAAGCCGCAGGATGTGTGGCTGCACACCCGCGGCCTTGGCCTGCTTGACCAGCGTGACTAGCTCGTTTTCGGTGTTCTGCGGACGCTCGGTGGTCTTTTCGACCTTGGCCACGGCGGTGGTCTCTTGCTTGCCGCAGTTGCCGTCGGTGATCCAGGTCTCAAGCACGATATCCGAAGCCCGCGGTGACAGCACACCGAATAGCTCGCCACTAAAGCGACGCAGCGACGAGACCGGTGCCCCTTTCTTGGCGGTGGCGTTGGTCTGGTGATACTCGCCAAAGGCCACCACGCCCAGGCCGGTCTCGCGCTCGGCACGGCCCAGGACCGAGGTCAACGCATCCGCCGGGGTGCTGTGCAGACTAAGCTCGATTCCCGTCGCGGCTGCCACAGGCGGTGGACCTGCCCCGGCCGCGTCGAAGCCGAGCGAACAAAACAGAAGCAGAAGGCCCGCCAAGCGACCTAGGGTTTGCCGTCTTGGCGCAGCACGCAAAGCCGTCATCTGTCGTGGGCCCCCTCGCCCGATCACCGCAGGTACGAGCGCTTGACCAAGTTTAGAAAGTCGTTGTGGAAGGTGTCCATCTCGTTGGTCAGGACTTTGATCTTCCGGGCGAAGTAGTTGTACGCCATGACCGCCGGGATGGCTGCGACCAAGCCGATGGCCGTTGCGATCAGGGCTTCAGCAATGCCCGGTGCGACGGTGGCCAGGTTGGCCGAGCCCTTGGCGCCGATGTTGCGAAAGGCATCCATGATGCCCCAGACCGTGCCGAAAAGTCCGACGAACGGCGCCGACGAACCGACGGTGGCCAGGAGCGGCGTCAGGCTCTCAAGCTCGGTCTGCTCGGCGATGGCGCTGCGCCGCAGGGCGCGCTCGATGTTTTCCAACCCGCCTTCATCCGCGCCCTCGGGTGGACCGGATTCCTCGGCCGCCGACGCGCCATCTTTGCCGGTACGCCGGCTCAAACGCTTGAGCTCTAGATACCCAGCTCGGAACATGGCAGCGACGGGTGAACGATGCAATCCGCGCGCTTGTTCGTGCAGCGCTTCGAGCTTCTTGTTCTGAAAGAAGGCGTCCAAGAACGCATCGGTCTCGCGCGCGGCACGCGTGATCTGAAAGGCCTTGTAGCCGATGACAAACGTCGTCACGACAAAGAACGCGATCAGCAGGAAGAGCACGAACAACACCACCCCGCCCGACGACAGGACCAGCTGAAACAGGTCCATTTCTTTCCCGGTCGCGGGGCCGCTTCCCAGAAGCGCGATCGAAACGGTGGCGGGGGACGAAGCCGATGCGGTCGACAGAAGCAGGGTAGGGTTCATGGTCACGGCGGCAAGGCCCCTAGAAAAAGGATGAAAACCAAAGTAGTCTGCAGACCCCCCCGCTGACAACCGTGATGAGGTTGTGACCTAATGCGGCGTCTGACGCGAGCGGGCGCGGACGCTTGGACGTGGGCTTTGGCCCTCGATTCGGATTCATCCTGACATGGGCAATTTCATTCGTCTGCGCAAGCTGGCGCGAACTATTTCCGAAGCCCTTCGCGGCGACCACGCCGACTACACGACGGGTCCGCTGACCGACGCCATCGTCCTTTTGGCCGTGCCGATGGTGATCGAGATGCTGATGGAGTCGCTGTTCGCCATCGTCGACATCTTCTGGGTCTCGCGCCTGGGAAAGAACGCGGTGGCGACGGTGGGCCTGACCGAGTCCCTGATCACGGTGCTTGAGACGCTGGCCATGGGGCTTTCGATCGGCGTCACGGCCATGGTGGCCCGACGCATCGGCGAAAAAGATCCCGATGGAGCCGCGCGTGCGGCGGTCCAGGGCATCTTGATCGGTGGCCTGCTGTCGATCCTGTTTGGCGTCCTTGGATCCGCGCATGCCGAGTCGCTGCTGCGCCTGATGGGAGCCGACGATGACGTGGTGGCGACGGGCGCTGGCTTCACACGCGTCATGCTCGGCGGATCGGGCAGCTTGGTGCTGCTGTTCATCATCAATGCCGCCTTTCGCGGAGCAGGCGACGCGACGGTGGCCATGCGCACGCTGATCTTTGCCAACACGTTCAATATGCTGCTCGGCCCCTGTCTGATCTTCGGTCTGGGGCCGTTTCCCAAGCTGGGCGTGGAAGGCGCCGCCATCGCCACGACCACCGGCCGCAGCCTGGGCGTGCTGTATCAGCTTTATCGCCTGGCGCGGCACAGCCGGCACTTGCGCGTCGGCCGCAGCCACATCGAGGTCAACCTTGGCGTGATGCGGCGCCTGCTGTCGCTGTCCGGGGCGGGCACGCTGCAGCACTTTGTCTCGACGGCAAGCTGGATTGGCACGACGCGCCTCATGTCCAGCTTCGGAGCGGTGGCCGTGGCCGGGTACACCATCGGCATCCGCGTCATCATCTTTGGCCTGCTGCCGTGCTGGGGCATCGCCAATGCCGCAGCGACGCTGGTCGGTCAGTCGCTCGGGGCCAAGAATCCCGAGCGCGCCCGCCAGTCGGTGTGGCGCGCCGGCTTTATCAACTGCTGCGTCATGGGCTTGGTCGGGCTCTGCTTCGTGCTCTTGCCCGGCCCCATCGCCAGCTTCTTCACCGACGATCCGGCGGTGCGTGATATCGCAACAAGCTGCCTGCGCATCATCGCGTCGGGGTATCTGTTCTACGCCTACGGCATGGTCTTTTCCCAGGCCTTCAACGGAGCAGGCGATGCATGGACGCCGATGTTTCTAAACATCGTCTGCTTTTGGTGCGGACAACTACCTGCAGCCTGGATCTTGGCCAAGTATTCTTCGCTAGGCATCGTCGGAGTCCCCTTGGCCGTTACCTTGGCGTTTTCGTTCCATGCCATTGCCGGCGGCCTGCTGTTCCGTCGCGGTCGCTGGGCCCGTCGCGTCGTCTAAAGCTGCGCAGCGACGGGCTTTGGCGCCGACCTAGCCGCTGGGCGACCGTCTCAGTGCTCGCACAGGCTTACGGCGCGCACGTTCAGCGTCTGCTTGTGGCGCTTGCGCTCCTCCATAAGCTCCAGCCGGATGGCGAGCGCTTCTTCGTGCGAGATGCTGCCCTGCTGCGGCGCCACGTCAGCTGTCGACGGGATCTGCACACCAGGATCGACCAGCCAGAACACGATGACGCGTCGCGTCCCCTCGGCTGCGCCAGCGGCCAAGCTCAGCGTGCTGAGCTTGTGGATATGCGAGTTGGGAAACACCAAGAGCCGACCCTCGGGCGTCTCTAGGCTGCCCAGGGGAATCGTGCCCTCGTTCACCATCTCCTCGATTGGCGATGGGCGCGATTGGTCGATGTTCCAGAACAGTCGGCCCGCTTCCTCGATGGTGTAGGCGCGCTTGAAGCGTAGCTCGCCCCCGACCAGAGCCTCGTTCCGATGAAGGATGTACACACAGGTGGCCACGATGTGCTCGTGGCTCATGCCCTCGACGTGCCACACGCCTTCGTGCGTTTCTCCGGCTGACAGACGGTATTCAACAATCTTTGGGATGACCAAAAGCTCACGTCCGCGCAGCGAGGCGCGGGGGGCTGGCTCCGCCTTGCGACCCGATGACTCGGGTAGCTCGCCTTCGTGCTCGATGTCCTCGCACTCTTCGCAGAAGAACTTGGTGTGCTCGACATAGCCAACGACGCTTTCAAACAGTGGCAGCGCTGTCTGAAACAGCGTCGCCAGATCGTGATACAGCGCTCCGTGACGGCTGCGATCGAGGTTGTTGATCGGGTGCTCGATCTGCACCGTTCCGTCAGCCCCGACGCGAAACGGCGTCGGCAGCCACTGATAGCGCGAGCCCTCAAACGGTCGCCCGAAGCGGTCATAGCTCGGAGCCTCGCGCCTAGGAACGCTGCGCAAGAGCGCTGTGCGTCCCTCGATATACGGATACAGCGACGGGTGAACCAGATCGCGCACACGGGTTCCCGACCCAGGGTGATAGTCCACCGGCTCTTCGGAAATCAGGCGCTGCACGCCGGCCCGCAGGCGCGTGATCAGCGCCGGGTCGACCACGCCATCGGCAAAGGCCACGCCATCGGGATGGCTGCGGCGCAGGTGATTTTCCCAGATGCCCGCGATCCCAGGGGATTCAAGGACGTGAAACCAAGCGTACTCCGTGATTTCGTCTTGGTATCCGGTCTCTTCGTCGCGAAGCACGATCGATTCGCCCTCGCAGGACACCACTCGGGCCGTCCGGCTGGGAAAGGTCTCGCCGCTCTTGGTCGCCAGATCCTCTGGCTCAAAGCGAACCAGATCGCCGGGCTGCGGCGCGTAGCCCTCGCCATACGTCAGAAGCTCTTCAACGAATGCAAAGTCCGAGGTCTGTGCGAGGTGCGTGGTGGGCGTGGACATGTGAACTCCGATGCTGCGTTTTGCAGGCGCGCCGGGCACGATACCGAGCGCGTTCCACAAATACCATCGCAGCCGTCAAACTCAGCGCCCGCAGTTCGTATAGTTCTGCGCTGTCGGCTTCTTCCCGCCCCCGCTGAACCGAAAAAACAATCGGCAACGCACACCCACCAAGGAGGTTGTCACATGTCGAGTTCCTCCACTTCGAGTCCGTCCATTTCCGTCTACGCCGAGCCCGTTGACAACCATCCGCGCTGTCCTTGTGTCTTGGTACTGGACACGTCCGGGTCGATGCGCGACAAGCCCATCGCCGAGCTGAACCAAGGCCTCGTCACGTTCCAACGCGAGCTGGTCGACGACGAGCTTGCCAAAAAGCGCGTCGAGGTCGCGATCGTGACCTTTGATAGCCAGGCGAGCTGCGTCCAGGACTTCACACGAGCCAACCGCTTCCAAGCGCCCACCCTCAAAGTCAAAGGGCATACCGTCATGGGGGCCGGGCTGAGCCTGGCGCTGCAGACGCTGAAAAAGCGGGAAGCGGCGCTGCGCGCGAACCAGCAGGCCTATTACCGCCCGTGGATGTTTCTGATCACCGACGGTCGTCCCGAAGGCGAGCCCAGCGACGCCATGGATCAGGTCGTGGCCGAGATTGGCAGCTTGGTGAAGCAAGAGCGGCTGCTGTTCCATGCCATCGGCGTGCAAGGCGCCGACATGGCCCTGCTGCAGCGCATTGCCCCAGGCTGCGCGCACAAGCTGAAAGAGCTCGCGTTTTCCGATCTGTTCAAGTTCATTTCCGGGTCGATCGTCGGCTACGTCTCGCGGCCGCCCAGCGTCCATGTGCCCCCGGTGCTGCTGCATGAAGAGCACGACTCAGACGCGCCGTTTGAATCCTAGCCAGCGAGGCCCCGCAAGCCATGAGTGCTGCGTGTTTTCGCGTCTATTCCGCTTCGATCCCAGGGGTCATACACCGCAAGCGCGGCCAAGCCTGCCAGGACAAGCTCTGCTGGAACGTGACGTCGCATGGCGTGCTGCTTGTCGCAGTTGCTGACGGCGCAGGCTCGGCCGAAGCGGCAGAGGCAGGCGCCGCCATGGCGGTACAGTCCGCGGTGCATGCTTTGGCCGAGTGCCTGCAGAAAGCGAGCGCGCAGCCAAGCCATGGCCTGCTGGTCGAGGCTGCCGAGCGAGCGAGCGCAGCCGTGCGCGACGAGGCCGATCGGCGGCAGGTACCTGAAAGCCATCTGGCCAGCACGCTCTTGCTGGTGGCTGCAACGCCCAGTCAGGTGACATCGCTGCAGATTGGCGACGGGGCCATCGTCCTGCGCGAGGCGTCGCGTACGCTGCTGCGCCTGGGGGCTGCCCAGCGCGGACGCTTCGCCAACGAGACCGTCTTCCTTTGTTCGCAGGACGCCATCCGCCATGCCGTGCTGGGATCGTTTGTCGGGCCGTGGTCCGAGCTGGCGGTGGTTACCGATGGTCTAGAAGTCATCTCAACGACGCCGGGAAGCAATGCACCGCACGGTCCTTTTTTCCATCCCTTGTTCGACTTCGCCGCGAGCCAAGCCGAACAAGCACCGGCCGAGCAGGCGCTGCATACCTTTCTTTCGACCCCGCCGGTCAGCGAGCTGGCTGACGACGACTGCGCGCTGGTACTGGCCAGCATAAAGAGGTAGGCGATGGCCGCGTTCATAGCTGCACGAAGCGGACGGCGGATCGACATCGATCTCGACCAGACGCCTCTGGGTAAGGGAGGAGAAGGCCGCGTCTTTCTGGTCGAACAAAGGAATATGCGCCAGGCGGCCAAGATCTTTCACCTGGCGGATGCGGAAGCGCACTGGAAAAAGGAACTTCAGACGCAGCGCGTGCCCATTCCCAAAGCAGAGCGCGAGGCCTGGCTTGCACTGCGTCGGCAGAGCTTTCGCCGACACATCGAAAAGCTCGATGCGATGCTGGCCAATCCTCCTGAAGACATCGGGCACACGCTCAGCCAGCAGCATTCCTTTACCTGGCCCGCCGATATTCTGCGCAGCGCCGACGGATCGCCGGACACCTATGGGTACTTGATGCCGCTTGTGCAAAGCGACACGACGCTGTACCGGCTGGCTCACGGCAGTGAACGAATCGACCACCGCATCGCCTGCGACTATCGACAGCTCTTTGTCGTCGGGGCACGGCTGGCAAAAGCCGTTTCCCTGCTGCACTCAAAGGGCTATGTCATCGGTGACATCAAGGATCAAAATGTCTTGGTTCAGCTGCGATCCTTGCAGGTGACCATCATTGATACCGATTCCTTTCAGGTTCCGCTGGGCGGACAGCTCTTTCCCTGTCGCGTCTATTCCGAAGAGTACAGCCCCCCTGAACGGCCACGACTGGCCGAGCGGGGCATGCGGCTGCCGACGAGCTATGACTGGTATTCGCTAGGTGTGTTGTTGTTCCTGCTGCTGCAAGACGGGCTGCATCCGTTTTTCAGTGAATACAGCGGAAGCGGTGCTGAGCCACCCGTGGATCATCAGCAGAAGATGCAGCTTGGGTACTTCCCATTTGCCAAGAAACCACGCGCCCCATACAAGCCGTATGTCCGTGGGCAGTGGCTGTGGCAAGCGCTGCCCGCGATCGTGCGCGAGCTCTTTGTCCGCTGTTTCGAAGAGGGCCACGATTCCCCCGCCAAGCGTCCAACGGCCTTCGATTGGCGGGAAGCCTTGGAAGCCGTCAGCCAGCCCGATCAGTATCTGAATCGCTGTGGGCGTGTCAGCGCTCATTTCTATGACAAGACTCTCGGGAACGAGTGCCCATGGTGCCGCTATGAAGCGCTGACAAAGTCCCCGAGCTTCATCGATGTGGCCCCCATTTCTAGTGTCACGCCAAAATCTGTTTCGAGTCCTATTTCACATTCTGTTCACAATCCTAATTCAAATTCTGTTCTTAATGCGAATCAAAATCCTAATTTCAATGCATCACCGATTCCTATGTCGGCTCCAGATCCCGGTGCAGCCTTGACGCAGCACGCTGTTTCCCAAAGGCAGCCGCAGCCACCGACCCCGCGGCGGGCCGGTGGCTGGTGGGTCGTGGGGCTCTTGCTTCTGTCGCTGGGTGCAGTGGGGATCTTCCATCGCGATCGGGTGGGGCCGATCTTGCGAACGCTGCTCGACACATACGTTTCGCCACCGTCCGATATGGCACCGGCCTCATCGCTGTCGCTACCGCCGATCGACTTTGCAACAGCCGATGCCGAGCCGGCCGACATGGGGCCATCAGACCTGAGCAGCGCGCGAGACGAGGCGCCGGATCTGCTGGCGCCCGATCAACAGGCCGGCCACGGTGAAGCGAGCGATGGCCCCACCTCGACCGCGGATGCTGCGGATGCCGCAGATGCCCCAGATATGGGTGATATGTCAGCCGGCATCGGTGCCTTGTTCAAAGCCAAAGAGAATCCCATCCTGTGGATCGTTCCCGACGGTGCTGCACAAGCCGTAGAGCCCCGTTCAGCGGTCTGGGATGCCGCCCATTCTGCAATGCACTAGGCGGTCGGCCTGACCCACGTTGGAGGTGACGATGTTGACTCGGCTATACCTCTATGGACCCTCGATGCAGAGCATTGGCAAGGGGTATGTTGTGGCCAGCCAGCCAGGTGGACCCGCTGCCAGCGACGTGATCGCCGCGCTGATTCCGACGGAATCGGGTCGCTGGCTCTCGCATCGTCAGACTTCGGTGCGCATCCAGCGAAACAACGAGCATCCGACCGCCATCGCGCTGCATACCGGCCCGCTTTGGCTGCACACAGAACAAGCGCGCGAGCGGATCTTTCAGGATCTGCTGGCCCTCACGCAGCGCGTGGCCCAGGAAGTCAAAGATCGAGGTGGCGTGCTGCTTCCGAATGCGGTACGCGCTGATTCCGATCGCCGAATCCCATTTCCGACCTGCGGTGATTCCCATGTCTTGCACGCGGCTGACGTCATCGAACAGGCCACCTGCTGCAACTTGCTGCGGCTGTATCTTCCTGAGCTGATCGCTCTGTCTGGGCGAGCAGGGGTCAGTCCCTTGGGAGTGGAAACGCTGGGGTCTCGTCGGCTTTCCAGCAGTCGTCGCCACGTCGCGGCACGCTATTTTCATTCGACCGATCCGCGCTTTCTGGATGTTCTAGAGCCGGTGTTGCAGCGGGATGGAGGGGTGCCATCGCTTGCTTTCCTGGACGTGAATCCGCGGACGAATTCGGAATCAAGCCGGCACGCCGTCGAGGTTCGCGCCATTGATGGGCAAGCCCTGTGGCCAAGCGTACGCGCCCACGCCATCGTGCTGCAGGCCTTGCTGATTCGGGCTCGCCGGATGGCGCGACAAGGACAAGACGTCCCGATGATCGCGCAGGACTGGCTGGAACAAGATCGAGCACGGGCGGTCGCTTCTGGCCTAGCCGCGTGGTGCGGTCCGCAGCGAACCCAGCAACGCAGTCTGCGTGATGCTGCGCTGGATCTGGTGATGGATCTGCGAGAAGAGCTGCAGGTCTTGGAAGTCGCGTACCACGAGCTGGCGCCACTTGTTCACGGGCCGCTTCTGCGACAGCTAGGGCGCCCGGCAATTCAGACGGAAAGCGAGCTGTGCCGCGCGCTCTTTCGCCAGGTGCAGGATGGTCGCTTCATCGAGCGAGTCAGCGAGCTTGTGACGCAGCCGGCGCAGGCGATCGGGCTGCTCGTCGGCCCTCATGAAAACCCGCAGACGCGCGAAGCGGCCGCGCTGGCCGAACATCGCTGGGGCATCCTGCTCGGCTCGACCGCTTCAGCCGCTGAGTGTGCCGAGCGAAACGAGTCAGGAGGGGTGTCATGACGAACTCCACAGACGCCGAGATCCTGCTGGACCTGCGCGCGTGCTCGGAGCGGCCGCAAGACTCTGCGCAGTGGATCGAGCTGTGGCAACGTCTGCATGCGCGGCTGGTCGGTCCGTTTCCGACGGGCGAACCAGCCGCCGTGCAGCTTGAGCCATACGGTTTGGTGCGCGTCCAGCCGATGATGCACGGCGCGCTGACGCTTGCGCATGATGCGCTCGTCTCGGTTCATTCCGTGCTGGAACCCCCGGCTGCTCTGTTCCGTTGTCGCGTATGTGCGCAGCAGGGAAGAACGGAGCTTGGCTCGCTGTGGTGCCCGCTCTGCGGCCCGGCCAGCGAGGCTCGCATCTGCGCCGCGCACGCGGTCTTTTTGGACGGCTGTCTGCGTCGCGATGGCTCGCTGCGCGTGACCTGCGATCGCCACCGCCCGCGTTGCCTGTGTGGCTGTGATCAGCCGGCGGCGTTCTATTGCAGCGAGTGTGGAACACCCAGTTGTGAAAGCCAACGCAGCGCCAGCGCCACACAGAGACATCGGAGTCTGTGCCGCGCCTGCTATGAGAAAAAGTACCCGGCCTGTAGCTTCGACGCGGCGTGTCGACTGTTGGGGGTTCTGCGCTGCGAATACATCGATCGAGTCACCGCAAAGCGCTGTGCCAAGCGCATCTGCCCCGAGCACGCGTGGCGCTGGCAGATCTACGGCGATCGCGAGCCTGGGCTGGTCCACTGCCAGGATCATCGAGATCCGTCCCGATGGGACAATGCCGATGCGATCTATCAGTTGGTGGCGGGCACGGCGCTGCGTAATTCCCGACTGAGAAATAGGAATCTGCGCGAGCACTGGATCGACATTCCCAAGTTGCAGTCGGTGGGCTGGATCTTTCGGCAAATTCGCAGCGATGTTCGCTATCCACTCACTGCCTTTGATGCCTGGCTTGCCAAGCTGCATCAGGATGTGGTGCGCAGCCAGAGCCGCAGTCGCCTGCATCCTCAGATGCTGCGCCTGCTGGAACGCAACGAGACGCAGCGCCCAAAAGACCTGCGGGCAGACGAGCGCGATCAAGAGGCCGGCGAAAAGCTCTGCGACGAGCTTCGCGCGATCCTTCGTTCCAACCGATGGGCTTCGGCATCGGCCGCGCAGATTCGGCTGGTTGACTATCGGCCAGCCAATCCGAAGCGCGGCGCCGTGCTGGTCGTGCGGGATCTGCCCCACGATGCCTTTGGCCAGCTACTTTCGGCGCGAAATATTTATGCGCGGCGTACGGGTCACGAGGTGAGAATCATTGCCGAGAAGCGGAGGCTTGCAGATGGCAACGATGGGTAGCCATATCCACTTCGAACTCGTGGTGATTCCCGACGGATCGCTGATTTCAGGGTCTAGAGTCGCGGTGCATCCTGAATCCGTGGGCAGCACGCAGCCAACGGTTGGCCTGTTCTCTGCGACAAGCGGCGATGGCGGACTGCGCCGGCATCCGGTTCACGTCATTCCGTGTTCCGAGGTTCCTAAAAACACGCTCGCTATCTCGTCGGATCTCGCGGACGAGCTAGATCTGGTGGTATCCAGTGACCTTCCTTTTTCCCTGGAACTCGATGGCTTCGCACATGTGCAGGCGACCGAGTTACACCTGCGCGCACTGGATGAGCGAAACCTGACGGATGTGACCCGCGATCTGAACAACCATCCCAGCCTGGGGGGGCGCCTGTTCTGGGTTGCTGAGGGACGGAAATCTCTTTCCCCCGCGACGGTTCATGCGCATGGCTCACCGTACCAAGTCGCTGAGCTTCTGCCGCGCGACAAGGCCAGCACGATCTTTGAGATCACGGCACAGACGCGCTTGAAAGTCCGTTCCCCCCGTGCGCGGGCCGGGGTCGACATCGTCATTCTGGCAGACTGCAGTGGCTCGATGAGCAACGAAGATCTGCTGGACGAAAAGGCAGGTCGCCGCGTGCAGCGGATCGCGGCGCTGAAGCAAGCGCTGCGCACCCTAAAAGGAATCTGGCAGCGTCCGGGTCCGATCCTGCGCTTGGCACTGCTTGGATTCACAACGCAGAGCAGCGTCCTTTTTCCCCGCTCCGGCGGTCTGCAAGATCTGGATCCCGAGGCAAGTCCAGAAGTGTTCCAAGAATTCCTGGCTGCGACAGACGAACTGACGCCTCAGCCGGGACCGGGAACCGATATCGGACAGGCTCTGCACATGGGTGCGGAACACCTGCGGCGCTACGGCAAGGCCGGAAACGATCGGCTGTTCATCTTGATCTCGGATGGCGCACATTCCGAACAGGACGAAGACGAGGCCGATCGCTACGGTAGGACGGTGCAGTTCCTAAACGATCCCGTTTCGTTGATGAGCCAGCTACGTCTGGAAGAAGACATTCATCTGTATGCGATTGGCATAGGTACGCGCGCCAATTTCGAGGAGTGGTGGAAGGTCCGCAATCCGAATCAGGCACCGCGGCCTACCGACATCCCGCGGCATGATCTGCTGAAGAAGATCGCAGCAGCTGGTGGTGGGCACTGCTTCGATTTCAGCGAAGCGTCGGCGCTGCGTCGATACTTTGACGAGATCGCGGCCGGCATCACTAGCACGTTGGATTCGCAGCAGCCCCCCAAGCTTCCCGCGCTTTCGGAAAAAGAAAGGAATGTCCTTGCGGCGCATGTCGCGCGCAGCCGCGCAGCAGCAGAGCTGCCCAGCCTGCGAGCGCAGCGGGCCGAGCTTCTGCAGCAGATTCGGTCTTTGTATGTGAAGTGCAACGAGCTTGCCATTCAGCGCACTGGGCAGCCGCTGTTCGCGGTGGGCCCCGACGTTGACAAGCTGCTCTTGTCCGATGAGCTGATCGCCGACGCGTCGCTTGGCCCCGATGCCCAGCAGGCCTTGCAGCAGATCTTTGCAGCGAAGGGAACGGCTACGGTGTTCCCGCATACGGTCGCTGTGGAGCTGCAGAATGTCCTCATTCCTCTTTTGTCGGCACCTGGGGACGCTGCGATCCTGCCGCGGCTGTGCGAGAGTCTGCGCGCGATCCAGAGTCATCTGAGTGCAGCGCAGCAGAAGTCATCGAACATCGCTTCGCTGCGCATCTTGGGAACCAAGCCACTGCCGCAAAAGATCCGCGTGTACTGTTGCTGCGCGGCCAAAGATCGCGACGCGGTCGAGCACATCGAGAAGCACCTGCAGGTTCAGACGAATGCCAAGTGGCTGACTTGGGAAAAAAAACTGAACGTTCCTCTCGGCAGTCAGCCCGAGCAAATCCATCGTCAGAGACTGGCAGAGGCCGACATCATCCTGTTCCTCATTACGGCAAACGCGGCGGATGATCCCGAATTCGTTCGCGCGGTGAACACGGCCATGCAGAGAAAAGCGGCCGAGGACGTGGTGGTGGTGCCGATCTATGTCTCGTGGATTGGGGTCACGGGCGATCTTTCATTCGGCGATCTGGTGTGGCTGCCCAGCAAGGAAGAGCCCATCGGCAGTTCCAATTCCGACAGAGCGTGGAGCCATATCGCGGCGACCCTGCGCGAGGCCATGTCGAAGCGATGGCCGGATCGCGTTCCGCAAAGTCGGCGCGTTCGCTGAGCGCAGCCCGAGACGCGGGCGCGACTTGTTCCCGTTGTCCATCGCTTGCGGCGTACACTTTAGCCACGGGCCGAGGTGGTTTTTCCGCGCCTCGGCTCTAGGCTCCGCAGGCGGCTCGTGTGGCCCGAACGCGGCGACAAGAAGGGACGCGCTGTGGCGCCACATTCGATGGCTTAGGAGGACCAGATGAACACAGCTCAGCGGATTGGGGTCTCGCTTGCACTCGGAGGGCTCTTCTATGCGTCGCCGAGCGCCGCGGCAGACTGCATCTCGAACCTGCATATCGTGCTCGACCGCTCGTGCTCGATGACGCAGAACAGCATCATGGGCAAGACGCGATGGGCGATTGCCGTCGATGCGATCAGAAACCTAACGACCAAGCACGCGGGAAAGCTGCGCTTTGGGTTGGGCATGTTTCCCGACAAAGGAGTGATGACGCCGCAGTGCGTGCAGACGACGCCGCACCTGTCTCCGGCCCCGAACAACGAGCAAGCCGTGATGACGCAGCTTGCGAGCAACACGCCGGGGGCTCCGTGCGTCACCAACATCGATGAGGGAATCAAGCAGGCAGGGGCAGACCCAGCGCTGTACAGCACTGAGCGACGCAGCTTCGTGGTACTGATTACCGACGGTGCGCAGTCGGGCAACTGCAGTGGCGGGCGGACCACGGCCGACCCGCTGACGGTGAAGTACCTGACCGAGCTTTACAGCAAGAAAGTCCCAACGTATGTGGTTGGCTTCGACGTTGGGACGAACGCGACGGCGCAGGCTTCGCTGAACAGCTTTGCGACGGCCGGTGGCCTGCCGAACCCAACGGGAACGCTGAAGTTCTATGCCGCCAACGATCAAGCCGAGCTAGAAGCGGCCCTGGACAAGCTAGCGGGCATCGCGAGCACCGGGGACGTCAGCTTCTGCAAAGGCGTGCCGTGTCCTGACAACCGCTGCTTGACCGCGACGGCGCAGTGCGTAGATGGCTTCTGCGTCGAGCCCCCGCCGGATCCCAACGGCGGCGGCAGCGGAAATCCCGACGGCACAGGCGGAGGCCTCGCCACGACCGGCTGTAGCTGCCAAGTTGGGGCGCACTCACACGCAGGAACCGCAGGCCTGCTGTCACCGCTTCTGCTGGTGGCGGCCGGCATCCTGCGGCTGCGTCGACGCAGCAAGCCCGCCGCACAGCGCGCCTAGTTCAGAAGGTGCTGCTGCATGAACAAGATCGACGCGTAAAACAGGAAGTCCTGGTTACGCTTCTTCGCAAAGCCATGGCCCTCGTCTTTGGCCAGCAGGTACCAGACGGGCACGCCCTTGTCGCGAACCGTGCGCACCATCTGCTCGGCCTCGCTGGCCGGGACGCGCGGATCGTTTAGGCCCTGCACGATAAACAGGGGTTTCTTGACGTCGCCAGCCCGATTGAGCGGAGCGATGCGCAACAGGAACTCGCGCATCTTGGGGTCGCGCTCGTCGCCGTACTCGACGCGGCGCAGATCGCGGCGATACCCCTCGGTGCGTTCCAAGAACGTCACCAAGTTCGACATGCCGACGATGGCCAGGGCGGCACGAATATGCTGCGTGTGGTGCGTTGCAGCGACCAGCGTCATGTGTCCGCCATAGCTGCCGCCCGTGACCAAGATGCGGTCGCCGTCGATGTTCGGCTGCTGCTTAAGCCACAGATACAGCGACTCAGCATCTTTGTACGATGCCTCGCGGTTGAAGCCGTCATCGGCTTTGAGAAAGCTCTTGCCATATCCCGTCGAGCCGCGGACGTTGGGGAACAGCACGGCGATGCCTAGCTCGTTCATATAGAAGTTCAGGCGGCCCATGAAGTGCGGTCGCGACTGCGCCTCGGGTCCGCCGTGGATGTTGACGATGACTGGGCGCTTGCCAGCAAAGCGCTTGGGCGGCAGGTACAGGAAGCCGCTGATCGGGCGTCCGTCGAAGCTCTTCCAGGTGACAAGCTGCGGCTC
This sequence comes from uncultured Myxococcales bacterium, assembly GCA_964554495.1. Classification (GTDB taxonomy): domain Bacteria; phylum Myxococcota_A; class Polyangia; order Palsa-1104; family JAEUJZ01; genus JAEUJZ01. Next base: position 70,484 of record CAZKOY010000010.1, read on the forward strand.
GACGAACTGGCTAGTGTCCATGCCACCGGTCTCGCTCGCGGTCCAGCGCTCGATCTTGCCGGTCTGGA
>CAZKOY010000011.1:0-10397 GCA_964554495.1 uncultured Myxococcales bacterium
GCTTCAAAGAACAGATCGATCGCGTGTCTCCGCGCTGGAACGGCAAGCTGGTCTATATCACCGAGACGAATACGTTCACCGGACCAGCGCTGCGCAGTCCATACACGCCGGTCCACAACTATCGCGACGGCTGGTTGAACGAAGCGTTTGCCGTCGTGCGGGATTACAACCGCAGCCGCGGCAGCAAGCCGGAAGTGCGGGCGCTATGTTGGTTCGTCGATCGCGATGACGGGGGCTGGGGCGACTTCTCGTTGCGCGGGGGGGGCCGCTTGGCGCTGGCGCGTGCTGACTTGAGCGAAGAGTTTCGCAACCCCGAAAACCGCGGCAGCACCGCGCCGCCAAGCTGCAGCAACACGCCGCTCAGCACACCCAGCGACAAGTGGAAGCTTGAAATCTGGAACAACCGCAGCTTTGTCGGCAGCACGCGTGAGCAGCGCTATGAGCCGGCGCGTGCCGACGGTGGTTTTGATCGAAGCTTCGGCAGCGGGGCTGCTTCACGCTGCACAGGAAGCGATGACTTCGCTCTGCGGTTTTCCCGCCGCGCGTACTTTGCAAGCAGCGGCGACTATCTGTTCACGACGGAAAGCGACGATGGCGTGCGGCTGTGGGTGGATGGCGTGCTGCGCATCGACGCTTGGCGCGACATGGCGCCGACGCGCATCTCGGCGACCGTGCGCCTGTCCGCAGGCTGGCACGATCTGCGGCTCGACTATTACGAAAACACGGGCGGAGCTTCGGTGTCGCTAGGCTGGACTACCGGTACGCCCCCGCCGCCAAGCTGCGCCTGCAGAAGTGGGGTCGACAACTTCTGCCACTATCCACCCCGCACGCCCGGCTGCGCCATGACCTTCCCCGGTGGCTACTGCGACCCGAACGGCGACGGTGGCTACGGCGATGCTGACTGGGTGCGTGGCTTCAACGAATTTCACGCGGCCTGTCCATAGGATCAGCGGCTGCGCGATGGCTGCGCAGCATGGAGGTAGATGCGGCGCTAGCTGGGCGGGTGCTTGTCGCTGGCAGCCGATGCCGCCGGCAACGTAGACCGCGGCGACCACGGCAGGCGTAGACTGGCCTGCTCGATCTCGCTGCTCACGTGCAGCCAACCCGCTGCGCCCAGCGTGGTCTGCGCCTCGGCGTATAGCTCGTCCGCTTGGGCTTGCTCGCCACGGCGTCGGCAGAGCTGTGCCAACTCTAGGCACAGGCGAGCTGCGGGCAGCGCCTGTCCGTGGCTCTTCATCAGGCTGCGCGCTCGCTCAAAGTGGGCGCTGACTGCATCGGTGCGCGCAGGGTCGAGGCAGCTTTTGGCGAGTCCTGCCGTTTGTTCACCCAGGCCCAAGGCCAGCTGATGTTGCTCTTGTCGCCAGCGGGGCAGGGCCTTTTCGATCATGTACAGCGCCTGCTGTGCGCGACCACAGCGCAGCAGCGTGTCAGCGTGAAGCGCGTCGAGCCAGTCGCCAAAAAGGATGCCTGCACCGGGCTCTTGCGCTAACGCCCGCACGGCAGCGTGTCGCGCCATCGCGAGATCGACTTCGCCCTGCTGCGCCTGCGCCCAGGCAATCACGCTGTGCAGGGGATACAAAAAGATCGGTACGCCCAAGCGCTCGGCCAACGGCACGATGTGCAGAGCCTGCTGCAGGGCCGCGGTGCTGTCTGCGGCCAGTGCAAGAGCGATGACGTGGAACAGCGAAGCCAGCACTACGAGCGCTGGCTGCTCTGGCGCGGCCATGCGGGAAAAGATCTCGGCATGGTTCGACGCAGCCACGTGGCCACTGCCCTGTACTACCTGAGACAGAGCTGAAAAGCCCTGGGCTGTGACGCGCGAAGGCTCGGAATCAAGGTGCGGCAGAAGGCAGAGTGTGCGCGAAAGATGCGGCTGGGCTTCGCGCAGACGGCCTTGCAGGATCAGCGCCATGCTCAGCGTGTACTCCGTGGTCGCCAGCAGCGCTTCGTCTTGCAGCGGCTCGGCCACAGGCAGTGCGCGACGACAGTACAGCAGCGCCTCTGAGACGCGTCCTTCTAGAAGGCACAGGCGGCCGCTGAGAAGCTCAACCCAGGCGCGGCGCAGGTCATCGCTGCGATCGTGTTCATCCAGATCTTCCAGCCCGAGCAGCAGCATCTGCGCTTCGTCTAGGTAGGCCAGGTTTTCAGACTGATGCGAGCTGCGCAGGCCGAAGCGAATGCGATGCAAAAGGATGTCGATCAGCAAGCGCTTCTGGGAAGCGCTGTCAGGCAGTCCGGCCAGCTGTTTTTTTGCCTCGTCAAACAGCGCGAATGTGGCCTCGCCCATGCTGGCGCGAGCCTGCTGGACCGCTGCGCGCAGGAAATACAGGCTGGCTTTTTCTGGCTCACGACCGCGCTGGAAGTGTTCGGCCAAGCGCAGAGGATCGACGTGATCCGAGCGCTCTAAAAAACGAGCCGCCATGCGATGGCCCACCAAAAGCGCGTTGACCGAAAGCAACTGATACGCCGCGTGTCGCAGCAGCGGACCGCGGAAACCATAGACGCGATCCGCGGCATCGCTGCGAGAGGCGTGTGACTCGATCAGCTCAGACTGAATCAGGGTCGCGAGGTCTTGATCAAGCTGTGTGTCGCTGGGCCGGATGCCAAGCAGCATCTGCAGCCCGCTGCGCTGAAACTGCAAGCCAAAGATGGATGCCGCGAGCAGCACGCGCCGCGGTCCTTCGTCCAAGCGACCGATGCGCGCCTGCAGCATGGCGACAATGGTCTGCTCAGCGGCTTCATGCTGGCCGCTCTTTTGCGCATGCAATAGCTCGTGCAGAAAGAATGGGTTTCCGGCTGAGCACTCGGTGATGCGGTTCAACTGCTCGGTGTTCACATCGCTGCCGAGGACGTGTCGGATCAGGCGCTCACAAGCACGCCGCCCCAGTGGCTTGAGCGGTAGCTCTTGCACGGGCTGACCTGCCCACAGCTTGGGGAAGGCCTTGCGGATCTCGGGCAAAGCCAGCGACAGTACGAACAGCGGGGCATCGCGCAGCCCGCGCAGCGCGTCATCAATGAGCCCAACGCTCAGCGGGTCGCCCCACTGCAGGTCATCGAGAATCAGCAGTACCGGCGCGTGAGCACACTCAGCGGCCAGCCAGCTGACGAAGGCTTGGCTAAGGTGTGCATGCATGCGCCGCTGGTCGGTGCGTGCCTCGGTAAGCAGCGCCTGCACCCGCCGGTCCGTCGATTCGGCGGGAGGATCGAAGAGCTGCAGCAGGAACGTGGTGGTGAACTCGCGCTGATCTTCGGGTAGCCAGCGCATTAGGCGCTCGTGCAGCAAAGCGCGAGCGCTGGACGCGGGCTGCTTCTCGCTGGTTTCCCGCGCCGGCTGGATCGCTGTACCGAGCGTCGAAAGCAGCAAGCGCTGCACCAGCGAATAGGGCCCGCCTCCATCGCGGAGCTCGCCTTGTGTGGCGAGGATCGACAGCGGCTGGCCCAGCTCTCGACTGCGCGCACGAAACTCATGCAGCAGCCGCGACTTGCCCAAGCCTGGGGCCCCGGTGATCAAGATGACGCAGGCTTTGCTGTCTTCTGTGCAGCGCACAAGCTGGCTGTGCAGAAAGCTCAGCTCGACCTCGCGTCCAACGCTTGGAATCATCGCTGCAGACTGCGGATGGGCCAGGGCCGCCGGGCCTGCTTGATCATCGCGCGGCTGCAAGCAGACGCCGAACAGCGCAGGATGCCGCTCTTGCGAGAAGCCATCGGCCAAGAGATGCGAGCTCACTTCATCAGCGACGACACAGCAGCCGGGTGACACATGCCAGTCGCCGGGCCAGGCCTGCATCGAAAGGCGCGCCGCCCGACTGACGACATCGCCCACGACCTCGTGTGCTTGATACGTGCCGCGTCCAGTCGAGAGAGCGACCACCGCCTGAGGCCACGCGCGCTTGATGGTCAGCGCCGCTCGCGCGGCTAGGTCCGCTTGGTCTGCAGCGCTGCCGAAATCAGCAACCGAGGCGAGAAGAGTTCCGTTGACGAGCGGCTCGACGTGGGTGCCAATCTGACGTAGCTCGGCCTGTAGTCGTGTCAGATCCGCGGGGCTCAGCGTCTCGGCTTGGCTGGACTCACCGGGCTGCAGCGGCGGCGCTGCGAGTACGACGCTAAGCAGGCTCTGCTGCGTGCGCGAGAGCCAGCTTGCCTCGACGGGAGGCGTCACCTGGACGGGGGCGGCGGGCAGGTGCGCCAGGGCATCTGGTTGTTTTCGAAGCTCGCGCAGTGCCGCGCTCAGCGCTGCCCCATCGCGCAACCTCTGCTCGGGCGCTTTGGCCATCATTCGCGCGAGAAGCTCGACCAGCGATGCGGGCAGTCCAGGGCACAAGGTCTCGACGGGCGGTGGCTCTTCAAAGAGCACGCGCACCAGCATGCTGCCCGCGTGGTTGTCCCAAAACGGCGGCTGCCCGGTCAGACACTCATAGACAATGCAGCCCAGCGAATAGATGTCGGCCGCTGGCGAGATATCGCGCAGCCCTCGCGCTTGTTCGGGCGCCATGTACGCGGGCGTGCCGACGATAAGACCCGTCTGCGTCATGCCGCCGCCATCTACGACGCGCGCGATGCCAAAGTCGAGCACCTTGACCTGTTCCAGCCGTCCGGCGGGCAGAAACAGATTCGTGGGCTTCAAGTCTCGATGAATGATGCCGCGGCTGTGGGTGAGGGACAGGATGTCGGCGAGGCGCTCAAGAAAGATCAGCGTGTCTTGTGGCGAGAGCGGTCCGCGCTGCAGGCGGCGTCCCAGGTCTTCGCCGTCGAGCCATTCCATCGCCAGATAGTGCTGCCCGTCATCGAGCTGTCCATCGGCGACGTACGAGACGATGCCGGGGTGATGCAGCGCTGACAGCAGGCGGGCTTCGCGGATGAAGCGATCGCTGTGCTCGGCGGCGCTGTTGTCCACGCGCAAGAGCTTCAGCGCGACGATGGCCGCTGCGTCCGAGGTCGCGTGCCGATCGCGGCAGCGATAGACCACTCCCATGCCGCCGCTGTTGACCAGCTGCTCGATTTGAAACCGGCCCGCGATCACGGTGCCGGGGCTAAAGACGGGACCAGACATGCGAGCGAGATCCAGTGCCCACCGACGAGGGACTTAGGCGCTAGTGATCAGTATATCAATCTAGGGAGAAAGCATTTTCCCATTATCATCGCAGCCAGACACAAGGAGTTGCGTCTGTGGGCGTGTCCCTACTTTGTGGGTAGCGAAACGCATAGCGCCCCGACTGAGGTGGTCCGGCAGTCTCCAGGGGATGGGTCTGCCGTCGGAGAATTGGCCAATAGACCTGCTTGTTGTGATTGTTATTAATCAAACCTTCACTGTGTGCTATATGCAGCCTATGAAAACTCTTAGCTTACAGCCTACGGTGTCTTCTTCTGGTCGTTTCCTTCTGCTTGCGCTTCTGCTCAGCGCGCCGCTTGCCGCCTGTGGTTCGCCGCCGCACCTCGACGATGACGAAGGCGGGCCGCAGCCGAGCCGCTCCTCGGATGATCACTTGAGCGTGCCGTACGCGACGGGCACCAAGGTCCGCATCGCGCTGCACAGCGGGACCGCTGAGCCCACGGTGAGCTGGCGCCTGGTCAGCGATCAGCCAGCCGTGCTGGCCATCACCGGGCACACGACGACCAGCGACCGCACGGGAGCCGCCGATGTGTCGGCCTTGTCGCCAGGCCAGGTGATGCTGCGCCTGCTCGATGGCGAGGGAAAAGAACGGCACAGCGCCTTGGTCACGGTAGCCACCCCCGATCGCGTGCGGGTCTTGGCGCATGGTCTTCTGCGCACGCAGGAAGATGTCTCGCGCCGCATGGTGACGGAAGACGTCGCGGCCGTGGCGACGGTGCAAGAGGCCCGCGTGCTGAGTGGAGCGACCGGCGTCTTTGGTGTCGCGTACTTCGCCGGCAGCCAGCGTGTGTACGGTCGTGGGCTGATCCAGTTCGATCCGATCGCGCAGGTGCAGATCGAAAACCGCACAACAACGGGCTCGCCGCTTACTGAGTGGCTGTTCGTAAAGCCGCTTGCCGCAGGCAGCTTCACCCTGAACTGGCGGCAAAAGAGCGGCCCATTCCCGACGCTGCCCATCGTCGGTGTTGCCGAGAGCGAGCTTGCGAGCTTGTCCCTGGTTCCCGAGACCGTCGTCGAGCCCAAGAAAGACCACTCGATCTGGGTGTATTCGCGGGCGCGTGATGTCAGCCAGCGCGATGTGTTTGGCGTGTACACCAGCTTCAGCTTGGACGGGGCGCCGCAGCAGTCGAGCGGCTCTCCGACCGAGACTACGGGTGATCTGTATCGCTATTCGTACGATGCGGCGCAGAGCCGTCAGTTGGTTGCGGCCCGCGGCAGCCTGCGCGCGACGCTGAGCATTCCGGCGAGCAAGGGCAGCATCTACAACACCACCTATCTTGGCTGCTCGCAGGCGGGAGTAGCGACGCGATCCGCTGCCCCGCAGGGAGGAAGCGTGGCGCTGGGTCTTTTGCTCTGCGGCTGGCTGATGCGTCGAGCCACGCGTCGCCGCGTCGTACAGGTTGGCTAGCGTTCCAGCGCGGCGATCGTGCGATCCGAGCCGACCAAGCGATCGGCGAGCGTGCGCACGACGAAGCAGTGGAACAAGATGGCGAGCTTCGGCTCTTCGTCTTCCATGCGCGAAAGCGCCGACCGCGACACGCGATAGACGCAGGTTGGTTCCTCGCAGATCACCGAGGCCGAGCGCGTTGCTTGGCGGTACACCGCCATCTCGCCGAGCGTGGTGTTCGATGTCACCGAGCGCAGGCGAAGCTGCGGGCGATTGGGTAGCTCTAGAAAAATGCCGACGCGGCCCGAGGCGATGACATAGACCTCTTCCGCTTTGTCGCCTTGACGGAATAGATAGTCACCGGGCTTTAGTTCGAGGGTCTCGACATACGCTAAGAAACGCTGGGCGGTGGTCTCGCTGCCGAACTCGCGGGCCAGCCACTGCGGAATGGGCAGGAACTCGCGCGACTGCGAAGAGGCTTCTTCCAGGATGTGCTGCTCGCACCACTCAAGCGCATGGTCCATGTCTTCCATGACCAGGATGCGCTTGTCATTGGTCAGGCATTTTTCGCGGCGCAGCATCTCTTCGATATCGGGACGCATGGAACAGAACAGCGCTTGAATGTCGAAGCGGTCAAGCGTCTGACGCAGCTTAAGGAAGGTGTACGCCGACGAGGTATCCATGCCGGTCACGTACTGAAAATCCAAGACCAGTCCGCGGATGGTGGGGCGTCGCGTGGCGATCTGCTGCCGAATGTCTTCGATCAAGTTGATGATCGATCCGAAGAACAAATAGCCACGCAGGCGCAGGATGGAATAGCGAGAGCCGCGCTCGCGCAAGATGCGGGCTTCAGCGGCCGAGCGCTGCACTTTGCTGCTGTGCTCGTCGGCGGTGAAGACGTTCTTGATCACGCTGACCCGGCTGTAACTGATGGCGAAGGTGATGCACGAAGCGACCAGTCCCACCAAAAGGCCGATCACGAATCCAAACTGCATGATCAGCACCAAGATCGCGATCACCACCAAGTACTCGGTACGCGCGAGGCGGTTGCGCGACTTCCACGCCCATTCAAGAAGCAGGCGCAGACCCAAGTACATCAGCGTCGCGCCCATGACGGGCCGCGCGATAAAGCCCATAAGCTGCGGATAAAGAAAGTACGTCGCCAAGCACAGCACGCCTGCGATCAGGCCGCTTAGGCGACTGGCGGCTCCGGCTTGGCGATTGAGCGCGCTGCGCACGATGGCATTGCAGCCCACCAAGCCACCGACCAAACCGGAAAGCACATTGGCCACGCCATGGGCTTTTAGCTCGCGATCGAGATCGGCGTCATTTCCCGTCGACAATTCGATGGCTGCGGCCGTGACTAGGGCGCCGATGGCCGACACCGTGATCAGCACCAGAACGCCGCCGCCAAACGCGGAAAAGAACGGTGTCTTTAGCAGATGCAACGACGAAAGCACTTCGCGGTATTCGTGATACGGCAGCCACAGGCCGCTGCCTTTTTCAAAGTGTAGAAGCCAGCCCTGCTTCTGTGCCGCATCAACGGGGATGCCGCGCAGCGCCAGCATCACATGCGTAAGCAGCGTGCCGCTGATCAGCAGCGACGGCAGCCAAAGGAAGTGCTTGCTGCGAAACAAGACGATGCAGAACACGATGGTGAAGGCCAGGCCGACCAGCAGGCGCTGCTGCGGCAACGACTCGGTAAAGCGATGCAAGGTGTCTAGGCGCAGCGGCACGTCCGACATAACGCGCAGGCCACCGAGCGTCAGCACCCAGCCCGTCGACGCCAAGAAACCGCAGATCACGGGATAGGGCACATAGCGAATCCAGCGTCCCATGCCCAGTGAGCCAAACATGTAGAGCGCAGCGCCGGTCAGCGCGGTGCTTAAGGCCAGGGCCACCATCATGACCGAGATGGCGTTGTGACCGCCGCCGAGCACAGCGACCAGCGACACCGCGAGCGTGCTTTGTACGGCGGTGGGGCGCGAGTCGGGACCGGCGATGGCGAAGTAAAACGGACTGTAAAGCGCGATGACGATGATCGTCACGCCCGCGCACATAAGCGCCATGCTGATGCCCTGTGGCAGCTTGCTGCTCAGATCTCCCGTGAAGATCATGGCGGCAAAGGACAGACCGAAGGACAGCGTGACCAGGAACGAGACCAGACCTCCGAGCAGGTCGCGTCCTAAGACACTGGGTAGCTGCCGGGCCGTGAAGCCATCCAAGGCCAGAAGTCGACCCAGCGCGGACACAAGGACGCGATCCAAGACCGTGGTGCGGGTTGAGGCGCTTTCAGATTCGCTCACTTGGCGGAACCATACGAAGGCTTAAGTGGGTTGGCCCAGTTGTTGCCCCAGCGCTTGTACAGATCGTCGAGAAAGACGTTCCATTCGGCGCGCGTGCGGGCGCCAGGAAACGGAATGGGGGGAAACGCTTCGGGGCTCTTAAAGACCGGGAACGTCTGATTTTTTTCGCCGATGCGGGCGACATACAGCGTCTTCCACGTGTGCTGATTGCTGGGGTCGACGCGCAAGCGGACGTCGTTTAGCTCAAACGGTTTTTGTCGCAGCACCTGACGCACGGCGCGTGTGTTTTCGCTGCCTGCGGCTCGGACGGCTTGCGCCCACAGATGCACGCCGTAGTAGGCCGCCTCCATGCCATCGCTGACCACGCGATGCTCGCCGTATTTTCTGTGAAAGCGGCGCGCGAATTCGCTGTCGGGTTGCGGGGACGGCGCAGGGGCTGCAGGCCCGTTGTCTGGGCTGGCCGTTGTCTTGGCGGTGCTGTCGACGGGCTTGTTGCTCTCGCCGTCGGGACTGGGCTTGGGTTCGACTTGGGGAAAGTGGGCCCGCGTGATGTAGTGGCCCGAGAGATCCAAGTCACCTAGCTGCGCGATCTCGATCTCGCTGAGCGCAAACGACAGCGTGGGCACTTTGCTGGGCGAGAGCTTGGCGGCGTGAAGCTGCTTGATGAACGTGACATTCGAATCGCCGACGAGCGCACTCAAGATGAGCTGTGGCCTGGCCTTGGCGATCTTCTTGATGACGTCCGAAAAATCGACCTCGCCAACCAACGCAAAGTACGAGCCGGCGAGCTTCCAGCGCAGCTTTCTGGCCTCTTCTTCGACTATGGCCTCGATGGCGCGGGGGCGCAGACCATCGGTACCGATCAGGAACACGCGCTTGACCTGACCCTGCGTCGCCAGCCACTGCACCGCCGGAATCACAAACTGGTTGGGGATGGCGCCGGTATAGACGATGTTGGGTGACTCTTCTAAGCCCTCGTACGAAGCGGGATAGAACAGCAGGATGTCGGCTTCGACGAAGTAGGGTGTGATGGTCTTGCGTCCCGCCGAGCCGAAGCCGCCAAAGACGACGGCGACCTTGTCTTCGTGGATCAGCCGCTTGGCCGCGCGGGCAAAGGCTGAATCGCTGGTGACCTCGGATTTTCCGTCGAGAACAACGGGCTCAAGCTTGCGATTGAGCACGCCGCCTTGTTCGTTGACCTCTTCGATGGCTAGCTCGGCGGCATCGGCCAGCGGGCGTTCGCTGATGGCGAGCGGGCCCGTCAGCGAGTGCAAGATGCCCACTTTGATCGGCGGGATCGCGGCTGGGGTTTTGACGCTGGATATGTCGGCCGCATCGAGCTTGCTTCCGGCATCGAGGCTGCCCGCTGTAGCCGTCACGCCACCCGAGCCCGCGAGACCCGGCAAGACCGAGTCGGCCAGGCGGTGCCGCAGCCACGGCAACAATCCAAGCACCAGGCCGCTTAAGCCCACCACGGCCAGAAGCCAGCGTCGCATGGGCTGCGGCGCCTCTGTCTGTACGCTTGTGGTCTTGTTTACGTCGCTGCTGCCGACCTTGTTTGCGTCGCCGCTGCCGACCTTGTTTGCGTCGCCGC